>NZ_JBGOGX010000004.1:0-364090 GCF_054788455.1 Pseudomonas sp. ZL2 | reverse complement strand
CCAGCGCCGCCGTCACCGCCGCGGTGGCCAGCACGCCGATGGCGACGTTGGCGGCCACCTCCAGCACGCCGCTGACGATGTCGGCCATCATCGAGGTGTGCATCAGCGCATCGCCCTGGCGGGCGGCCCACAGGGCGTCAGACATTACTGACCGGCAACGGCACGGCTGCAGGGCACTTGAACCTGGTCATGCTTGATTTCCATATCGAGCGTTTGAGGTGTCGGAATCTGCTGGATGATCGCCCGAGCGTCAACCCCGAGGGTGATGCAAAGCGTGTAGTTCCTGCAGCCGCGCACGGGCCACATGGGTGTAGATCTGGGTGGTCGACAGGTCGCTGTGGCCCAGCAGCATCTGTACCACCCGCAGGTCGGCGCCGTGGTTGAGCAGGTGCGTGGCAAAGGCGTGGCGCAGGGTGTGCGGCGACAGGCTCTTGTCGATACCGGCCACCAACGCCTGGTGCTTGATGCGGTGCCAGAAGGTCTGGCGGGTCATTTGCTCGCCGCGCTGGCTGGGGAACAGCACATCGCTGGGGCGCCCGCCGAGCAGCTCGTTACGGCCGTCACGCAGGTAACGCTCGATCCACACCACCGCCTCTTCGCCCATGGGCACCAGGCGTTCCTTGCTGCCCTTGCCCATCACCCGCAGCACGCCCTGGCGCAGGTTGACCTGGTCGAGGGTCAGGCTGACCAGTTCGGTGACGCGCAAACCACAGGCGTAGAGCACTTCGAGCATGGCGCGGTCGCGCTGGCCGATCGGCTCGCTCAGGTCCGGCGCCTGCAACAAGGCCTCGACGTCGGCTTCCGACAGAGATTTGGGCAATGGCCGACCCAGTTGCGGCATTTCCACCTGCAGGGTCGGGTCGACGCCAATCAGTTTTTCCCGCAGCAAGTAGCGATAAAACCCTCGCACACCGGAGAGAAAGCGTGCCGTCGAACGCGGCTTGTAGCCCTGTTCCAGGCGCCAGGCCAGGTGATCGAGGATCAGTTCGCGCCCGGCATTGGGCAACTCGACGCCCTGCTCCTTGAGCCAGCCGTTGAACAGCGCCAGGTCGCTGCGGTAGGCATCGCGGGTGTTGTCGGCCAGGCCCTTTTCCAGCCACAGGGCGTCAAGGAACTGATCGATAAGCGGATGTTCAATAGCGGGCATGACAACTCTGCGGCAGGCGACGAAAACGACGAATTGCCGCTAGTCTTCCATAACACTGCCGGCATAGGGAGCCTGAATGAACGAACAACAGATATTGCTGGCATTTGGTGGTATCGGTCTGGCCGCATTGTGCTGCCAATGGCTGGCCTGGCGCCTGAAACTGCCAGCGATTCTTTTCCTGCTGCTCAGCGGCATTCTCGCCGGCCCCGTGCTCGGCTGGCTCGACCCGCAAGAATTGTTCGGCCCGCTGCTGATGCCGCTGGTATCACTGGCGGTGGCGCTGATCCTGTTCGAAGGCAGCTTGACCCTGCACCTGTCGCAGTGGAAAGACATCGGCAGCGTGGTACAGCGCATGGTCACCCTCGGTGCGCTGTCGACCTGGTTGCTGATTACCCTGGCCACCCATTGGCTGCTGGGTTTTGACTGGATGCTGGCGACGCTGTTCGGCACCCTGACCCTGGTCACCGGGCCGACGGTGATCGTACCGATGTTGCGGGTGGTGCGGCCCAAGGCGGCCATCGCCAACATCCTGCGCTGGGAAGGCATCGTCATCGACCCGATCGGCGCGCTGCTGGCGGTGGTGGTGTACAGCTTCATCATCGCCAGTGCCGCCGGCGAGGGCCTGAGCCATAGCCTGGTGACCTTTGCCGGGGTGATTGTCTGCGGCAGCGGTTTCGGCGTGGCCGGCGGCTGGCTGCTGGGCCAGGTAATCCGTCACCAGTGGTTGCCGGAGTATCTGCACAATCTGGCTTCGCTGGCGGCGGTGCTGGGAATTTTCATTGCTTCCAACCAGGTAATGCACGAGTCGGGACTGCTGGCGGTCACCCTCATGGGCATGTGGCTGGCGAACATGAAGGGCGTGGATGTACGACAGATCCTGCACTTCAAGGAGAACCTCAGCGTGCTGCTGATCTCCGGGCTGTTCATCCTCCTGGCTGCGCGCCTGGACCTGGATGCCCTGATTGGCCTGGGCCCGGCGGTACTGGCCTTGCTGCTGGTCATCCAGTTCGTTGCCCGGCCGCTGAACGTCGCGTTGTCGACCTTTGGTTCGCAACTGAACTGGCGCGAACGCGCCCTGCTCGCCTGGATCGCCCCACGCGGCATCGTTGCCGCAGCAGTGTCGGCGATTTTTGCCATTCGCCTGGACGAAGCCGGACATGCAGGCGCCCTGTTGCTGGTGCCGCTGACCTTCGCCGTGATCATCGGCACCGTGGTGCTGCAGAGCGCCACCTCGCGGCCATTGGCGCGCCTGCTCAAGGTTGCCGAGCCCGCCCCCAGCGGCTTTCTGATCGTCGGCGCGAACCCGCTGGCCCGGGCCGTAGCCAAGGCCCTGCAGCAGCTGGATTGCCGGGTGCTGCTGGCCGATTCCAGCTGGGAAAACATCCGCGCCGCGCGCATGGAGGGCTTGCCGACTTACTTTGGCCACCCTGCCTCGCAGCATGCCGATGCGCACCTGGACCTGGTGGGCCTGGGCCATCTGCTCGGGCTGTCGCCGGCGGGCGAGCTCAATACCCTGGCCTGCACCCGTTTTCGCCATGACTTTGGCCCGCAGCGGCTGTTTGTCCTGGCCAGCGGCCTGGAGGCCAAGCGCAGCGACAAGCACCGGGCCAGCGATGAGCATCGCGGGCAGACGCTGGGGAGCCAGCCGCTGACCTACGGGCAGTTGGCCGGCTTGCTCAACAACGGAGCGGAGCTGTACAGCACGCACCTGACCGAAACCTTTGGATGGGCGGACTATCAGGCGCTGCATGGCGAGCGGGCGAACCCGCTGTTTGCCCGCGATGGCAGCGGCTGGGTGCATGTGTTCGGGCCGGACAGTGTGCTGAAGCCTGGGCCAGGGTGGACGCTGGTGGCGTTGATTCAGCCGCAGTAGGAGCGGGCTTGCCCCGCGATGAGGCCGGTGAAGCCTGCACATTATCGCGGGGCAAGCCCGCTCCTACAGGATGGTCAGAAACCGGGCAGCACCGGCACCGGGCGCTTGTCTTCATCAATGGCGACAAAGCTGAACAGGCCGTGGATAGCCTTCTCGCGGCTGTCACAGCTCATGCTCTCGACAAACACCTCGACCTCGACCTTGAGGCTGGTGTTACCTACCGTCGCCACCCGCCCAACCAGCTCGACGATGGAACCTGCGGCAATCGGGTGCTTGAAGTCGATGCGGTCGGTGGACACGGTCACCAGCGGCAAACGGCAGAAACGCGTCGCGGCGATGAACGACACTTCGTCCATCCAGGCCAGCGCGGTGCCGCCGAACAGGGTGTTGTGGTGGTTGGTGGTGGACGGGAATACCGCCTTGGTCACGCGGGTCACCGACAGTTCGGTGCGGCGTTCGATTTCCTGCTCTCTGGGGGTCATGGGCTTCATATCGGCAAACAAATTTCAGACAACAAAAAAGCAGCCCGAAGGCTGCTTTTTTCGCATGGTGGCCGCAGCCACCGGTCAAGCTGTCCTCAGGACAGTTTTTCCTTGATGCGAGCGGCTTTACCGGACAGGTCGCGCAGGTAGTACAGCTTGGCTTTACGCACGTCACCACGACGTTTCACGGCCAGGCTGTCGATTTGCGGGCTGTAGGTCTGGAAAGTACGCTCTACGCCAACACCGTTGGAGATCTTGCGAACAGTGAAAGCACTGTTCACACCACGGTTACGCTTGGCGATTACAACGCCTTCGAAAGCCTGCAGACGCGAACGATCGCCTTCCTTCACTTTCACCTGAACGACGATGGTGTCGCCCGGGGCAAAGGTCGGGATCTCTTTGGTCATCTGCTCTGCTTCGAGTGCAAGAATGATTTTGTTGGTCATGCTGTGCTCCTAAGGTAAATCAACTGGATTTACCATCGATACGTTAACTATCGTCCCGCTCACGGAGGTATTCCGCCAGCAGCTTCTTCTCTTCTCCAGAAAGTGAGCGACTTTCCAGAAGATCGACGCGTCGTTCATAGGTCCGCCCAAGGGACTGCTGTAAACGCCATCGCCGGATGTGTGCATGGTTGCCACTAAGCAACACGTCGGGAACACGCTGATCCGCATACACCTCAGGTCGGGTGTAGTGCGGGCAATCAAGCAGACCATCGGTGAAGGAGTCTTCCTCCGCCGAGTCCGCATGCCCTAAAGCTCCGGGCAGCAGTCGTGTAACCGCATCGATCAGGACCATCGCCGGCAGCTCGCCGCCAGACAGGACATAGTCTCCAATCGACCACTCTTCATCGACATGAGCTTCAATAAAGCGCTCGTCGATGCCTTCATATCGACCGGCTATCAGAATCAACGATTCGTGCTTCGCCAGGTCTTTGACCGCCGACTGAGTCAGCTTGCGGCCTTGTGGGCTCAGGTAAATCACCTTTGCCGCCTCTCCGGTTGCCTGCCTGGCATTCACCAGGGCGTCTTCCAGAGGCTTGATCTTCATCACCATGCCCGGACCACCGCCAAACGGCCGATCATCTACCGTATGGTGACGATCTGTGGTGTAGTCCCGCGGATTCCAGCAGGTCAGTTGCAACAACCCCTGTTTCACCGCGCGGCTGGTAATGCCGTACTCACTGATGGCCGAGAACATCTCGGGGAACAGCGTGATGACGTCTACGCGCAGGCTGGCCATTGCTTAGAAGTCCGCG
This sequence comes from Pseudomonas sp. ZL2, assembly GCF_054788455.1. Lineage (NCBI taxonomy): Bacteria > Pseudomonadati > Pseudomonadota > Gammaproteobacteria > Pseudomonadales > Pseudomonadaceae > Pseudomonas > Pseudomonas sp. ZL2. Next base: position 359,330 of record NZ_JBGOGX010000004.1, on the reverse strand, counting down.
TCCCATTCGACCCTCATTTCGCCTGCAACCAGGTCGATCTTCAACACGCATTGCCCGGTATAAGGCAACAGGCGTTCTCGATCATCCAGGCTGCCCGCGCAGGGCTTGACCACCATTACATCGTTCGCGCCGGTCTCCAACAGGTGATCAATCTTGCCGAACAGCTGTTCGTCCTGATTGATGACTTTCAGACCCACCAACTGGTACCAGTAGTACTCGTCGGCAGACAGGTTGGGCAAAAGGCTACGCGAGATACAAATCTCATAACCGCTCAGAAGACGGGCTTCATCACGATCGTCGAGGCCTTTGAGCTTGGCGACCAGGTCCTTTTGAGTGGAACGGCCACTGACCAGCTCGACCTGTTTTACCTTCCCTTCGTGCCGAAGCGTCCAGTTAGGGTAATCCAACAGGTTTTCAATCGGATCGGTAAAGGAAAAGACCTTTACCTCGCCGCGAACGCCGTGAACCGAAAAAATCTTGCCGACGACGATCAGGTCATCAGCTTTTTCTGGCGTCGCGCTCATACTATTCAGGCAGCAGCCTTAGCAGCATCTTTCAGCAGTTTTGCAACGCGCTCGGATGGCTGTGCGCCAACGCTCAGCCAGTGAGCAACGCGGTCTTGTTTAACGGACAGGCGAACTTCCTGGCCACGAGCGATAGGGTTGAAGAAACCAACCTGCTCGATGTGCGAACCGGTAACCGGGTTACGCGAGTCGGTCACGGTCAGGGTGTAGAATGGGCGCTTTTTAGAGCCACCACGGGCAAGACGGATGGTTAGCATTGAACATCGTTCCTGTAGTCGGTGCTGCAAATCATAATGCACAGCGGGCACACGGGTGCCCGAAAGGCCGCATATTCTCAAGGAATACACGGACTTTTGCAAATGCCTTTTTACGCCAGGTAAAAAGGCCAGCCTGCAGATCTGCGGTTCGTGCTGCCTCTATATAAAGGCAGCGGTGTTCCCGCCGGGGCGGGGTTCCGATCGTCGGCCCGTTTCCAGGCCGCCGGTCCGAATGGGGTTACAGCTTGGGCATGCCGCCGCCGGGCATCATGCCACCCAGGCCGCGCATCATTTTGGCCATGCCGCCTTTGGCAGAAAACTTCTTCATCATCTTCTGCATCTGCTTGTGCTGCTTGATCAGACGGCCGATGTCCTGCACCTGGGTGCCGGAACCGAGGGCGATACGGCGTTTGCGCGAACCGCTGATCAGCTCAGGGTCGCGGCGCTCGGCCGGGGTCATCGAGTTGATGATCGCTTCCATCTGCTTGAATTGCTTCTCGGCGGCGCCCTGGGCGCTGCCCATCTGGGCCAGGTTGACGCCGCCGATGCTCGGCAGCTTGTCCATCAGGCCGCCCAGGCCACCCATGTTCTTCATTTGTTGCAGCTGGTCGCGGAAGTCTTCGAGGTCGAAGCCCTTGCCCTTCTTCAGCTTCTTGGCCAGTTTGTCGGCCTTTTCCTTGTCGAGGGTCTGTTCGGCCTGCTCGATCAGGCTGAGCACGTCGCCCATGCCAAGGATGCGCGAAGCGATACGGTCGGGGTGGAACGGCTCGAGCGCGTCGCTCTTCTCGCCCATACCGATGAATTTGATCGGCTTGCCGGTAATGGCGCGCACCGACAGCGCGGCACCGCCACGGGCGTCACCGTCGACCTTGGTGAGGATCACACCGGTCAGCGGCAGCGCGTCGCCGAAGGCCTTGGCGGTGTTGGCGGCGTCCTGGCCGGTCATGGCGTCGACCACGAACAACGTCTCGATCGGCTTGACCGCGGCGTGCAGGTCCTTGATCTCGGCCATCATTTCGGTGTCGATGTGCAGACGACCGGCGGTGTCGACGATGACCACGTCGATGAACTTGAGCTTGGCTTCGCGGATTGCCGCTTCAGCAATGGCCACCGGCTTCTGGCTGATATCGGACGGGAAGAAGGTCACGCCGATGTCGCCCGCCAGGGTTTCCAGCTGCTTGATCGCCGCCGGACGGTAGACGTCGGCCGACACCACCATCACGGTCTTCTTCTTGCGCTCTTTAAGAAAGCGCGCCAGCTTGCCGGCGGTGGTGGTCTTGCCCGCACCCTGCAGACCGGCCATCAGCACCACCGCAGGCGGCGCGGCGTTGAGCGCCAGGTCTTCGTTGGCGGCGCCCATCAGGCCTTCGAGCTCGGCCTGGACGATCTTCACGAACGCCTGGCCCGGGGTCAGGCTGCGCGACACCTCGGTGCCGACCGCACGCTCCTTGACCTTGTTGACGAAATCCTTGACCACCGGCAGGGCGACGTCAGCCTCGAGCAACGCCATGCGCACTTCACGCAGGGTGTCTTTGATGTTGTCTTCGGTCAGCTTGGCCTTGCCGGTGACATGGCGCAGCGTCTGTGACAGACGGTCGGTCAGGTTTTCAAACATGGTGATCCTTTCGGGCTCTGTAGAACCGAGGTTTATCAGCTGCCTCTGGCGTATTCGGCCGGCCTTGGGCAGGGGCAGGTCGGCGATTATAACGAAGACTTGGCCCAGCGCACACCATGCCGTCGGCTGGCAGTCTTCCTAGGCGGGCGCGATCTATGCCAAACTCATTCTCTTTCGGGCTTGCCTAACAGGACTTATGCTCCCCTTGTCACCCAGCTTGCTACCCAATCTCATCGCCGCCTGCCTGTATGCCGCCGCGACCTTCTATCAAGGCTCACGCCTGGCCCAGGGCACCAAGGCCGACAAACGCCTGCTCGGCCTGCTTGGCGCACTGGCGGTCATCGCCCAGGGCACCGCGCTGTTCTGGCAACTGCTCACGCCCCTGGGCCTGAGCCTGGACTTCTTCAGCGCCGCCAGCCTGATCGCCACTGCAGTGATCGCCCTGACCCTGCTGGCCTGCCTGCGCATCCCGGTGGAGAACCTGCTGCTGTTGCTGTTCCCGCTGGGCATGACCACGGCCCTGATCGCCCAGTTCGCGCCGTCGGGCACGGTGCCGCTGATCAACGAAGAGCCGGGCATCCTCGCGCATATCCTGCTGTCGATCCTGGCCTACGGCATGTTCACCATCGCCGTGGTCCAGTCCTTGCTGCTGCTGTTGCAGGATCACCAGCTCAAGCACAAACACCCGTCCGGGCTAATCAAGAACTTCCCGCCGCTGCAGACCATGGAAAGCCTGCTGTTCGGCTTCCTCTGGGCCGGCTGGGGCCTGCTGTCGCTGTCGCTGCTCTCCGGCTGGCTGTTCCTCGACAACCTGTTCGCCCAGCACCTGGTGCACAAGACCCTGCTGGCTTGCCTGGCCTGGATCGTCTTCAGCGTATTGCTGTGGGGCCGCACCCGCCTCGGCTGGCGCGGGCACAAGGCGATCCGCTGGACCCTGGCCGGTTTCTGCCTGCTGATGCTGGCCTATTTTGGCAGCAAGCTGGTACGCGAATTCATCCTGCATATCTGACGAGCACAGGTAAATGGACGCTCTGCCGTTAGGACCGCTACTCGGCGTATTGGCACTGGCACTGCTCTGGTCGGCGTTATTCACTGCGGTGGACGCCGCCCAGCAGCAGCTCAATGGTGCGCGGCGCAACGCCCAGACCGGCGCACACCCCGACCTTGCCGTTACCCCCCAGGCCCTGGTGCTGTGCTCGACCCTGGGCAAGCTGCTGGTGCTGGCCCTGGCCTGCCTGATCGGCCAGCGTTACAGCGGCGAACACGGCTTCTGGCTGGCGGGCCTGGGTGCCGCAGCGCTGCTGCTGATCGTCGCCGAGTACCTGCCACGGCAACTGGCCCGACGTAACCCGCAGGCCTTCATTGGCCTGGGCAACAGCCTGCTCAAGGTGCCGCTCAAGCTGCTGCAACCCCTGGCCTGGCTGCTCGATGGCTGCGCGCGCCTGCTGCTGCGCCCGTTTCGCGTGCAAAGCCATGCCGTGGCCGTGCACGACAACGACGATGCCGACAGCTACGCCGCCGATGAACCCGACACCGACCAGCGCCTGAACCTGCCCGAAAGCCTGCTGGCGCTGGATAAAATCACCGTCAACGACATCCTGGTGCCGCGCAACGATGTCGACGGCATCAACCTCGATGAGTCGATCGAGGCGATCATCGAGCAGTTGATCATCAGCCGCCACACCCGCCTGCCGGTCTACCACAGCGACATCAACCAGGTTGAAGCGATCCTCAACACCAAGCTGATCAGCCACCTGCTGCCCAAGGCCGAGCTGACCCGCGAAACACTGCAAGCAGCCTGCTACGAACCCTACTTCGTGCCGGAAAGCACGCCGCTGCAGCTGCAATTGCTCAACTTCCACAAGCAACAGCGGCGCCTGGGCGTGGTGGTCGACGAGTACGGTGAAGTGCTCGGCATCGTCACCCTGGAAGACATCCTCGAAGAAATCGTCGGCGAATTCGAAGACGAGCACAGCCTCGACAACCCGCACATTCACCCGCAAGCCGACGGGCGCTTCGTCATCGAAGGCAACGTGTCGATCCGCGAGCTGAACCGTACCCTGGGCTGGCACCTGCCCAGCGATGGGCCAAAAACCCTCAACGGCCTGGTCACCGAAGCCCTGGAAAGCATTCCGGCAAGCGCGGTATGCCTGAAAATCGGCCGTTATCGCCTGGAAATCCTCGAAACCGAGGACAATTGTGCCAGCCGCATACTGGTCTGGACGCTCAAGCGCTAGCTATACTCAGCAACGCTTACCCAGCCCCAGCCGTCTCGCCCGCTACCCGCACCGGCGTCACACGGCCAGTCAGCCTGACTGAATATTGCGCGCAATAGCGGTACTGGTTCACACCCCGAGCCTTGCCCGCGCCCGCCCCCATCCCCAAAGGGCGTATGTTCAGTTGCGCGACCATAACAATTCGCTTCGGCGCACGCCCTTGCCTGCCTGTTCACCAGGCCTGCGGCCATGCCCATGGAGCTCTCGACTGTCAGGGATAATCGCATGACGACCAGCAGCACCTACTCCGATACCGCCCAGGCCAGCCCCGGCAACTCGCCAGCGCGGGTCGCCACGGCCAGCTTCATCGGCACCGCCATCGAGTTCTACGACTTCTACGTGTACGCCACGGCGGCAGCGCTGGTGATCGGCCCGGTGTTCTTCCCGCAGACGTCGGGCACCGCACAGATGCTCTCGGCCTTCCTGACCTTCGGTATTGCCTTCCTGGCCCGGCCCCTGGGCTCGGCGCTGTTCGGCCACTTTGGCGACCGGGTCGGGCGTAAATCGACCCTGGTGGCCTCGCTACTGCTGATGGGGGTCTGTACCACCCTGATCGGCGTACTGCCCGGCTACGACAGTATCGGTGCCTGGGCGCCGATCCTGCTCTGCGTGCTGCGCTTCGGCCAGGGCCTGGGCTTGGGCGGCGAATGGGGCGGTGCGGCGCTGCTGGCCACCGAGAATGCGCCCAAGGGCAAGCGCGCCTGGTTCGGCATGTTCCCGCAGTTAGGCCCTTCGATTGGTTTTCTGGCGGCTAACGGCCTGTTCCTGACCCTGGCCATGCTGCTGACCGATGAGCAGTTCCGCAGTTGGGGCTGGCGCATTCCGTTCCTGCTCAGCGCCGCTCTGGTCATGGTTGGCCTGTACGTGCGCCTGAAGCTGGAAGAAACGCCGGTGTTCGCCAAGGCCGTGGCTCGTCACGAGCGGGTGAAAATGCCGGTGGTCGAGCTGTTTGCCCAGTACTGGGCCCCTACCCTGCTGGGTGCTGGGGCCATGGTGGTGTGCTATGCGCTGTTCTACATCTCGACGGTGTTTTCGCTCAGCTATGGCGTTTCGACCCTGGGCTACAGCCGTGAGACCTTCCTCGGCCTGCTGTGCTTCGCGGTCCTGTTCATGGCCCTGGCCACGCCACTGTCGGCCTGGCTCAGCGATCGTTACGGGCGCAAGCCGGTGCTGATTGTCGGTGGCCTGCTGGCGATCGCTTCGGGCTTTACCATGGAGCCGCTGCTGACCTCGGGTTCGACCACGGGGGTGGCGTTGTTCCTGGCCATCGAGCTGTTCTTGATGGGCGTGACTTTCGCGCCGATGGGGGCATTGCTGCCTGAGCTGTTCCCCACCCACGTGCGTTACACCGGGGCGTCGGCAGCCTATAACCTGGGCGGGATTGTCGGGGCCTCGGCGGCGCCGTTCTTTGCCCAGAAGCTGGTGGCGATGGGCGGTTTGAGCTGGGTCGGCGGGTATGTGTCGGCGGCGGCTGTGCTGAGCCTGATTGCGGTGTTGTGCCTGAAAGAGACGCGGCACTCGGAGCTTTGACAAGCGGGGCTGCTGTGCAGCCCATCGCCGGCAAGGCCAGCTCCCACAGGGATGGCGCAATTGTGGGAGCAGGCCTTGCCGGCGATGGATGAGGTTTAGAACTCTACCTTGACCGCCTGCGAAGCACGGGTTGCCTTGGCGCGGGCAGCTTCGATCGACTCGTCACGGGCCAGGCACACGCCCATGCGCCGCTGGCCATTGACCTCAGGTTTGCCGAACAGGCGAATCGCGGTATCCGGCTCGCTCAACGCCGCGCCCAGGTTATCGAATGCAGTCTGCTGCGACTGACCTTCAACCAGGATCACCGCCGACGCCGACGGGCCGAACTGGCGAATCAGCGGGATCGGCAAGCCCAGAATCGCCCGCGCATGCAGGGCAAATTGCGACAGGTCCTGGGAAATCAGGGTCACCAGGCCGGTGTCGTGCGGGCGCGGCGAAACTTCGCTGAACCACACCTGGTCGCCTTTGACGAACAACTCGACACCGAACAACCCACGACCGCCCAGCGCCTCGGTAACCGCCTTGGCCACCCGCTCGGACTCGGCCAGGGCCACCGGGCTCATCGCCTGCGGCTGCCAGGATTCCTGGTAATCGCCCTTTTCCTGACGGTGGCCGACCGGTGCGCAGAAGGTAGTACCGCCGACATGACGAACGGTCAGCAGGGTAATTTCGTAGTCGAAATCGATAAAGCCTTCGATGATCACCCGGCCCTTGCCGGCACGCCCGCCTTCCTGGGCGTAGTCCCAGGCCTTGTGCAGGTCGTCAGCGCTGCGCAGCAGGCTCTGGCCCTTGCCCGACGAGCTCATGACCGGCTTGACCACGCACGGGAAACCCAGGTCTTCGACAGCCTTGGAATACGCCTCGAAGGTATCGGCGAAATGATAGGGCGAGGTCGGCAGGTCCAGCTCTTCCGCTGCCAGGCGACGGATGCCTTCGCGGTTCATGGTCAGCTGCGCGGCGCGGGCGGTCGGCACCACGGTGAAGCCTTCGTTTTCCAGCTCGACCAGGGTCGCGGTGGCGATGGCTTCGATTTCCGGGACGATGTAATGCGGCTTCTCGGCCTCGATCACTGCCCGCAGGGCGGCGCCGTCGAGCATGTTGATCACGTGGCTGCGATGGGCCACCTGCATGGCCGGGGCATTGGCGTAACGGTCCACGGCAATCACTTCAACGCCCAGGCGTTGCAGCTCGATCACCACTTCCTTGCCCAGCTCGCCGCAGCCACAGAGCAGTACGCGGGTCGCGGTCGGCGACAATGGGGTTCCGATACGGGTCATTTCAGGTCCTCAGAGGGAAGAACATCCTGGGCCGCCCCGTACTCGGTGCAACCCGGTGAAAAGGAGCGCCATTTTACATGAACCGCGGCCGCTGGCCTCAGCCGGTGACCACCCGTTTGCGCACGCGCCAGGCCATGGCCAGCCAGACCACGGTGACACCGGCGAATTTCGACGCCATGGCGGTGCCGACCACGGCCGGGGTCAGGGCCCCGATCATGCCGAAGAAGATAAAGGTGTCGATCGGAATGCTCAGTGCCGAACTCAGCCACAGGCGATCATGCAAGGGCCGTTTGGTAAGGGTGAACACCAGCCAGTCGATGCACTCGGACACGGCAAAGGCGGTGGCACTGGCCAGGGCAATGGCCGGCTCCGAGGTGACATAGGACAGCACCAGGGCCGCCAGCATGGCGATCAGCGCACCATGGCCGAAGCGGGTCTGGACCATGTCGCGCAGGATGAACACCAGGCCGCCCCAGGCAGACCAGATGACATCCAGGTGCGGGGCACTGGAGAAGGCGTAGTTGATCAGCACTACGCTGCTGATATAGGCAATCAGAAAGAACATGGGATCGACCGCTGGGCAAGCGCTACAGGGTACTGCAGCGACTGCCGGCGGCCAAGGGGCGGATCATGCGCCGACGCTGAAGATCAGCCCGGCAGCGACTGCACGCTCATGGCACAGCTTGAGCACCTGGCGGCGCTCAATGTTGTCCATCCGCCCCCAGCGGGTGATTTCAGCGGCGGTGCGCTGGCAGCCGGTGCAGATATCATCGTCGTCCAGCGCGCAGATCTGCACGCAGGGCGAGGCCACCGGGCGTTCAGGCGTACTCATCAATCCTCCTGCGGGGCCAGGTCGCGGGCATAACGCTCGGCGTTGTGCACATAGTGAGCGGCGCTGGCTTCGAGCAGCTTTTTCTGCGCGTCGGTCAGCTCACGCACGACTTTGCCCGGCGAGCCCATGACCAGCGAGCCGTCGGGAATCTCCTTGCCTTCGGGGATCAGCGCATTGGCGCCGATAATGCAGTACTTGCCGATCCGCGCGCCGTTGAGGATCACCGCGTTGATGCCGATCAGGCTGTAGTCGTCGATCGAGCAACCGTGGAGCATGGCGTTGTGACCGACGGTCACGCCCTTGCCCAGGGTCAGTGGCGAGCCCATGTCGGTGTGCATCACCGTGCCGTCCTGGACGTTGCTGTTCTCGCCGATGTCGATCAGTTCGTTATCGCCGCGCAGCACCGCGCCGAACCAGACGTTGGCACCGGCCTGCAGGCGCACCTTGCCGATCAGCGTAGCGGTGGGCGCAACCCAACTGCGCGGATGGGTTTCGACCCGCAGGTCGCCCAGACGGTATTTCATGCGTGGTTCCTCACGGTGCGGCATGGCTGGCGGGTGGTCCCGCTCAAATTGGGGTAAAGCGTTCAGGCGGCTGATGCAGGCTGATGTTGGCATCGTAAAGCAAGTTGACCAGCTCGACGATCATGATCGCCGACAGGCCCCAGATCTTGTACTCGCCATACCGATAGCTGGGCACGTACCAGCTGCGGCCCTGATAATCGATACGGTGGGTATGGTCGCGCGGGTCCTGGCGGAAGAATTCCAGCGGCACGGTGAACACCGCGGCAATCTCGGCGTCGTTGGCCTGGTACTCGACAAAATCGGGGATCAGCCCGACGAAAGGCGTCACTTTCAGCCCATGCAGGGAAATCAGCGGGCTCAGTGGGCCGATGATTTCCACCAGGCCCGGCGGCAGGCCGATTTCTTCTTCGGCTTCACGCAGGGCGGTAAAGATCAGGTCGGGGTCTTCCGGGTCGCGGCGCCCACCGGGAAAAGCCACCTCGCCACCGTGGGTCGACAGCCCTTTGGCGCGCAGGGTCAACACCAGCTCCGGCTCTTCGCTACGGGTGATGGGCAATAACACGGCGGCCTCGGGAAAACGTCGGTCCGTCTCCAGGGTACTCGGCGTATGACTGCTCACGCGGCGAAGTAGCTCGTCCAGCATTGCTCTCTCTCGATTCCAAAGCCTGTCCTGCATGATGCACCAAAGCCGCGGGCCGCCCAAGTCCCGGCGACGATCCGGCTTGCGGCCCCGGTGACAGTGGCGCCAAGATAGGCGCACCTAACAGGAATAAAAGCATGAAATTCTGTAGCGCGTGTGGCAATCAGGTAATTCAGCGTGTTCCCGAAGGCGATACCCGCCTGCGCTATGTCTGTGATCACTGCCAGACCATTCATTATCAGAACCCCAACATCGTCGCCGGGGTACTGCCGACCTGGGGCAGCCAGGTACTCTTGTGCCGTCGCGCCATCGAACCGCGCCGCGGCTACTGGACCTTGCCCGCCGGGTTCATGGAGAACGGCGAGACGGTGGAACAAGCCGCGCGCCGGGAAACCATCGAGGAAGCCTGCGCCCGTGTCGGGGCGGCGAGCCTGTACCAGCTGTTCGACCTGCCGCACATCAACCAGGTGCATGTGTTCTTCCGCGCCGAGCTCGCCGACCTGGACTTCGCCGTCGGCGTCGAGAGCCTGGAAGTGCGGCTTTTCGACGAAAGTGAAATCCCCTGGGACGAGCTGGCTTTCCGCACCGTCAGTCGTACCCTAGAATGCTATTATCGTGACCGCATCGAGCAGCGCTTCCCGATTGGCAACGAATGCCTTTCACCCATGCTCGTCCCGTCACCCAATACCTAGCTTTCTCAGGGATATCGTTTCATGCGCTGGTTGCTTGCCCTTTTCTGCCTCAGTGTGGCTTCGATGTCCCAGGCGGGTTTCACCGAAACCATCATCACCCGGCCGGTCGACAAGACCGCGCCTTCGCCACTGCAACCGCAACAGCCACGGCCTGCGATGATCGACAAGATCCTGGTGATCAAGTCGGAGCGGCGCCTGCAACTGATCAGTGGTGGCACGCCGCTGAAAACCTACCGCATCTCCCTGGGCAAGCAGCCCAAGGGCGCCAAGGTGCAGGAAGGCGACAAGCGCACCCCCGAAGGTTTCTACTGGATCGACTGGCGCAAGCAGAGCGACCGCTACAACCTGGCCATGCACGTGTCCTACCCAAACATCAGCGACGCCGCGCGCGCCCGTCGCGAAGGTGTCCCGCCGGGCGGGATGATCATGATCCACGGCACGCCCCTGAGCGAGGAGTACCCGGAAGAGGTGTTCCACACCCTGGACTGGACCGAAGGCTGCATCGCCATGACCAACCGCGACATGCGCGAGGTGTGGAACATGGTGCCGGACGGCACCATGATCGAAATCCGTCCCTGATCACTCTCCAGGCTACTTCCGACAAATAAGTCGGAAGTTTCCCGCACAACTCAGGCTTCAGCCCTACCCATCTACCGGCCCGGTAGCACATCTATTCGAATAGTAGCGCCCATAAAATCCACGCACCTGGATATCCTCTGGACGCTACTGCATGCCCTGTTCACTCAGCATTGTTGCTGCACGCCTTGGTATCCGGCATCCGGCCGCCCCGGGTATCTTCGTCGTTTTACTGCTCATGGTGGGCCCCGCCAGCGCTCATGAACACCTAGGTGTACAGCCGCTGCGCGATCAACGCCTTTACCTTGAGCAACTCGAACAACGTCAACGCTTGCGCAAGCTGCAACGTACCGATGAGTTACCCGAGCCCGCTACCGATGTGCCAACACCCGCCGAGGCCACGCCCTGCTGGCCGCTGAACGGTGTACGCCTGGCAGGCAACCGGGAGTTGACGTCCGCAGAGCTGGCCGCCAACGTGCAACCGCTGGTGACGCCGTGCATGGACGTGGCGCAAATCAACCTGATCCTCAAATCCATCACCCAGCAATACGTGCAAGCGGGGTATCCGACCAGCCGCCCTTACCTCGTCAACCCGCCGCAAGCCGGCACGACCCTCGACATCGAGATCGTCGAGGGCTTTGTCGAATCGATCGAGTTGGCCACCCCCGATCTGCCGCTGTCACTGAGCAGCGCATTCCCGACCTTGCTCGGCGAGCCCCTGCGTTTGACCGAACTGGAACAGGGCATGGACCAGTTGAACCGGCTGCGGGCATTCGAGCTGGGCGCCGACCTGATGCCCGGAGAGCTTGAAGGCGGCACCCGCATCGTGATCACGTCACGGCAGGTCAACCCCCGCTGGCGCCTGGGCAGTACCTATGACAATCGCGGCAGCGAGCTGACCGGACGTGACCGTGTCGGTGCCAGCCTGACCCTGGACAGCCCGCTGCAGCTCAATGACTACACGCAGCTCTCGGTAACCTCGACGCTCGGTTCAGGCCCCCGCTACAGCCGCGGCTACGGCCTCTACTACAGCATCCCCTATGGCCCCTGGACCTACGCGCTTAACCTCAACCAATTGCACTACCAGGCGCAGCTGCCGGGCCGGCGAGTGCGCAGCAGCGGCCAGAGCGATTTTTATGGCCTGAGCCTTGAGCGCAACCTGTGGCGCAACCAGTACGGGCTGCTCAGCGCCAGCCTGCGCCTGGATCAGAAACGCCAGGACAATCGTCTGGCCGGGCAACGCCTGCAACTGCAAAGCCCGACCCTCACCAGCCTGGAAGCGGGCCTGAACCTGTTGTGGCTCGACGCCAACTTGTGGAGTGCCAATCTGGGCATTGTCCAGGGGCTGGACCGGTTCGGCGCCGATAGCGCGCCCCTGGCCAGCAATGCGCCGCAGCCGCAGTTTCGCAAGTACCGCGCCAACCTCCTGCATCTGCGCCAAGGTCGTGACCCGGCTTGGCCCTGGCGCTGGCAGAGCGAACTGAACCTGCAGTACAGCCCCGATGCACTGCCTGCGGTCGAGCAGTTTCTGCTCAGCGACAACAGCGCCGTGCGCGGCTTTCGCCAACAGGTGGCGGCAGGCGCCACGGGCGCCGTGTGGCGAAACACCCTAAGCCAGCCATTGGCCCTGGACTTGCCCGCCGGGCTGGTGATTCGCCCGCAACTGGGCATCGACCTGGGCTGGAGCAAATTCGACCACGGCCGCACTGCGCAACAACTGGCCGGTGCCCATGCCGGCCTTGAGCTGAGCCTGCCCGACAGCCTGCTCAAGCTTGACTACCAACGCGCCCTGCACGCCAGCAACACTCGCCGCCAGGACCTGGAGACCGGTTACTGGCTGCTGGAGTGGGTAATGAACATCTGATGTCCACAACAAGAAAGAGAAGACCGTGATGCCCAAGACGCCCTCCCCCGCAGTACAACGGCGCAGGCTCAATCGCCTGCGCTGGATGATCGCCCTGAGCCTGATGACCCCAGGCGTCAGCCTGGCCGATAACGGCCTGCAGGCGGCAACCGGCATTGCCGGTACGCCACTGATCACCGATCAGCACGGCGTGCCGGTGATCGACATCGTCGCCCCTAATGCCAGCGGCCTGTCGCACAACCAGTTCCTCGACTACAACGTCAACAAGCCCGGGTTGGTGTTGAACAACGCCCTGCAGGCCGGGCAATCGCAACTGGCCGGCGCCCTGGCCGCCAACCCGCAGTTCCAGGGCCAGGCCGCCTCGACCATCCTCAGTGAAGTGATCAGCCGCAACGCCTCGCGCATCGAAGGCCCCCAGGAAATCTTCGGCCGACCGGCCGATTACATCCTGGCCAACCCCAATGGCATCACCCTCAACGGTGGCGGCTTCATCAACACCACCCGCGCAGGCTTTCTGGTCGGCACGGCCGAACTTGAAGACCAGCGCATCAAATACCTCGATACCCGCGCCGCCAATGGCACGCTGGAGATACTCGACGCTGGCCAGAGCAACCGCGCCGGAGCCCTCGAGCTGATCGCCCCGCGCATCGAAAGCCGCGGCACGCTCGAAGCCCGGGACGAGTTGAGCCTGGTGGTCGGACGCAACCGCATCGACGTGGCCGACGGTCAGGTCATCAAGCACCTGGCGGCGCCGGCCGGCAGTATCGATGCTCGCCTGTTCGGTGCCATGCAGGCCGGGCGCATCCGCATCCTCAGCACCGCCCTCGGCGCCGGCGTACGCATGGGCAGCAGCCAGTTGCAAGCGCGCGACGGGATCGACATGGACTCTGCCGGTACCCTGGAGATCAGCGCCAGCGCCGAGCAGCCCGGCCGCTTGTACAGCGAAAACGGCGCGGTGAACCTCAAGGCCGCCGACGACCTGAGCCTCGACGCAGTGCGCGTGCAGGCGCCACAGGTAATCATCAAGGCCGGGAAAAATCTCACCCTCGATGCCCGGACCCGGGAAACCATCAGCCGCGAAGAAAAATGGTGGTTCGTCACCACCGAAACCTACGACCGCGAAAGCACCCGCACCCAGCGACAACAGGTCGGCAGCCAGATCCTGGCCAGCCAGGACATCAACCTGCAGGCGGGCGACGACCTGCGCATGGTGGCCGCTACCGTCGAGGCCGGCGGCGACCTGTCGGTCAACGTCGGCAAGGATCTGACCATCAGCGCTGGAACCGATAGCCTGCAGGTCGATGAGCAGATCCGTCACCGCAAGCACCTGTGGCGCGGCGACAAGGACAGCAGCAGCTACCAGGAAAGCGCCCGCGCCAGCGCGCTTTCCGGTCTGCAGGTTTCCCTGACGTCCAAAGGCAGCACGCAGATTCTGGGCAGCACGCTGAACAGCGCGGGTGACATGAGCCTCAAGGCCGGCAATCTGGAAGTGGCCGCCGTTACCCTGAAAAGCGATGAGAACACCCGCAACTACAGTGGTGACCTGGTTTCCGGCACCTTCTTCGGCAAGAACGGGCAAACCGAGGCCAAGGGTCAACAGGGCAGTGGCAGCACCCTTCAGGCCCAAGGTGCTTTGACTGTGGCAGCTGACCAGGTGCAGATCAAAGGCTCCAGGGTTCAGGCCAAAGGTGATGCGCTGTTGCTCAGTGAAAAAGCCCGGCTGTCGGTAGAAGCAACCCAAAACCAGTCCAGCGTTGATCAACGCGAGACTGACAGTAAGCTGTTCGGCCTGATTACCGAGACAAGCCAACGCCAGGAACAGCGTCAGCAGGTGCTGAGCAGCGACGTTGCCTCTGAAAGCAACCTGCGCCTGGCCAGCGCCGATGACCTGCAGGTGATAGGTTCAAGGCTCGAAGCCGGCAAGCAGCTGCACCTGCAGGCGCAGAACAACATCAGTGTCAGCACTGCCGAACAGCTTCAAAGCGTCAGCGAACAGAACCAGCAACAAGGCTTTACCGCCAGCGCCAGCCAGACCCAGGATGCCGCCGACGGCAAACCCGATTCGCGCCAGTACACCGCCTCGGTGGGATACGGCACTGTCCGCACCGACACCACGAAAACCGATCTTGAACAGGTTGCCAGTACGCTCAAGGGCGCCGGCGTACAACTCAACAGCGGCAATGACATCAACCTCAATGGCTCCTACATCGAGGCCGTCGAGGGCGACCTGCAGCTCGATGGCCGCGCGGTCACCTTGACGGTAGCCCATGAGCAACAGTCACAGCAGACCACCAGCACCGAAAGTGGCGGCGGCCTGCGTGTCAGTGGTGGCATCGATGCCGTCGGCAGCGCCTTCGAGGGTTATCACAAGCGCCAGGTACTGGATGAACGCGCAAGCCAGGCGCAACGCAGCAGCCTGGTGGCCGCCGGTGACGTGCAATTGAAAGCCGTCAAGCTGGTCAACGAGGCCGCCAGACTCACGGCAGGCCGGTCATTGGAGCTGCAAGCCAGCACCGTGGACAATCGTGCCGTCGACGATACCCAGGAATCCGAACTGACCCAGACCAACTGGCAAGCCAGCCTCGGCGCCAGCCTGGTGTACAAGGACCTGACCCGTCCGGTGGAAAACCTGGTCACCGGTACCGAGGCCAGTCGTTTCCAGCAGGCATCGATCGAAGACGCTCTCGCCCCGCCAACGCTGGGCGCCGACCTGGAGTTCAAGCATCTCAATCGCAAAGAACTCAAGCGCAGCAGCACGGCGCAGGTCACTGAGCTTACCGCCCAGCACATCACCCTCAAGGCCGACACCCTCAACGATACGGGCACCCAGTACCGGGCAACACAGGGACCATTGGCGATTCAGGCGCAAAGCCATCGTTTTGCTGCGGCCCAGGACAGCACTGGCAAGCGTGTCGAGCGCCTGGATGTGGACGCCGCCGTGCGCGTCGAAACCAGCACCGGCAGCGATATCAACCTGCGCCTTTCCGGCAAGGGCGGCTCGCTGCTGACCGACAACAGCTCGCAAACCGCACGCCCTGGCAGCCTCTACGGCCAGACCGGTATCCAGATTCAGGTGGGCAGCGACGGTCTGTACGAGGGCACCCGTTTCAATGCCGGGGACGGTTCGCTTGAGATTTCGGCCAAGGGCAACCTGAGCCTGGTCCAGGCCAACGATCAACAACGCCAGCAGGAGAACAAACTCGAGGGCAATGCCTGGTTCAAAGCAGGCAATGCCCCCGCAGGCAGTGCCCTGGAACTGCGCGGCTACCTTGACCAGAGCAAGCTGGACAGTATCGATACCCAGGCCCGCGTGGTAGAAATTGATGCCAAGGGCAAAGTACAGCTGCAGGCGGGTGGCGCCCTCGAGCTGGTGGGTGGGCGTATTGGCAGTAGCGCGGCAAAGGTCTCGGATATCGAGTTGCAGAGCGCAGGTGCGCTGAAGGTCAGCACTGGCGTCGATACCCACGAGGCCCAAGGCAGCAACCTTGGTGGTGGCCTGGAATTGCTGGGCAAGAGCACCAGCAATGGCAAGGGCGGTGGCCTGGGTGGTCACTTCAGCACTGGGCGGGTCGATGAAAGCAGTTCCACGGCTAGCGGGGCCAACTGGTTTGCCAAGGAGCAACTGCTGCTGAGCAGCGCCGCCGGCCAGGACGATGCGCTGAAGCTGCAAGGCGTCAAGGCATCGGCAAACCAGATCGCCGTCACTGCCCGCGAAGGCGGCGTGCTGATCGAGGCCGCCGCCAGCAGCGATCGGCGCAACAACCTCGATCTCACCGCCGGTGCCGGTATCAACGCAGCACCGGGGGCATCCTCGCAACAGGCCAAACGCGGGCTGTATGCCCGCGGGCAGGTGAACATTGATCGTCGTGACAACCTCACCTTCGACAACAGCCAATGGCGCGCCGGGCAAATCAGCCTGACCAGCCTGACTGACACTCGCCTTGAGGGCGTTGGCCTGGATGCCGGGCGCATCGACGGACAGGTTGGCGGTGATCTGCGCATCACCAGCCGCCAGGATCAGGTCGACAGCCTGAAAGTGGCGGTGGATGCACGCTTGAGCCAGGAGAGGAACCCACAGGGCTACATCAACGCCGCCAATGCCGTGGCTGGCCCCTTGGCTGGAAAGGTCGAGAAGCAGGTCGGCAGTGCGCTGCAGAAAGTCGACCCGAAGACTTCGCCAACCTTCACCCTCAAGGTCGAGCACACCCAGCGCAACACCGTCGCCAGTCAAAGCGCGCTCAACGCCCGTGAAGGCATCGCCCTGGAGGTGGGCGGGAGTGTACTGCTCTCCGGCGCCAGCCTGCAGGCGAACAGGGGCAAGGTGCAGCTGGGCGGCGCGCCCGTCACCCAGCAAGCCCTGCAGGGCCGTGACTATTACCGCGAGGTGGGGGTCAATGCCTCGAATGCACCGGTAGACCTGGTCAGCGGCCTGATCAATGTCTACGGTTCCGGGGGCAACGCCAACGGCGGTGAACAGCCGGTTGACCTTGGCCTGCTACGCACCAGCGGGCATGACCGCAGCAGTATCCTGGCCTCGAGTATCAAGGAGGGTGGCAAGCCGCGCTGAGGCCGCCTGCCCGTCACCACCTGAGGTTGCGGTTCATGCGGGTTCCATCCGTCTTGAGCCAGCCGGCAGCCAGTAACACCGGGTACAGGGCCGTACCCGGTGTTACCTCCCCTTGCAGATTCCCGCGACGGGCCAGCAGGTCAGCATCCAGCTCACCCTGATGCTGACCCTGCAACTGCAATTGCGCCAACAGGTGCATGCCGGCCGTGCAATCAATCCGCACCCGGGTAGCGCCCAACGGCACTGACCATGGCGCAACCAGCGCCAGGTTGCGACCAGCGATCTCACCCTGGCTGACCCGGCACTGTCGACCGCTCCCCTGCACGTCGATCCGGCCGCTCCACTCGCCCGTCAGGCGATAGGACGAAGGCGTTGTGAGCGTGCGCTGCAACGGCTCGACAGCCGCGCTCCAGTTCCACGGCCAGCCAGCGACCTTGACCTGCCAGCTTTGCCCCTGGAACCCGAGCTCCACCTGCGCCCGCAGACGCCAGGGTTGCCAGTGCCAGGCAACCGGCCCCACCTGCCCCAAGCGTTGCGCCTGGCCTTGCCAGAGGCTGCCGGAAACGCCCTCGGCGGCAACGGGTGCGAGCAGCCACCTGGCCGGCAGCCCGGCCAACACAGTCAGCGAGAACACCAGGCTGAACCAGCCGACGCGCTTCACTGCTGCAGCTCCAGCTCGAAGTTCATGGCGCTCTCGGCTTGCTCCAGCGACCAGCGCAGCGGACGCACGCCTTCGCGCTGCACGGCCAGTAACCAGCGCTGCAAACCTTGCTCATCGACTGCACGGCCCTTTATCTGCCAGCTGTTTTTTTCCGCCAGCACCTCGTTGAGCACGATGCTGTTTGCCTGGGCTGATTGCTGCAGTTGCTCGACACTGAACCGCGCATCGACCTGCAAGCCGGCCGCCGACCGGGCCAGGGCCTGCCACTGCTGGGCGTCCTGCCAGCGGGCCGTGCCTTCACGAATCATCAAGGTGATGAGCAACAACCCTACCGTTACCCAGGCTGCCGGCAACAACCAGCGGCGCTGCATCCACTGACTCATGATGCCGCTCCCAGGTCGAACATCAGTTGCAGGTGATCTTCGCCACCCGCCACTGCAACCTGCACACCGACCTGCTTGGCGATAGCCTCCCAGGTCGCGACCTCTGGCGGCTGATCGCCGCGAAGCCGCAACGTCCAGCGTTGCCCGTCGAAGCCGCTGGCGGTCATGTGCCAGGCGGGCTGCGCTTGCAGCCATTGCTGTAATGCGGCCTGCAATTGCCCGATCTGGCGCAGGCGCAGTTGGCGATCCTCCTCGGCCTGACGCTGACGCTTGAGTACCTGGGCGGCCTGACGAGGTGAAGTGACCGGCCCCGTCACCGCGAGCACTTGCGCTTTGTAGACCTCGTTCTGGCGCCATTGCTGGCTCAGCCACAGGCCGCACCAGAGCAGGCCCAACAGCGCGCACGCGGCGATCAGTCGCCAGTGCCCGGGGGCCATGGGAAGCCGCAGCCGCAGCTGACGCGAAGGGCGCAAATCAAACAGGCTGGGCAACCGCTCCAGCATGGCCAGTCGAGGTGGCCAGGCCCCCTCAAACGCTTCGCTTTGCAGGCCCGGCCATGGCGCCGGCAGGTTCGGCCCGAGCAAGGACGGCCAGGCCAGCCAGTGCTGTCGTGATTGCTCGGTTACGCCCTTGAGCAACAGCAGATCAGGGCTGCGCTGCCAGCGCAGGGCGGTGCCTGCCGGCGTATCCGCCAACAACTGAAACTCGGCCCAGCAACGCTCCACGCTTAGCCCCCAGTCCGCGCACCGGGCCAGCCACTGGCCGAGCAGCGCCTGATCGACGCTGACCAGCTCCAGCTGATTGCCCTGGCGCGAAACACAGCCACATCGGATGGACTCGGCTGGCTGCAGCAAACGCTCTTCGACCAGCAGCGGCCACTCGTCACGTTTGAGCCCCGGTGGCGCCGGAAGCTGAAAATGGCTGCACTGGTTACCCGGCAGAATCAGCACCACGCGAGCGCCGTCAGGGCTGGGAGGCAGCCCCTCCCCGGCTTCGCGCCTGCCGTCTGCCAGGCGCAGCCAGCTCCAGGGCGCTTGCCCCTGGCCCGGTCGCAACAGCAGCCAGTTGCTGCTGCGTGGCGTTTGCCAGCGTTCAAGCCATTTCATCAGGGCGCCTCCGGCAGGGCGAAGGTACAGACATAAGGTGCTCCATCACGCTTGAACTCAAGCCGCACGCCGCGATCCGGGGCGGATCGCTCGGCAGAAGGAAAGGCCAGCCAACGGCCCGATTGAAAAAAGGAGAAACTCGGCGCGGTGACCTGATCGAGCTGATCGCGTTCACGCCATTGCGGTTTACCCACCGCATACAGGTCGGCGGAGGTTTCCAGCAGCAGGCGTTGCCCGCGCGAGTCATAACTCAGGCGCTGGCGCTGCAAGCGCGAACCGCCTTCCGCTTGCGGCCAGGCGCCGCGGGCCACCCATTGCAGTTGCAAGGTGGCGGGTTGCCAGTCCAGCCAGTTGATTGCCAGGGGCAGGCGCTGTTCATAGAGCTGGCGTAACACCGTCGAATCGAAACGCCGCTCCAGGGCCAGGCAAAAATTCAGTACCGGCGAGCCCTGCGCAGGTTGCTGCAAGCGTTCACGCACGCCCACCCAGGCATTGACCAGCGTCGCCAGCAAGATCCCCAGCACGGCGGTCAGGGCCAGGGCCACCAGCAGTTCAAGCAAGGTCAGGCCCTGCTGTCGGCGCTTCATGGGCGCACCAGGAAGATGCGGTACTGGCCGAGGGGATCGCGCCCGTCACGGTCGGCAAACAGGTGCAACTCACCACGGCGCAGGTTGCGTACTCCGGTGGAGGTCAGTTGCAGTTGCCAATGACAGTGGCCATCGCCCTGCTGCAATTGCCCGGCAACGCTGTTCTGCATCGGCCAATAGCGCTCAACGGCGAAACGCGCCTGCAGCTCGCGGGCGCAAAACACGCCCAGGCGGTGTTGCTGCACGCTCTGCTGCACCGCCAGACGCTGGCGCAGCACCTGGCTGGTCATGATTGCCAGGGCTGCGGCAATGCCCAGGGCCACGGTCACCTCCAAAAGGGTGAAACCTCGTTGCGCACGCATCACCGTGGTGCCCTGTGCAGTTGGCCATCACCGCTCCAGTGCCAGCGCTGGGTACCCTCAGGCCAGTGCCAGTTCAAGACAGCACTGCGCGCAACGCCGTAGGCCGAGAACACCAGTCGTGGCTCGTGGCTGGCAGGCCAGTCGGCGTGCAAAGCTGGCGGCCAGTCGCCCAAGGCGACGGTCTCGAGCTGCCAGCGCTCATCGACCCGACGGACAAATTCGGGACGGCTGCCATTCCAGCGCAAGCCACGAATCTCCCCGCCATGCAGCGCCAGCTCCGCCTGCTGGCGGCTGGCGCTGGCAAGGCGCTCAAGAGCCTGCTGCATCGGCGCCTTGCCACTGTCGAGCCAGGCAATACTCAGGGTACTCATCAGCCCGGCGATCAGCAGCACCACGAGCATCTCCAGCAGGGTAAAACCACGCTCGCCGCGCATGCCTAGAGTTCCCAGTTACCCAGATCGGCATCGATGCCTTCACCGCCCTCGACGCCATCGGCGCCCAGCGAGTAAATATCGATGCGTCCGTGCTGCCCGGGGGCACGGTACTGATACGCCGTGCCCCACGGGTCTTGCGGCAGGCGGCGGATATAACCGTCGGCGCGCCAGGCCCGAGGCTGTGGTTCTACCGTCGGTTTGCTGACCAGCGCCGACAGGCCCTGCTCGGCCGACGGGAAGCGCAGGTTGTCGAGGCGATACATGTCCAGCGCCTGTTCCAGGGTCGACAGGTCGGCCATGACCTTCTGCTTCATGGCCTTGTCCTGGCTGCCGAGCACACTGGGTGCGACCACGGCGATCAACAGGCCGATGATGAAGATCACCACCATGATTTCCATCAGGGTAAAACCGCGCTGACGCGCGCGTGGGCTGTGCATGGTCTTGCTCCTTTTCAAAGTGTCAGGCCCTGGTTGAGCTGCATGATCGGCAACAGCACGGCGAGGACGATAAACAGCACCACCGCGCCCATCACCAGGATCATCAGCGGCTCGAACAAGGCCATGGCGCTGTCCACCTGGCGGGCGAAGCCGCGCTCCTGGTTGTCGGCGACCCGTTCGAGCATGTCCGGCAGAGTGCCGCTGGCCTCGCCGCTGGCGACCATGTTGAGCAGCAACGGCGGGAAGTGGCCGCTGGCATCCAGCGCCCGGTGCAGGCTGACTCCGCCCTGCACGTCAGTGCCGACCCGTTGCAGGGCCAGGTGAATACGCCGGTTGTTGACCGTGGCCGTCGCCACTTGCAGGGCCTCAAGCAACGGCACGCCGCTGCCGGCCAGAATCGCCAGGCTGCGCGACAGGCGTGCGCTCTCCAGCACCGCCAGCAGGTTGCCGATCCGTGGCAGGCGCAGCAGCAGGTCGTCGCGGCGCAAACACCAGTGCGGGCGGCGCAGCAACCAGGCGCCGAGCAGTGCCGCCAGCCCCCCGCCGAGCAGCAACCAAGGGCCGACCAGTACCAGCAGGTCGCTGATGCCGATCAGCAGCGAAGTGATCCACGGCAGATTCTGTCCGGAGTGAGCAAACTGTTCAGTGAGTTTGGGCACCACGAAGGTCATCAGGCCGACCACCACCGCCAACGACACGCCCATCAGCACGCAGGGATAGATCAGCGCCGTACGCGCCTTGTGCTGCTGGCGCTGGACCTGTTCCAGGTGTTCGGCCAGCCGCTCCAGCACCTGGGCCAGGCGCCCGGAACGCTCGCCGGCCTCAACCAGTGCGCAATACAAGCCGGAGAACAAGCCACCCTGGCGCGCCAGGCTGCGGGCCAGGCTCAAGCCTTCGGCGAGCGAACCGCGCACCGCCACCAGCAGGTTGCGCAACGCCGGTTCCACCAGTTGCCGTTCCAGGGTCGCCAGGGCATCCACCAGGGGAATGCCGGCGCCGGTCAGGGTTGCCAGTTGCCGGGTCAGTTCGCACAACTGGGCGCGGTTGACCCGTTGCCGGCGCGGCAGAGCATTGCTGGCGTCATGGCGTTGCAACTGCCGGGTGAACAGCCCCTGCTCACGCAGCAACTGGCGGGCATGGCGCTCGCTGTCGGCCTGGATACTGGCCTTGCGCGCCCGCCCGTTGAGGTCTACCGCCTGATAGCGAAAGGTCGGCATGGCTCAGCCCTGCACCGCGCGCAGCACTTCGGCCAGGCTGGTATCGCCCCGGCGCAGGCACTCGCTGGCCATGCCGGCCAGGCTCTGCCGACGCCCGGCCAGGTATTCCTGCATGGCCACTTCGCTGGCGCCGTCGTAAAGCAAGGCAATCAGCCCGGCGTCCAGTTCGATGAACTCGTAAAGGCCGAGCCGGCCACGATAGCCGGTGCCCTGGCACTGCTCGCAACCGACGGCATGAAATGTCTCACTCAACTCGGCCAACTCCGGCCACAGGTGCCGCTCGGCCGCCTGCAAGGGTTGTGGCCGGGCACAGCGGCACAGACGCCGCACCAGGCGCTGGGCCATGACCCCGCGCAGGCACGAGGCAATCAGGAACGGTTCGATACCCATGTCACGCAGACGTGTCACCGCGCCCACGGCGCTGTTGGTGTGCAGGGTCGAGAGCACCAGGTGGCCGGTGAGGCTGGCCTGCACGGCGATCTGCGCGGTTTCGCGGTCGCGGATCTCGCCGAGCATGATCACGTCCGGGTCCTGCCGCAGGATCGCCCGCAGGCCGGTGGCGAACGTCAACCCGGCGCGCGGATTGATTGCGGTCTGGCCGATGCCGGCGATGGCGTACTCGACCGGGTCCTCGACGGTGAGGATATTACGGCTGCCGTCGTTGAGGCTGTTGAGGCTGGCATAGAGGGTGGTGGTCTTGCCCGAGCCGGTCGGCCCGGTGCTCAGGACGATGCCGTTGGGCCGCGCCAGGCAAGCGCGCAAGCCCTGCTCCACGGCCACCGGCATGCCGAGGTTGGTCAGCGCCAGCAGGCTGGCCTGCTTGTCGAGCACGCGCATCACCACCCGCTCGCCGTGAATGCCCGGCAGGGTCGAAACCCGCACGTCCACTTCACGCCCAGCCGAGCGCAGGGTGATGCGGCCGTCCTGGGGTTGGCGCTTCTCGGCGATGTCCAGCCGGGCCATGACCTTGATCCGCGACACCAGCATCGCCGATAGCGCTCGCGGTGGGCGCAGCACTTCGCGCAAATGGCCGTCGACGCGCAGGCGCACCACCAGGCTCTGCTCGAAGGTCTCGATATGAATGTCCGATGCCTGCAAGCGCAGGGCCTGGGCGAACAGGCCGTTGATCAGGCGGATCACCGGCGCTTCGTCATCGCTCTCCAGTAGGTCTTCGATGCGCGGCATTTCGCTCATCAGGCCGTCGAGGTCGACCTGCTCGCCGATGCCTTCGATCAGCGCTGCGGTGGCGCCTTCGCCGGCCTGGTACAGCTGCCCCAGCTGGCTGTCGAAACTGGCGCTGTCGAGGTGGCAGACCTCATCCGGTTGGCCCTGCACGCGCAGCAGTTCCTGCAATTGATCGCTGTCGGCATCACTGCGCAGCCACAGGCTCCAGCCCGTCGCCGACGGCGCCACGGCAAGGCCGGCCTGGCGGGCCAGGCGATAGGGCAACAGCTCCATCACCAGACGCCCTCGTCCAGGCGCTGGCGGCTGGCCGGGAAGGCTTGCAACAGCTTGCCGTCGTCGCTGATGGCCGGCAGTTTCAGCGCGGTTTCCTGCTGCAGGTTGCGGTACTTCTCGGTGCTCAGGCTGGCCAGGCTCGGGCCGTCACGCAGGATCCGCGGGCGAATGAACACCATCAGGTTCTGCTTCACCCCCTGGTGGCCGGAGGAACTGAACAGCCGCCCCAGCCAGGGAATATCACCGAGCAGCGGCACCTTCTGATTGCTCGAAGTGACCTCGTCGCTGATCAGGCCACCGAGGATCACCAGGCCGTTATCCTCGACCATGACCTTGGTCTTGATCTCGCGCTTGTTGGTGATCACGTCGCTGGCCGAGGCGTTGTCGGCAATCGACGAGACCTCCTGGACGATGTCCAGGCGCACGGTATTGTCGATGTTGATCTGCGGCTTGATGCGCAGCTTGACCCCGACTTCCTTGCGCTCGATGGTCTGGTAGGGGTTGGTGTTGTCCTGGGTCACGGAGCCGGTGACGAAGGGCACTTCCTGGCCGACCAGGATCGACGCTTCGGCGTTGTCCAGGGTCAGCAAGGTCGGCGTCGACAGCAGGTTGAAGCCGCTTTTGCTTTTCAGCGCATTGACCAGCACGGCGAAGTTGAAGCCGCCGCCGAAGTTGCCAAAGCCTGCGGTCAGGCCGTTGGTGCCGGAAAGCAGCTTGGCCAGCGCGGCGTTGTCCTTGCCCGCCGCCGCCCCGGCAATGGCGGCGATGCTGGGGCCGCTGCTGCCGAAGTTGACCGTGCCGGCACCGAACTTCTCATCGGCAAACAGCCACTGCACGCCCAGCTCTTCGGCGCGCGAATCCGACACTTCGGCAATGATCGCCTCGACCACCACCTGCGCGCGGCGCACATCCAGTTGCTCGACAATGTTGCGATAGGCTGCCAGCTCGCTGTCGGGGCCGACCATGACCACGGCGTTGGTGCCTTCTTCATATTCCAGGCGGATCCCCGAGCTGCTGACCGGAGTCGGCGCCTTGTCATCCTTGCTGCCTTCGCCGGTGCCGGCCGGCAGCGTGTCCTGGCTGAGGCTGCGCAGCACCTTGACGACTTCACTGGCATTGGCATGGCGCAGGTAGATCACCTGGGTGTTGGAGCTGCGCAGGTTCTCGCCAGGGCGATCCAGTTGCGCCAGCAAGGCCCGCACCCGCTCACGGCTGTCGGCACTGCCGCGCACCAGCAGGGCATTGCTGCGCGGGTCGGCCACCACCTGGGCGCTGTCGGCGCCCTGCTCGCGGGCCAGCAACTGACTGATCAACTTGCTGGTGTCGTTGGCACTGGCATGTTGCAGCGGCATCACCTGCATCGGCTCGTCACTGACCTGATCCAGTTGCAGCAGCAGGCTGTCGATGCGCTCCAGGTTGCTGCGCCAGTCGGTGATCACCAGCAGGTTCGCCGCCGGATACGGAGTGATCACCCCGACCCGTGGATCAATCAGCGGCTTGAGGATCCCCAGCAGCTGTTCGCTGGCAGCGTTGCGCACATTGAACACGCGGGTGGCGACACCGTCACTGCCTTGTGCCGATTTGCCCGCTGTCTCCACCGGCACCGGCTCAAGACGCGCGGCCTGGTCGGGGACGATCTTGACGCTGCCGTTGGGCAGGTCGACGGCAGCAAAGCCCTGGGCGCGCAGTTGGGCCAGGAAGATGTCGTAGATCGCTTCGCTGTCGTGACGGTCGACGGTGCGCACGGTGACCTTGCCCTTGACCCGTGGATCGACGATGAAGGTAGTGCCGGTGATCTGCGAGACGCTGTCGATGAACTCGCTCAGTTCGGTATCGACGAAATTGACTTCGTACAACGGCGTCTCGTTGTCATCCAGCGCCACCGGCTCTTCGGCCCAGGCCAGGTTGAGGCCCAGGCTCAGCACGCTGGCCAGGCAGAGTCTTGCGATCATCATTCATCCTTGGCGCTTGAAGCCGGTCACGGCAGGCCGTGGCGGCCAGGGCAGGCGTTCGCGCCGCCCCTGGTTGTCGAAAATCAGGCCCTGGTCATCGATGCTCTCGAGCACGATGCCCGGGGCCAGGCGCTGGCCACGGCGCAAGCTGCGCGTGACCTGGCCGTAGCGCAGCACCACCACCGTGGCGCTGACCGGCACGGCCCTGAGGCCGCCCAGGTACTGCAGCGGTAAACGGGTCAGCGGCACAGCGCCGCTGTCGACCTGGGCCTGCCAGTGGCCAAGCATCAGGCCCGGCATGGGCGCAACGTCCTGCACCTGAGCCACGGCCGGCAGCGGCGCACGGCTGAGCTGCAGCACGCACTGGGCGGCGAGCCAGGCGGCCAGGCTCAGCAGCGCGGCGCTGAACAGGCGCGCACTACCGATCACGCGTTCAGCTCACGGGGGTGCCAGCCGGGGTGACCCTGGACATAGCGCAACTGCGGCAACTGCAACGCCGGCAGTTGCCAGTCGGCAGGCTGCTGCGCCAGCCAGGCTTCGACCCGTTGCCACAGCGGCTCGCCGCTGCTGGAGGCGTACTGCAAACCAAAGGTGCGGCACTGTCCCTGGGTTTCACTGAAGCCGGAGACGCGCTTGCCGTTCGGGCTGTAGCTGAGTTGCCAGGGCTGGCCCAGCCAGCGCGGCAGGTCCTGGCTGTTGTCGAGCAACAGCGGGTCGCCGAACAACTGCTCAGCGGCGTTTTCCAGCACCTGCTCGACTTGCCGGGCGGGCGCTTCGACCACCGGTGCCGGGTAACTGCCGGTCAGGCTGATCAGGTGTTCGCGGGTGATGGCCTGGCCGGCGGCCAGGGGGCTGTCATAACGCAGACCCGGGAGCAACACCGGGTAGCCGCTGTCGGCTGCCAGGGCCTGATGCAGCAGACGGTCCCAGCTGCCGCCGCGGGTATCGCGGCGCCATAGCGCCTGCGGTGCACGGGCCAGGGGTTGATCGAGCCAGGCCGCGTGACCGGCGCGTTGCTGCGCCAACAGCCCACGCAACTGCGCAGCACGGGCCTGGGCAGTGGCTGTCAGGCTGCTGTCGAAGGCGGGATGAAAATCTGCGCTGAACTGCCATTGGCCGGCCGTGCGTTGGCAGCGCACCTGAAAGGCACCGCAGGCGCGATTACCGGCAAACAGCACCGGCACCCGCTTGCCGCTGGCTTGCAGCACGGCAACCGGTTCCGGCCAGAAGTCCTGGCCACGGGCACAGAGCAGCAGGTCGGCATCGCTCAGACGCTCGGCCAGCCACAGGCCGGGGCCGGTGCCGACATCGGCCAGGGCGATCACCAGGTCCGCTTGCCCGCGGGCCTGCTCGAAGGCCGGCAACAGCGACTGGTACCACTGTTTGAGCGAGGCTTTCTGGTCCTGGGCATAGGGGTCGGTGATGCCGACCACGGCGACCCGTACAGCGCCTCGGCGAACCACCATGAAAGGCGCAACACCCAGCGCGGTGGCCTGCTCCGGAGCCAGGCCGGCGCCCAGCACGGTCTTGCCATATTGCCGGTAAAGGCCGGCGCAGCGCTGCGGCCAGAGCACCCGCTCATCGCTGCTGACCCGCACATCGCTGGCCAGCAACTGGCTGCCTTCAACACCACTGCTGCCCTGGGTCAGGTAGGCCAGCCCGCTGCCATTCCAGCCCTGGCCGTTTTCCAGGGTCAGGCAGTTGTCGGCCCCGGCGCGTTGGCGCAGTTGCTCCAGCAAGGCCGCCAACACGGCATAGCCGCCGGTGCGCACGCCATCGGCCAGGCTGGCGTCGAGCAGCGGGTTGAGTTCGGCACGGGCCTGGCGGGCGCTGGCGCCGGTCATCCATGGCGCCTGACCCAGGTGAGTAACCGGTCCCAGGCGCGTGGCCGGGACCACGGGTTTACCCGCCTGGCGGGCGTCGAGGGTGTCGGCGAAATACAGCACATCCAGCGAAGCATCGTTGCCGGCCGACGTCCCGCCCAGGCCAGCACAGGCCGTGAGCAGCGGCGCCACAGCGCCAACGCCAATCCAGTTCAACACTTCCCGTCTGTGCATGTTCAGCCTGTCCCGTCGCCTTCGCGCTTGTTGGTTGTCGGGCCGGGATATTGGGGCGCCTGGATTACAGTTTGATGGCAGTTAATCGACAGCCAGGGCAAAACCTCAGGCAAATCAGGTGGTAACGATTTATTTCCTTCAACGCCTTTTAACAAAACTGCCAATCAATCATCACACTTGCTCACTAAAGTCCCGGTTTCTTTCACGCCGCATCATTGAACAAAAGGAACTGAACTGATGAGTCGAGACACCGGCGACAACCTGAACCGCAACCAAAGTGGCAACCTGCCCATGGACAGCGTTCTGGAGTCTTACCTGAGCCGCCGCAGCGTGGTACGCGGTGGCCTGGGCGCCGCGATCGCGATGATTGCCGGGACTGGCCTGACGGGTTGCTTCGACAGCAGTGACTCGGATGACGACGAACCGGTCGTCGAGCCACCAACCCCGCCGAAACTGAAACTGGGCTTCACCTCCATCCCCGGCTCGCGCACCGACGCCTGCGTGGTCGCCGCCGGATACACAGCCTACGTCCTGGCGCCCTGGGGCACGCCGCTGAACACCAGCGCCAACCCGTGGAAAGCCGACGGCAGCAACACCGCCGCCGACCAGGCCAACTCGGTGGGCATGCACCATGACGGCATGCATTTCTTCCCCATCAACGGCAGCTCCGAAGACGGCCTGCTGGCGATCAACCACGAATACATCGACGCCGACGCCCTGCATCCCAACGGCCCGACCAGCGACAGCAGCGGCAAGCGTCCGGTCGAGGAAGTACGCAAGGAAATCAACGCCCATGGCGCCGGGGTGATCCGCCTGAAGAAAGTCAGCGGCCGCTGGCAGGTGGTCGACAACGACCCGCTCAACCGCCGCTTCACCACCGCCACGGTGATGAACATCGCAGGCCCCCTGCGTGGCAGCGAGCACGTCAAGACGCGTTTCTCGAAGAACGGCACCCAGGCTCGCGGCACCAACAACAATTGCGGCAACGGCTACACCCCGTGGGGCACCTATCTGACCTGCGAAGAGAACTGGCCGGGGATTTTCGTCAACACCAGCACCACCCTGCCGGCCGACCAGAAGCGCATCGGCGTGAGCACCAAGACCGGTAACTACAAGTGGGAAAGCGTGGCGGGCGATCCGACTGAAGTGGATGGCGAATTCAGCCGCTTCAACATCACCCCGAGCGGCGCCAGCGCCAGCGATGACTTTCGCAACGAGGCCAGCACCTACGGCTACATCGTCGAGATCGACCCCTACACGGCCAATACCCTGGCCGTAAAACGCACGGCACTCGGGCGCTTCCGTCACGAAGGCTGCTGCCCGGGCCTGCCGGTGGTGGGCAAGCCGCTGGTCTGGTACATGGGCGACGACTCGAACAACGAGTACCTGTACAAGTTCGTCTCCACCGCGCTGTGGGAAGCGGCCGATGCCAACCCGGTCGACCGCCTGGCCACCGGCAACAAGTACATGGACCAGGGCAAGCTGTATGTCGCCCGCTTCAACGCCGACGGCTCGGGCGTGTGGTTGCTGCTCGACGTCAACACCCCGACCAGCAGCGGCAAGACCCTGGGTTCGATCTATGGCGACCTGCCGGGGATCATCCTCAACACCCGCGGTGCTGCCGACGCCCTGGGCGCAACGCCGATGGACCGCCCGGAATGGACCACGGTCAACCCGCTCAATGGCGACGTGTACCTGACCCTGACCAACAACAGCGCGCGTACCGCTGCCAAGGTCGATGCCGCCAACCCGCGCGGGCCGAACCGCCACGGCCATATCATCCGCTGGCACGACAGCGACGATCAGTTGAGCTTCAGCTGGGACATCTTCGTGTTTGGCGCCAACGCCGCCGGTACTGCCGACATCAACCGCTCGGGCCTGACCGAACTCAACCAGTTCGCCAGCCCCGACGGCATGAGTTTCGATAGCCGCGGCATCCTCTGGTTCCAGACCGACAACGGCGAAAAAACCCTGACCGACTACACCAACGACCAGATGCTGGCGGTGATTCCTACCGACCTGGTAGATGCCGCTGGCAAGCAGGTGCCGGTCAATGCCAAGAACCAGGTCGACCTGCGCCGCTTCTTCGTCGGCCCCAACGGCTGCGAAGTCACCGGCATTGCGTTCACGCCGGACAACAAGTCGATCTTCGTCAACATCCAGCACCCGGACAACTGGCCGTCTACCGACGTCGCCACTGCCGTTACCCCGGCCGGCACCAAGGTGCGCCCACGGGCCTCGACCGTGGTGATCCAACGTGCCGATGGCGGTGAAATCGGCGTGTAACCCAAGCGGCGCTCGCCGCAGCCCTTACCAGGGTTGCGGCGAACGGCTGATCACTTGCACCTGCTGGGCCGGCACCAGCGCGTGCCACTGCACGATCCCTCGTGCCCGCAGCTGAAATTCGCTGCGCATCTTCTGCCCGTCCTGTTCGAATTCCAGTTGCAGGGCAAAATCACCGCTGTTGAGCAGCAAGCCTTCGCTCAGCCGGGCAAACGTCGCGTCGTCCATGGCGCCCAGTGCCTGGCGCAACGCCCCTGCATCGTGATAACCACCAGCGGGCCGGCCGGTGATGATCCGGGTCAGCAGCGAACGCGACACCTCCCCTTCGTACAGCGCTTCGAGCAACGGCAACTGCTCCAGGCTCAAGGCATTGGCATTCAGTCGCCAGCCGCTGGTCTGCGGCAGCGCGCACAACTGTGGATAGCGTTGCTGGCGCTGGGCGTCGGGCTCGAGCAGCAGGTTCAGTTCACTCATGTCGACCATCATCTGGTTGGCCGCTAGACGCGCAGGTGACTGGCGCAGGTACTGATCGCTCTCGGCGCCGCTGAGTCGGGTCTGGCCGTCGCTGTCGATCCAGTCCGCGAGGGCATCGGTCAGCCGTTGGGCGGCCATGTCATCGCCAAGCAGGTAGCGCAATTGCCGCGCGGCACGTTCGCCCTCTTCGCCAATCAACGCATTGACGTTGAAGCAGCTGTGCAAGTCGCGGATGCGCAAGGCCGCCGAGCCGCCGGCAAAGGCATAGGACAACGGCTGCCCGCGCAGCGCTTGCCAGAACAACGGGCTGGCGCGCCAGGCCGGGTCTTTCAGGGCCTGTTCGGCAAAGGCCAGGCCGGCGGTTTCCATGGCCCTTGCCTGCACCCGTTGCTGCACCAGGCGCACGCTGTCGATCTGCTGGCGACCGTCCTGCACCAGCCAGGTCAAACCTGCGGCAAGCATCGCCAGCACCACCAGCACCATCAACAGCGCCGCCCCTTGTTGCCTCTTCGCACCCATGAACTGCACATCCCGAGCAAATAAGGCGTCAGTCAACACAACGGATGTTGCAGGCACATGGCAAATACATCTGCACGTCACTTTTGCGTCATAAAGCGCAGGCAGGATAAGGCCTTCTTTTTCATGAGCTTGGAGCGTTTTTCATGGGTGGTATCGGGATCTGGCAGTTGCTCATCGTGTTGGTGATCGTGTTCATGCTGTTCGGCACCAAGCGCCTCAAAGGCCTGGGTGCGGACGTGGGCGATGCGATCCAGGGCTTTCGCAAATCCATGGGCAATGGGCCGGCAGAGGACGACGTCATTGCCCAGGTCAAACCGCAGGCGCCGCTAAAGGCAGACAGCGTGCAACAAGCGGAACACCAGCGCTGATGTTCGAAGTCGGTTTTACCGAACTGCTGCTGGTGGGCATCGTCGCCCTGCTGGTGCTCGGCCCCGAGCGCCTGCCGGCGGCGGCGCGCACCCTGGGCCGCGGCCTGGGTCAGGCGAAACGCGCCATGGCGTCGATCAAGGCCCAGGTGGACCGCGAACTGGACACCCAGGCCTTAAGCCAGGAACTCGATGCCCTGCCGTTGCAGCGCCTTGAGCAGGACCTGCGCCGCGGCGTCAGCCTGCAGCCGGACAACAGCCCAACCAGCGGAAACCCTTGATGAACACAGCAACCCACGACCCGGGCATGCCGCTCACCGCTCACCTGCGCGAACTGCGCAAGCGCCTGGTGCGCTGCCTGCTGGCCATCGCCGTGGTTTTCCTCGGCCTGTTCCCGTTTGCCCAGACGCTGTACACCCAGGTCTCGGAGCCGCTGCGCCGCTACCTGCCCGAAGGCGCGAGCATGATCGCCACCAGCGTCACCTCGCCGTTCCTGGCGCCGTTCAAGCTGACCCTGATGGCGGCGCTGTTCGTGGCCATGCCGGTGCTGTTGCACCAGGCCTGGAGCTTCATTGCCCCGGCCATGTACCGCCAGGAAAAGCGCATCGCCCTGCCACTGCTGGTGTCGAGCATCGTGCTGTTCTATTCCGGCATGGCTTTCGCCTTCTTCGTAGTCTTCCCGATGATGTTCGGCTTCTTTGCCAGCGTCACCCCCGATGGCGTGGCGATGATGACCGACATCGGCCTGTACCTGGACTTCATCCTCGCCCTGTTCCTGGCCTTCGGCCTGGCGTTCGAAATCCCGGTGGCGACTTTTATCATCGTCTGGGCCGGGGTCACCGACGTCGGTACCCTGCGCAAAAGCCGCCCCTATGTGATCGTCGGTTGTTTCGTGGTTGGCATGCTGCTGACCCCGCCGGATGTGTTCTCGCAAACCCTATTGGCGGTGCCGATGTGGATATTGTTTGAAGTCGGATTACTGGCCTGTGCTGCGGTCGAGCGCAAGGGCAACCAGGAAATCGCCTGCAACAGCTGACAAGTGGTATTGACGTGGTATGCAAGTGGTATTAAATTTTTAATACCACTCGCCACCTGAAGTCACCGCCATGCCCCCGTTGACCGCCCTGCGCCCCGACGACACCCTGGCCACCCCGCTTTACCTTCAGTTGGCGCGCAATCTGGAACAGGCCATCCACGCCGGGCAGTGGAAAGCCGAACAGGCCCTGCCTTCGGAAAGAAGTCTCAGCGAAGCCCTGGACATCTCCCGGGTTACCGCGCGCAAGGCCCTGGAAGTGCTGCTCGAACAAGGCCTGATCCGCCGCATCCAGGGCTCTGGTACGTTCATCACTCCGCGCCTGGAACAACCGCTCTCACGCCTGTCGAGCTTCAGCGAAATGCTCCGCCTGAAAGGCTTTACCCCAAGCTCGCAGTGGCTGGAGCGCAGCGTCGACGCGCCGTCGGCCGATGAGCTGGTGCGCCTGGGCCTGTCGCCCAACGAACAGGTGGTACACCTCAAGCGCCTGCGCAAGGCCGATGACATCGTCATGGCCGTCGAATACAGCACCCTGCCCGCGCGCTTGCTGAGCAACCCCGAAGCCATCGGCGATTCGCTGTACCAATATCTCGACCAGATCGGCAAACCGGTGGTGCGTGCCCTGCAACACATTCGCGCGATCAACGCCAGCGCCGAACTGGCCGCACGGGTCGGCATCCAGCCCGGCACCGCCATGCTGCTGATGACCCGGGTCGGCTACCTCGACGACAACACCCCCATCGAACTGACCGACACCTACTGTCGCGACGACTACTACGACTTTGTCGCCGAGCTGCGACGCTAGCGGAGCCCCCATGAGCGAACACAACATACTCACCCCGACGGGCTGGGTACGCGGACGCCTGTTGCTGCGTGACGGCCGCGTCGCCGCCATCGACGGCCAGCCGTGCGATCCTCAGGGCAATGATTTGCCCTACCTGCTGCCCGGTTTCATCGACCTGCACGTACACGGCGGCGGCGGCAGCGATGTGATGGAGGGCGCCGGAGCCTTCGCCACCGTCGCCCGTACGCATGCCCGGTTTGGCACCACTTCGCTGTTGGCCACCACCATGACCGCGCCGAAGGAAGAACTGACCCAGGTGCTCGGCGAACTCGGCGCCTACGCCCGCCAGCCGCGCAGCAACGGCGCGCGGGTGCTGGGTGTGCACCTCGAAGGACCGTACATCAACCCGGGCAAGCTCGGCGCGCAGCCGAACTTCGCCCACTTGGGGTTGCTTGAGGAAGTCGAGGCCTACCTGGCCCTGGCGCCAATCAAGGTGATCACTATCGCCCCGGAAGTCGCTGGCCACCTGCCGTTGATCCGTGCCTTGAGTGAGCGTGGCGTGCGCCTGCAGATCGGCCACACCCTCGGCAGCTATGAAGAAGGCGTGGCGGCACTTGAGGCCGGCGCCACCAGTTTCACTCACCTGTACAACGCCATGAGCCCGCTGCATCACCGCGAGCCGGGCATCGTCGGCGCGGCCCTGGCCCATGCGCGCTACGCCGAACTGATTCCCGACCTGCTGCACGTACACCCCGGCGCGATCCGCGTGGCCCTGCGCTCGATCCCCTGCCTGTACTGCGTGACCGACTCCACCGCCGCCGCCGGCATGCCCGATGGCGAGTACAAGCTCGGCAGCCACACCGTGACCAAATGCCTGGGCGGCGTGCGCCTGCCCGACGGCACCCTGGCCGGCAGCACCCTGACCATGGACCAGGCCCTGCGCAACCTGGTGAAGATCGGCCTGCCTCTGGCCGAAGCCTCTCAGCGCCTGTCGCAATTCCCCGCCGACTACCTCGGCCTGGAGGAGCGCGGACGCCTGCAGGCCGGTAGCTGGGCCGACGCAGTCAGCCTGGATCGCAACCTTGAACTGATCGGCGTAATGGTCGAAGGAGAACACCTTGAGCTCTAAAATGCTTGCCGAGGCCCTGGCCTCGGCCACCGTCGTGCAGACCCAACTCGAGCGTTGCGATGCCCGTATCACCGAGGTTGCCGAACACCTGCGCCGCCTCGCACCGCAGGTTGCCCTGACCGTGGCCCGGGGCAGTTCGGATCACGCCGCCAGCTATTTCGCCTACCTGACCATGCAACAGCTTGGCCTGCCGGTGGCGTCGCTGCCGATGTCGGTGGTGACCCTGCAGAACTCGCCCTTGCAGGTGCGCGGCCAGGTGGCCCTGGGCTTTTCCCAGTCGGGCCAGAGCCCGGACCTGGTCAACAGCCTGCAAACCCTGCGCGAACGCGGCGCCACCAGCGTCGCCCTGGTCAACGCCGAGGATTCGCCGCTGGAACGCGCCTGCCAATACAGCCTGCCGCTGTGCGCCGGCCCCGAGTTGAGCGTTGCCGCCACCAAGAGTTTTATCGCCACCCTCAGCGCCAGCGCCCGCCTGGTCGCCCACTGGCAGCAAGACCCGGCGCTGCTCGAGGCTGGCCTCGCCCTGCCCGGGCAACTGCGCGAAGCAGCGGCGCAAGACTGGAGCCTGGCCATCGAACAACTGCGCGATTGCCAGCGGCTGATGGTCATCGGCCGGGGCGCCGGGTTTGCCGTCGCTCAGGAAGCAGCGCTCAAGTTCAAGGAAACCTCGGCGATCCAGGCCGAAGCCTTCAGCAGCGCCGAAGTGCGTCACGGCCCGATGGCACTGATCGATGCCCATTACCCGTTGCTGGTATTGGCGCCTCGTGGCGTGGAACAGGCAGGCCTGCTGCAACTGGCCGAAGACATGCGCCAGCGCGGCGCCAAAGTGCTGCTGGCCGCACCGGCGGACATCCCCCAGCGCAACCTGACCTTGAGCAGCGCCGCCCACCCGGGCCTCGACCCGCTGCTGGCGATCCAGAGCTTCTATGTCATGGCCGCAGGCCTGGCCGAGGCGCGTGGCATGGACCCGGACCAGCCCCGTCACCTGAGCAAAGTGACCCGAACTCACTGAGGCACCGAGGATCTTGCGCATGCCCGACAACAAGAACATCACCCTCCATGCACCCCTCGAAGGCCCCCTGTTGCCACTGGACCAGGTGCCCGACCCGGTGTTCGCCGGCGGCACCCTGGGCAATGGCATCGCCATCGACCCGCTCAACGACTGCCTGCAGGCACCCTGCGCCGGCACCGTCATTCAACTGGCAAAAACCCTGCACGCCCTGACCCTGCGTGCCGACAACGGCGCCGAGATCCTTATGCACATCGGCCTTGATACCGTGCAGTTGCAGGGCCGCGGCTTCGAAGCGCTGGTGGCCAATGGCGAGCGCGTCGAACGGGGTCAGCCGCTGATTCGTTTTGACCTGGACCTGGTCGCACAACACTGCACCAGCCTGATCACCGTCATAATCCTGAGCAATAGCAGCGAATACCGATTGCTGCCGCGCACGACCCGTTCGGTGGCCCTGGGTGCGCCATTGCTGGATGTCATTCCCAACGCTGGCGTCGGCGCAGTCAAAGCTGCCAGCGCAGGTGAGACAGTGCGCGGTAGCACCAAGGTCGCCCATCACGGCGGCCTGCATGCGCGCCCTGCAGCATTACTGCGCCAGACCGCCCAGGGTTTCGCCAGCCACGCCGAACTGCACTTCAACGGCCAGGTCGCCGCGCTCAACAGCCTGGTGGCGATCATGGGACTGGGGGTGGGCGAGCAGGATGAAATCGAAATCGTCTGCAGCGGTGCCGACAGTACGCCAGCCTTGCGCGCCTTGTTGGCAGCAGTCGCCACAGCGACCGTCGGCGAACAGCACGCCGGCCCTGCCGTCAGCGTCCAGGCCAAACCCGTCGCCAACCTGGAGCCCGGCATTCTCAATGGTGTATGCGCATCACCTGGCCTGGCCAGCGGCCCGTTGGCACGCCTGGATGCCATTCGCCTGCCGCACGACTCCGGCGGCCATCAACCCGGCCCGCAGCATCAAGCCCTGAACGTCGCGCTAGCCAGCGTCAAGGCCGCCATTGAAGCTGACCTGCAGCACCTGCAACAGGGCGACGCCGCAGCCATCTTCGAAGCGCACCTGGCACTGCTCGACGATCCGTCCCTGATCGATGCCGCGCGCCAGTGCATCGACCAGGGCACCGCCGCCAGCCACGCCTGGAGCCAGGCCATCGACGCCCAGTGCGCGATCCTCAAGGCACTCGACAAGCCGCTGCTGGCCGAGCGCGCCAACGACCTGCAGGATTTGCAGCAACGGGTATTGCGCGACCTGCTCGGCGAAACCCGAGAGCTGAACCTGCCGCCTTCGGCAATTGTCGCCGCCCATGAACTGACGCCCTCGGACCTGCTGCTGCTCGACAAGCACGCGGTAGCCGGGTTGTGCATGGTCGCCGGTGGCGCGACCTCGCATGTCGCCATCCTCGCCCGCGCCCGTGGGCTGCCATGCCTGGTTGCCCTGGGCCCGGAGCTGATGAACCTGCAGGCAGGCCAGGTACTGGTCATGGATGGCGAACAGGCCCGACTGGAAACCGCGCCAGACACCGAACGCCTGGCCCAGGTCGCGCAGCTTCGCCAGCAACAGCAGCAACGCCGCGATGAGCAGCAAGCCGCCGCCCAGGGCAGCGCCCAGACCCGTGACGGACGCCTGATCGAAGTCGCCGCCAATGTCGCCTCGGCTGTCGAGGCCGCCCAGGCCCTGACCCTGGGCGCCGACGGCGTCGGCCTGTTGCGCACCGAATTCCTCTTCGTCGACCGCCACACCGCTCCGGATGAGCAGGAGCAACGCGCCGCCTACCAGGCAGTGCTCGACGCCATGGGCGATCGCCCGGTGATCATCCGCACCATCGATGTCGGCGGCGACAAGCAACTGGACTACCTGCCACTGCCCCATGAAGCCAACCCGGTGCTCGGCCTGCGCGGCATTCGCCTGGGCCAACTGCGCCCCGAGCTGCTCGACCTGCAATTGCGTGCCCTGCTGCAGGTCAGCCCGCAGCGCCGCTGCCGGATCATGCTGCCAATGGTCAGCGAGGTCGATGAACTGCTGGAGATCCGCCAGCGCCTGGATCGACTGACCAGCGAGCTGGGCATCAGCCAGCGCACCGAACTTGGGGTGATGATCGAAGTACCGGCCGCCGCCCTGCTCGCCGAGCGCCTGGCCGAGCACGCCGACTTCTTCTCCATCGGCACCAACGACCTGTCCCAGTACACCCTGGCCATGGACCGCGACCACGCGGGCCTGGCGGCTCGCGTCGACGCCCTGCACCCGGCGCTGCTGCGCCTGATCGACCTCACCTGCCAGGGCGCCGCCCGTCATGGCCGTTGGGTCGGCGTGTGTGGCGCCTTGGCCTCGGACCCACTGGCCACTTCGGTACTGATCGGCCTTGGGGTCAGTGAGCTGTCGGTCAGCGCCCCGCAGGTCGGCGAGATCAAGGAGCGCGTGCGCCAGCTCGACAGCACGCAATGCCGCGCCTTCAGCCAGCAGTTGCTGGGTCTGTCCAGTGCCCACGCGGTGCGCCAGGCCTGCCGTGACTTTGATGCGCGGCCGCTACAACCACGCCACTCTCCACTTAGCACAGAACAATAACCGGAGCGCACCATGTACCAGCACTTCATTCAGGGCCTGCAACGGCTCGGCCGCGCCCTCATGCTGCCCATCGCCATCTTGCCGATTGCCGGCCTGCTGCTGCGCCTGGGCGACACCGACCTGTTGGACATCGCCCTGATCCACGACGCCGGCAATGCAATCTTCGCCAACCTGGCGCTGATCTTCGCCATCGGCATCGCCGTCGGCTTTGCCCGTGACAACAACGGTACGGCGGGCCTGGCCGGGGCCATCGGCTACCTGGTGCTGGTGTCGACACTCAAGGTGATCGACCCGCACATCGACATGGGCATGCTCGCCGGGATTATCGTAGGACTGCTCGGCGGCGCGCTGTACAACCGTTTCAAGGACATCCAGCTGCCCGAGTACCTGGCCTTCTTCGGTGGCCGGCGTTTCGTGCCGATTGCCACCGGCCTTTCAGCCGTTGGCCTGGGCTTGCTGTTCGGCTTGATCTGGCCACCGCTGCAGAACGGCATCAACAGCCTGGGCCAGCTGCTGCTCGACAGCGGAAGCATCGGCGCGTTCTTCTTTGGCGTGCTTAACCGCCTGCTGATCGTCACCGGCCTGCACCATATCCTCAACAATCTGGTGTGGTTCGTCTTCGGGAGTTTCGAGGGTGCCAATGGCCTGACCGTGACCGGCGACATCAGCCGCTATTTCGCCGGTGATCCCCGGGCCGGCCAGTTCCTGGCCGGGATGTTCCCGATGATGATCTTCGGCCTGCCCGCTGCGTGCCTGGCCATGTACCGCCATGCCCTGCCGGCGCGGCGCAAGCTGATCGGCGGCATCCTCCTGTCGATGGCCCTGACCTCGGCGCTGACCGGGGTCACCGAGCCTGTCGAGTTCGCCTTCATGTTCCTCGCGCCGATGCTTTACCTGATCCACGCCGTACTCACTGGCCTGGCCATGGCACTCTGCGACCTGCTCAACATCCGCCTGGGCTTTACCTTCTCCGGTGGCGCCATCGACATGGCCCTGGGCTGGGGCCGTTCAACCAATGGCTGGATGGTGTTCCCGGTAGGGCTTTTGTATGCGCTGGTGTACTACTTTGTTTTCGACTTCTGTATCCGCCGTTTCGATCTGAAAACCCCGGGCCGTGAAGATCAGCCCAGCGAAGAAGCGCCGGCCCCAGACAGCAGCGCGCCACGCGGCAAGCGCTACATCGATGCCCTTGGCGGCGGCGCAAACCTGCTCTCGGTGGACGCCTGCACCACCCGTCTGCGCCTGCTGCTTAAAGACCGTAGCCTGGCTCAGGATGCCGTGCTGAAAACTCTCGGCGCCATGGCCGTAGTGCGGCCGGGTTCCGGTGGCAGCCTGCAGGTGGTGGTCGGACCGCTGGCCGATACCATTGCCGACGAGATTCGCAACCAGTTGCCACATGCCCTGGCGAACACTGCTGAGCAGCCACAAGCGAAAATCGAGGCGACAGAAACCATGGCCGCTGACGATTGGCTCAGCGCCCTGGGCGGCAAGGATAATCTGCTGAAGGTGGAGTGCGTGGCCCTGACCCGCGATGAGGCCCGAGCAGACACAAAAAAGCCGCGACCCGATCACAGGTCGCGGCTTTTTTTCAGCCCTTAGAAGTCCGCTAGCTGCCAGACCTCATAAGCCGGGGTTTCATAGGGATGACTGAGCTTTAGCGCAGCGACCACCGAGCCAATCAACTGGTCGGCCACCACCAGCTCGACCCGCCATTCTTCGACCTGCTCGACCACGCCGGTCTGCCCGAGGAACGGCTGGCTGCCGTCCAGCGGGCGGAACTGGCCCTGGCCCAGCACCTGCCAGGCGCAGCAGTCGTAGTCGCCGATGCGCCCGCCGCCAGCGGCGAACACAGCAGCCTTGACCACCTCCACATGGCTAGGCGGGACGAAGAAGGCGAGCTTGTACACCCTTAGTTCACCCACACCCGGGCGTTGCGGAACATGCGCATCCACGCCGCGTCTTCGTTCCAGTCATCCGGACGCCAGGAGTTCTGCACGGCACGGAAGACCCGCTCAGGGTGCGGCATCATGATGGTGACGCGACCGTCGCGGCTGGTCAGGCCGGTGATCCCGCGCGGCGAGCCGTTCGGGTTGGCCGGGTAGCTCTCGGTGACCTTGCCGTGGTTGTCGACGAAGCGCAGGGCCACGCAACCGGACAGGTCGGCTTCGAGCAGGGCTTCTTCGCTGGCGAATTCGGCATGGCCTTCACCGTGGGCGATGGCAATCGGCATGCGCGAACCGGCCATGCCCTGCAGGAAGATCGAGTTCGACTTCTGCACTTCGACCATGGCCACTCGGGCTTCGAACTGCTCGGAACGGTTACGCACGAAGTGCGGCCAGAACTCGCTGCCCGGAACCAGTTCGTGCAGGTTGGACATCATCTGGCAACCGTTGCACACACCCAGGGTGAAGCTGTCGGTACGCTCGAAGAAGCCCTGGAAGGCATCACGGGCACGGGCGTTGAACAGCGCCGACTTGGCCCAGCCTTCTCCGGCGCCGAGAACGTCACCGTAGGAGAAGCCGCCGCAGGCCACCAGGCCCTTGAAGTCGTTGAGGTCAACGCGACCGGCGAGGATATCGCTCATGTGCACGTCGATGGCGTTGAAGCCGGCGCGGTCGAAGGCTGCCGCCATCTCGACCTGGCCGTTGACGCCCTGCTCGCGCAGCACTGCTACCTGCGGGCGCACGCCCTTCTTGATGTACGGCGCGGCGATGTCCTGGTTGACGTCAAAGCCAAGTTTGACGCTCAGGCCCGGGTTGTCTTCTTCCAGCAGTACGTCGAACTCTTGATCGGCGCAGTCGGCGTTGTCGCGCAGGCGCTGGATCTGGTAGCTGGTCTCGGCCCACTGGCGTTGCAGCAGACGACGGTCGCCCTTGAACAGCTCTTCACCGGCCAGCTTGATCAGCACTTCGCCGTTGTTGATCGGCTGACCGATCACCGCGACGCAGTCTTCACCCAGGCCAGCAGCACTGAACTGGGCCAGCACGTCCGGCGTTGCGTCCTGACGCACCTGGATCACCGCACCCAGCTCTTCGTTGAAGAGGATAGCGGCGATTTTCTCGCGCTTGCTGGTCAGTGTGTCCAGTTCCAGGTCCAGGCCGCAGTGGCCGGCGAAGGCCATCTCCAGCGCGGTGGTCAGCAGGCCGCCGTCGGAACGGTCGTGGTAGGCCAGCAGGTGACCGTCGGCGTTCAGGCCCTGGATCACAGCGAAGAAGGCCTTGAGGTCTTCGGCGTCGTCGACGTCCGGTGCCACTGCGGCCAGCTTGCCGTGGGTCTGGGCCAGGATCGAGGCGCCCATGCGGTTCTTGCCACGGCCCAGGTCGATCAGGATCAGGTCGGTCTCGCCCTTGTCCATGCGCAGTTGCGGGGTCAGGGTCTTGCGCACGTCGAGCACCGGGGCGAAGCCGCTGACGATCAGCGACATCGGCGAAGTGACGCTCTTCTCAGCGCCCTCCTCGCTCCACTTGGTCTTCATCGACATGGAGTCCTTGCCCACCGGAATGGTCAGGCCCAGCTCAGGGCACAGTTCCATGCCGACAGCCTTGACGGTGTCGTACAGGCGGGCATCTTCACCCGGGTGGCCGGCAGCCGACATCCAGTTGGCCGACAGCTTGATGTCGGACAGTTTGCCGATATGCGCGGCAGCCAGGTTGGTCAGGGTCTCGCCGATTGCCATGCGCCCGGACGCCGGAGCGTCGAGCAGGGCCAGCGGGGTGCGCTCGCCCATCGCCATGG
This sequence comes from Pseudomonas sp. ZL2, assembly GCF_054788455.1. Lineage (NCBI taxonomy): Bacteria > Pseudomonadati > Pseudomonadota > Gammaproteobacteria > Pseudomonadales > Pseudomonadaceae > Pseudomonas > Pseudomonas sp. ZL2. The sequence goes on along the minus strand of NZ_JBGOGX010000004.1, from coordinate 317,608 downwards.
CTTCACCGGTGTAGACGTCGAAGCTGGTGGCGGTGACGGCGCAATCGGCCACCGGTACCTGCCACGGCCCGACCATCTGGTCGCGGGCAACCAGGCCGGTAATGGTGCGGTCGCCGATGGTGATCAGGAAGCTCTTGCTGGCGACGGCCGGGTGACGCAGTACGCGCTCGACCGAGTCGTTCAGTTCCAGGGTGCTTGGGTCGAAGTCATCGCCCAGCTCCGCTTCGCGAGTCACCGAACGGTGCATGCGCGGCGGCTTGCCGAGCAGCACGTCGAGCGGCATGTCCACCGGGGTGTTGCCGAAATGGCTGTCGGTAACGGTCAGGTGCGGCTCTGCGGTGGCCTCGCCGACGACCGCGAACGGGCAGCGCTCACGCTCGCAGATGGCCTGGAAGCGCTCGAAGTCGCCTGCGCTCACCGCCAGGACGTAACGTTCCTGGGATTCGTTGCTCCAGATCTCGTGCGGGGCCATGCCCGGCTCGTCGTTGGGCACGTTGCGCAGTTCGAAGCGGCCACCACGGCCACCGTCGTTGACCAGCTCCGGGAAGGCGTTGGAAATACCGCCCGCGCCGACGTCATGGATGAAGGCGATCGGGTTCTTGTCGCCCAGCTGCCAGCAGCGGTCGATGACCTCCTGGCAGCGGCGTTCCATTTCCGGGTTCTCGCGCTGCACCGAGGCGAAGTCCAGGTCAGCGGAGCTGGCGCCGGTATCGACCGACGAAGCCGCGCCGCCACCCAGACCGATCAGCATGGCCGGGCCACCGAGCACGATCAGCTTGGCGCCGACGGTGATTTCAGCCTTCTGTACGTGATCTTCGCGGATGTTGCCCAAGCCACCAGCCAGCATGATCGGCTTGTGATAACCGCGCACTTCTTCACCGTGCGGGGTATTGATCGACTGCTCGAAGGTACGGAAGTAGCCGGTCAGGGCCGGACGGCCGAATTCGTTGTTGAACGCGGCGCCGCCCAGCGGGCCTTCGACCATGATGTCGAGGGCGTTGACGATACGGTCCGGCTTGCCATAGGCCTTTTCCCATGGCTGTTCAAAGCCCGGGATGCGCAGGTTGGAGACGGTGAAACCGGTCAGGCCAGCCTTGGGCTTGGCACCGCGGCCGGTAGCGCCTTCGTCACGGATTTCGCCACCGGAACCGGTGGAGGCGCCGGAGAACGGCGAGATGGCGGTCGGGTGGTTGTGGGTCTCGACCTTCATCAGGATATGCACCGGCTCCTGCACCGCGCCGTACTGGCGGGTTTCAGGGTTCGGGAAGAAGCGCCCGGCCACGGAACCGACGATCACCGAGGCGTTGTCCTTGTAAGCGGACAGCACGCCTTCGCTGTGCATCTGGTAGGTGTTCTTGATCATGCCGAACAGGCTTTTTTCCTGGCTCTGGCCGTCGATATCCCAACTGGCGTTGAAGATCTTGTGGCGGCAGTGCTCGGAGTTGGCCTGGGCGAACATCATCAGTTCGATGTCGTGCGGGTTGCGCTTGAGGCCCTGGAAGCTGGTAACCAGGTAGTCGATCTCGTCTTCGGCCAGGGCCAGGCCCAGCTCGACGTTGGCTTTTTCCAGGGCGGCGCGGCCACCACCGAGGATGTCGACAGCGGTCAGCGGCTTGGGCTGGGCGTGGCTGAACAGGCCGGCGGCCCCTTCGAGCTTGCTCAGCACCAGTTGGGTCATGCGATCGTGCAGGATGTCGGCAACGACGGCGGCATCGGCGTCGCTCAGCTCACCGCTGACGTAGTAGGCAATGCCCCGCTCCAGGCGCTGGATGTTTTCCAGGCCGCAGTTGTGGGCGATGTCGCTGGCCTTGCTCGACCAGGGCGAGATGGTGCCGAAACGCGGAACCACCAGGAACAGGCGGCCGCTCGGCTCCTGGACCGGTACGCTCGGGCCGTACTTGAGCAGGCGCGCGAGCACTTGCTGTTGGTCGGCACTCAGATCGCCGTCAACCTCGGCGAAATGCGTGAATTCAGCATACAAACCACTAACAGCGGGGACTTTCTGGCTCAGTTGCTCGATTAACTTACCGTGGCGAAAGGCAGAAAGGGCAGGAGCGCCGCGCAGGATCAACATCGTCGGGACAGCCTCAGGAAGGGGGTGTGCTTAGAGGCCGTGCATTCTAGCCTAATTCCAGCGCTTCCGGCACCCGAAACACGCCATTGCGACACCTCCGCATGTCGGCCCGGCAAAGCGGACTCGGGGGTCAAAAAAAACCACCCATTTCGACCTGCATTTCGCCCTAAACGCAAAGATCGCTAGCAGACAAGCAAACCGTTGTCGAGATATGGCGCGACCAGTCCTTTGCGTATACTGCAACCTATGTTCGCCCAAACCGCTTTGCGCCAGCGGTGCGCCAGATGGCTCATCGCAACCGGACTCTTCCTGATGCTCGGTGCCTGTGTTGAAAAACCCAGCACCCTCGAGCGCGTCAAGGAGGACGGCGTGCTGCGCGTGATTACCCGCAACAGCCCGGCCACCTACTTCCAGGACCGCAACGGCGAAACCGGCTTCGAGTACGAGCTGGTCAAGCGTTTCGCCGACGATCTGGGCGTGGAGCTGAAGATCGAGACCGCCGACAACCTCGACGACCTGTTCAACCAGCTCGGCCAGCCTTCCGGCCCGGTGCTGGCGGCAGCGGGCCTGGTCAGCAGCGAACAGCGCAAATCGCAGGTGCGTTTTTCCCACCCGTACCTGGAAGTCACCCCGCAGATCATCTACCGCAACGGCCGCCCACGGCCCACTGACGCCAAGGACCTGGTCGGCAAGAAGATCATGGTGCTCAAGGGCAGTACCCATGCCGAGCAGATGGCCGAGCTGAAAAAGCAGTATCCGGCGCTCGAATACGAAGAATCTGACGCTGTTGAAGTGGTCGACCTGCTGCGCATGGTCGATGAAGGGCAGGTCGACCTGACCCTGGTCGACTCCAACGAGCTGGCGATGAACCAGGTCTACTTCCCCAAGGTACGGGTGGCCTTCGACCTCGGTGACGCCCGCGACCAGCGCTGGGCCGTGGCCGCCGGCGAAGACAACAGCCTGCTCAACGAAATCAACGAGTTTCTCGACAAGGTGCAGAAGAATGGCACCTTGCAGCGTCTGAAAGATCGCTACTACGGGCACGTCGATGTACTGGGTTACGTAGGCGCCTATACCTTTGCCCAGCACCTGCAGCAGCGCCTGCCACGCTACGAGAAAGCCTTCCAGGCCTCGGCCAAGAAGGAACAGGTCGACTGGCGCCTGCTGGCTGCGATCGGCTACCAGGAGTCCATGTGGCAGGCCGAGGTCACTTCCAAGACCGGCGTACGCGGCCTGATGATGCTGACCCAGCGCACCGCCCAGGCCATGGGCGTGTCCAACCGGCTGGACCCGGTGCAAAGCATCCGCGGCGGCGCCAAGTACTTCATGTACGTCAAATCCGAGCTGGATGACAGTATCGAGGAGCCGGACCGCACCTGGTTCGCCCTGGCCGCCTACAACGTCGGCAGCGGCCACCTGGACGATGCGCGCAAGCTGGCCAAGCGCGAGGGCCTGAACCCGAACAAGTGGCTGGACGTGAAGAAGATGCTGCCGCGCCTGTCGCAGAAGCAGTGGTACAGCAAGACCCGCTACGGTTATGCCCGCGGCGGCGAGCCGGTGCACTTCGTCGCCAACATCCGCCGTTACTACGACATTCTCACCTGGGTGACCCAGCCGCAGCTTGAAGGCAGCCAGGTGGCCGATAGCAACCTGCATGTGCCGGGCGTGAACAAGACCAAGCCGAGCGAGCAGACCCCGCCGTTGTGAGACTGGGGGCCGCTGCGCGCCCCATCGCCGGCAAGGCCGGCTCCCACAATGGATTTGTGCATAGGCCGGACCTGTGGGAGCCGGCGTTGCCGGCGATGGGCTCAGGCCTTCGCCCGCCGCGCCTTGAAGAACTCGGACAGAATCGTCCCGCACTCCTCTGCCAGCACGCCCCCCTCGAATAGCACCCGGTGATTCAGAAAGCCCTGGCTAAAGAACTGCCCCTGGCTCTGCACCACGCCCGCCTTGGGCTCCAGCGCGCCGTACACCACCCGGTTGATCCGCGAATGAACGATCAGCCCGGCGCACATGCTGCACGGCTCCAGCGTCACGTACAGGGTACTGCCCGGCAGCCGGTAGTTGCTTGCTGCCTGGGCGGCGGCACGGATGGCGACCATCTCGGCATGGGCGCTGGGATCGCTGCCGCTGATCGGACAGTTGAAGCCACGGCCAATCACCTGGCCATGCTGGACCAGCACCGCGCCGACCGGCACTTCGCCCATGGCCGCGCCTTGCGCCGCCAGCTCAAGCGCCAGGCGCATGAATTCCTGATCGCGGCTGCGATCTATGATTTGCGGTTGGCGCATCACGCCACCTCGATCGCGGCCATCAGGCCGGTTTCCATATGGTCGATCACGTGGCAGTGGAACATCCAGGTCCCCGGGTTATCGGCCACCAGCGCCACCCGCGCGCGCTCGTTCTTGCCCAGCAGGTAGGTGTCGGTGAAATAGGGCTCGACCTTGCGCTTGTTCGAGCCGATCACCTTGAAACTCATGCCGTGCAGGTGAATCGGGTGCTGATACTGGGTCATGTTCTTCAGCTCAAAGATGTAGCTCTTGCCCTTTTGCAGCGTGGCGATCGGCCGGTCGGCGCAGGTCTTGTCGGTGATGTCCCAGGCCTTGCCGTTGATCTGCCAGAGGCTCGGTGGCTTGCCGTTGTCGGTGTTGACCGAGACCGAACCGACCCACTCGAAATTGAAGTTGAGCTTCTCGGCGTTGGCCAGGTCCGGTTCGGCAATCGGGTTGGCCGGCAGCGCCGGTGGCCAGTCGCCCGGAGCTTCGCTGCTGGCCACCGAACGCAGGGTGCCCAGGCGCACCGGGCCATCGCGCAGCGACAACTCTTCACCGGCCGGCGGCATCTTGATCGCCAGGCAGATACGCATGCCCGGGCCCAACCAGTAGTCCTTGCCCAGCGGGCGCGGAGTGATGGGATTGCCGTCCAGCGCATAAACCCGGGCCTCGAAGTTGCCTTTGAGGTTGATACGGTAGGTCAGGGTGTTGTCGAGGTTGAGCAGGCGCACCCGCACGATCTGCCCGGCAGGCATGTCGACCACGGCGTTGGCCTGGCCATTGATGGTGATCAGCCGGCCAGCGGTGCCACCTCGGGCAGCCTCGCGCGGGATGCTGAAGGGCAGGTAAGTGCCCTGCTCGTCCACATGCCAGTTCTTCAGGCTCAGGGTGCGCTCGTGCTTGAAGCCGGTGGGTTCACGTTCCTCGACGATCAGCGGACCGACCAGGCCGCGGCCGAGCTCTTCGGAACTGTTGACGTGCGGGTGGTACCAGTAGCTGCCGGCATCCGGCACGCGGAACTTGTAGTCGAAGTACTCCCCCGGCAACACCGGCAGTTGCGAGACATAGGGTACGCCGTCCATCTCCAGCGGCAGACGGATGCCATGCCAGTGAATGGTGGTGGCCACCGGCAGGTGGTTGATGAAGCGTACCCGCAGCCATTCGCCCTGGCGCACCCGCAGCTCGGTGCCCGGCGCCGACGGGCCGAAGGCCCAGGCCTCGGTCTTGAATCCGGAGACCAGCTCGACATCCAGCGGCGCGGCGATCAGCTCGTAGTCATGCCCGGCGTTCGGATCGGTACGCCCCAGCCAGTACCGGGACGCGCCACCGGCGCCCAGGCCAATCGCCACCAGGCCGGTCAGGCCACCGAGTATTTGTCGCCGGGTAAAGGACATGCAGCAGGTACCTCGTAATGCCAGGAACAACATGCCGGTACCGGGCTGAAAAGCGCCAAGGGACCGGCGATGAAGGGCGAATACGATACACCTGCAATTGAGAAAGATTAAGTGAAGAGTTGCCGCAGGGCCTAGCTTCCAGGCCTTATCACGCCTGGCGGGGCAGTAATGGCGTCACGAAACGCAACAGGCTGATCCTGCGTCTGCAGTGCCAGGCGCAAGTCCCCCTGTACGATACCGTCGGGGTTGCCCATGCTCGGCAAATAGTATTCACCTGCATCCAGGGTGATACCGGTCGCCTGTCCCGGCCCGGCATCGACCAGACGCAAGCCCGGCACCCCTTGCAGCTCCGCCAGACCCGGCACGCGCTTGTAAAAATTGCTGTGGGTGTTGCCGACCAAGGCCACCCATTTGCCTGCGCCAGTCTCGGCTTGCCCGGCGGAAACAATTCGGCTGGCATAGTAGTTCATGACCTTCTGCCGTAACGGATTGCCCGGGTGCTCGACCTCAAGGCCCTCCAGTTGATAGCTCGCGACACAATCCACAGCCTGTACCCTGATATCGTTGGCCCGGGCTTTTCTAACCAGTTCCAGGAAGCTGTACCGCCCGGTGGTATCGGTGCGCTGCCCGACATCCAGCCGCTCCAGATAGCGCCGCAATTGCGCACTCATGCGCCCGCTGCGATGGAACAGGTCCAGGTCCGCTTGGTGCAGATCCGTCATCAGGTGCTCGAGATAAAGCGTGCGTACGCCTTTGGCATACATCGGCGTGAGGTTTTCCAGCAGCCAACGCTTGCTGGCGATCGAGTCGTGCGATTCGCCAATGACCACGCCGGCGTGCTCGTCGAACAATTCGATGAATGCCCGCTGCGGGCTGATCGAGGCCGCTGGCGGGTGAATCCTGAACCTGGGCAGGGTTATCCGGGTGAAGAAAGTCTCGGCATCGGTGCGCAATTGCTGCCGAATCTGCTCCAGGCTATCGCGCACTTCCATCAGCGGCGACTCCGGGTCGTAGTAATCACCGCCGATCGCCCGCCGATTACTCGCACTGACCAGTTCCAGCACCGCAGGCCGGGCCGGTTCGGGGACTTCATAGCGCCCTGGTACAGCCTCGAAGGGCGAATAATCCACCATCGCGGCCGCCGGCTCGGGCGTCAGCCCTCCCAGGCACTGGCCGCCCCCGCGCAAACAGGCGGATTCGAGCACGATCCACTGCCCCTGCTCGTCCAGGCGCACGGGTATTACGCCATTGAAGGCAAACGGATTGTCTTCAGGAACAATCAACCAGGTACGCAAGGCCTGGTCATAGCGAACCCGGTAGGGTACGCCCTCGAGCTCGATGTACTGGGCACCATCAGCCAAAGTACTGACACCTTGCACAAGGCCGCTGGTAGCTGCTGGTTCATCGATGATCTCATTGCCTTCAAGCTGACCCAGCTCTTGCGCCGCACCACGCCCCAGCGGCAACAGAAACGGCAGGTTGAGCAGCAGGTCGACCCCGGCAAGGATGGCCCCGAGCAAGCCCGCCCGACGTTCTTCGGGGTTGTCGCCATCGACCGCCTGCTCGACGTTCAATGCAAGGCTCGCAGTACCTACAGCCACCGCCAGCAGTGCCAACGGCCAGCCGGCAGGCGCCACGGCACCGAGCAGGCGCGAGGCCACGCCCAGGTAGCCCACCCACAACTGCGCACGCAGCTCGGCATTGGTGCGCAAGGCGGCATCGGTTTCAGCCTCCATGTGCCGCTTGGCGTTGTCGCGCATCCAGGTGAAAACCTCCCCTGTGATCGGCGCACGCTGAACCTGGCGGGCAAATGCCTGGAGACTACCCTTCGCCCAACTGTCGAATTGATCGCGCTGCCTTTGCTGCGGATCACCGGAGAAATGCACCAACAGCTGTTCGCTGCTGGCAGGCGCCTGCAGCCAGCCGAACAACCACCCGGCCACCTCTTGCTGGCGGCTGAACCCTTGAAAGGACGGCGTCGCACCGGGCAAATAGAGCACATGCTGACCGCCCGCCCCCTGCAACCAGATCACATCAGTTGACAGCTGCCCGGCCAGGCTCAGTGTCGCGATATGAATCCCGGCGGCGGGCGGCTTCGCCTGGTCAAAATGCCGCAATTGCGGCATGACACTGCTGTCGAAACCGACGGCATCGAACACCAGTTGCAACTGCTGTTCGTTCAGTTGCCCGCTCAAGCCCGCCTGCAGGGCTTCGGACAGGTAGTTGAGCTTGCTCAGTGTGCGAACGTCAGCGCCGTGATCGCTCCAGAATGCCGTCCTGCGTCGCAGGAAAGCCGCGCCGAAGTCCAGTTGCCACAGGGCATTGAGCACCTTCTGTGGATCCAGGCGTACTTCGTTGGTTTCATCGAACCGTCGTGCTCCGGGTCCCTCGGTGTAGAAACCGCCGTACAGGAGCAGTAGATCGGCGTTGTCCTGATCACTGACGCGAAAGCGGCGCATCACCAGCTCAGTCAGGGTCATGGATTGAACGGGCGTGCCGTAATGCTCCCAAACTGTAAAGGTTCTGCTGCTACTGGCCGCTCCAGAGAAACGGTGCCAGTAGATGCGATCCGGATCTGCGATCAGGTTACCCTCGGTGCGCAGCAAGCTTTTTGCAGCCTCACGAGCCTCGTTGTGCAGATCGGGAAAGGCTTGCACAACCCGCAGGGCAATGGCTGACAGGTCGTTGTGCAATAACACGGACAACGGTGTTTCATTCATGACGCTAGCCTCCGGTACAAGGGAGACCCACTGTGCGAGACAGCGTTGAACCGCGGCATTAGATAGTTATCGCGACAAAAAAAAGCGCCATGCCCCGAGGGGACATGGCGCTTTCTCAAGCAACCGGCGGGATCATTCCCACTCGATGGTCGCTGGCGGCTTGCTCGACACGTCGTAGGTGACGCGGGAGATGCCTTCGATCTCGTTGATGATCCGGCCGCTGACGGTTTCCAGCAGCTCGTAAGGCAGGTGTGCCCAACGCGCGGTCATGAAGTCGATGGTCTCTACCGCACGCAGGGCCACGACCCAGGCGTAACGACGGCCGTCACCAACCACGCCCACCGATTTCACCGGCTGGAACACCACGAAGGCCTGGCTGACCTTGTGGTACCAGTCGGCCTTACGCAGTTCTTCGATGAAGATGTGGTCGGCGCGACGCAGCAGGTCGGCGTATTCCTTCTTCACTTCACCCAAGATGCGCACACCCAGGCCCGGGCCCGGGAACGGGTGACGGTAGACCATGTCGTACGGCAGGCCCAGCTCCAGGCCAAGACGACGAACCTCATCCTTGAACAGCTCACGCAGCGGCTCGACCAGCTTGAGGTTCATCTCTTCCGGCAGGCCACCAACGTTGTGGTGCGACTTGATCACGTGGGCCTTGCCGCTCTTGGCGCCAGCCGACTCGATCACGTCCGGGTAGATGGTGCCCTGGGCCAGGTACTTGATGTTGTGCAGCTTGGTGGACTCGGCATCGAATACGTCGATGAAGGTGCGACCGATGATCTTGCGCTTCTTCTCAGGGTCAGCTTCGCCGGCCAGGTTGCTCAGGAACTGCTCTTCGGCATTGGCGCGGATTACCTTGACGCCCATGTTCTCGGCGAACATGGCCATCACTTGCTCGCCTTCGTGCAGGCGCAGCAGGCCGTTGTCGACGAACACGCAGGTCAGCTGGTCGCCGATGGCCTTGTGCAGCAGCGCAGCTACTACCGAGGAGTCAACGCCGCCGGACAGGCCGAGCAGGACGTTGTCGCTGCCAACCTGGGCGCGAATCTGGGCGATGGCGTCTTCAGCGATGTGCGACGGGGTCCACAGCGCTTCGCAGCCGCAGATGTCGAGGATGAAGCGCGAGAGGATGCGACCGCCCTGCTTGGTGTGGGTCACTTCCGGGTGGAACTGCACGCCGTAGTAGCCGCGGGTGTCGTCGGCCATGCCGGCGATCGGGCAGCTCGGGGTGCTGGCCAGGATATGGAATTCTTCCGGGATGCGGGTGACCTTGTCACCGTGGCTCATCCACACGTCCAGGCCGAGGACGCCGTCGGCATCGACGTGGTCTTCGATGCCGTCGAGCAGGCGGCTCTTGCCGACTACGTCGACGCGGGCGTAACCGAACTCACGCAGCTCGGAGCCTTCAACCTTGCCGCCCAGCTGTTCGGCCATGGTCTGCATGCCGTAGCAGATACCGAATACCGGTACGCCCAGGTCCCAGACGGCCTGTGGCGCGCGCGGGCTGTCGGCTTCGTGCACGGACTCGGGACCGCCGGCGAGGATGATGCCGCGCGGGGCGAATTCGCGAATCGCTTCATCGTCCATGTCGAACGGGTGCAGTTCGCAATACACGCCGATTTCGCGCACACGGCGGGCGATCAGCTGGGTGTACTGGGAACCGAAGTCGAGGATCAGGATGCGGTGAGCGTGAATGTCGAGGGCCATGACTCAATCTCTGATGCAGCTGCAAGCTTCAAGCTGCAAGCTGCAAGTTGTTCGGGAGTTACGCGGTAGCCGCTGCAGAGCAACTACCGCTTGGAGCTAGAAGCTTGTCACTTGCCGCTGGAGGCGTTAGCCGACCCGATAGTTTGGCGCTTCTTTGGTGATTTGAACGTCATGCACGTGGGACTCGGCCATGCCGGCACCGGTGATGCGCACGAATTCAGGCTTGGTGCGCATCTCTTCGATGTTGGCGCTGCCGGTGTAACCCATCGAGGAACGCAGGCCGCCCATCAGCTGGTGGATGATCGCGGTCAGGGTGCCCTTGTACGGCACGCGGCCTTCGATACCTTCCGGTACCAGCTTCTCGGCACCGGCCGAGGAGTCCTGGAAGTAACGGTCCGAAGAACCCTGGGCCTGGGACATGGCGCCCAGCGAGCCCATGCCGCGGTAAGCCTTGTAGGAACGACCCTGGAACAGCTCGATCTCGCCCGGGGCCTCTTCGGTACCGGCGAACATCGAACCCATCATCACCGCAGAAGCACCAGCAACGATGGCCTTGGACAGGTCACCGGAGAAGCGGATGCCGCCGTCGGCGATCAGCGGGATGCCCGTGCCTTCGAGGGCGGCGGCGACGTTGGCGATGGCGCTGATCTGCGGCACACCGACACCGGCGACGATACGGGTGGTGCAGATCGAGCCTGGGCCGATACCGACCTTGACCGCGTCAGCACCGGCTTCGGCCAGGGCCTTGGCGGCAGCGCCGGTGGCGATGTTGCCGCCGATGACCTGAACCTGCGGGAAGTGCTCTTTGACCCAGCGAACGCGATCGATCACGCCCTTGGAGTGACCGTGAGCAGTGTCGACCACCACCACGTCAACGCCCGCGGCAACCAGCGCCGCAACGCGGTCACCGGTGTCTTTGCCGGTACCGACCGCAGCACCGACACGCAGGCGACCCTGGTCGTCCTTGCTGGCCAGCGGGTAGGCCTTGGCTTTTTCGATGTCGTTGACGGTCATCATGCCCTTGAGGGCGAATTTTTCGTCGACGATCAGCACGCGCTCGATGCGGTGCTTGTGCAGCAGCTCGCGGGCTTCGTTCTTGTCGGCGCCTTCGCTGACAGTGACCAGACGCTCTTTGGGCGTCATCACTTCACGTACGGTGGCATCCAGACGGTTTTCGAAGCGCACATCGCGGGAGGTGACGATACCGACCAGGTCGCCATCGTGGAGCACCGGTACACCGGAGATGTTGTGCAGGCGGGTCAGCTCGAACAGGTCACGTACCGTGGCGTCAGCCTCGATGGTGATCGGGTCCTTGACCACGCCAGCCTCGAACTTCTTGACCTTGCGCACTTCGGCAGCTTGCTGCTCGATGGTCATGTTCTTGTGGATGATGCCGATGCCGCCTTCCTGGGCCATGGCAATGGCCAGACGGGCTTCGGTCACGGTATCCATGGCGGCGGAAACCAACGGAATATTCAGCTCGATGCCACGGGTCAAACGGGTCTTGAGACTGACTTCATTGGGTAGCACCTCTGAATAACCAGGCACTAGGAGAATGTCGTCGAAGGTCAGGGCTTCTTGGCTGATACGCAGCATCGCGGGGGCTCCCGGGCGGGAAAAATGGAAGCGCGCCATTATACTCATCCCGTGCCCTTCGCTCAATGCCAAGATGGGCCTTCGGTCAGTTACCTTCGCGGGTTACCTGCACGACGGCCACCGGTTGGTCCAGCCAATCGGCGAAGTTATCCAGAAAAGCCTGCGTGAACCCCGCCGCACTCCAGTTATTGAAGATGAAGCCGAGGTTGGAAAACGCGCAGGGCTGGAGGAACAGAAAACCGTTGATGTCATCTTCATGGCCGCACAACGGGCAAACGAAGTTTTCTGTGCGCCCGGGCATCCAGTCCTCCAGGCTTTCGAATAGCGCCACGCCGACTTCCTTGCGGCATTCAGCGCAGCCGGCTTCTTCAAGAAAGCCCTCGGTCGGGGTATAGATACAGCGCTTGGTAATGACCTCAAGGCCATTGACCGGCAGGTCGTACGGCAGCAGTTCCGGCCGTTCGACCACCTTGCGCGCGCCTTCGGCGATGGCATAGGCCATGCGGTTGCCGGTGCTGCCACAGGTGCTCAGTTGCTCCTCGATGACCTTCTCGCGCACCAGCCAGCGCAGGATTGCCCGGGCACGGGGCTCATGCACGGGGACGGTGGAAATCTTCGGGACAATAATGCTCTGGGTCGTCATGACAGCGGCCAAACAGGTTCAAAGGTGCCAGTTTACCTCACTCAGGTAGCGGCCGATCAGGGCAATGCCGCTGGCCAGCACCAACCAGGTGACCAGGCGTACGAAGGTGTCGCGTGACATGTTCAGGGTCAGGCGCCGGCCCAGGTACAGCCCGACGGCCATCATCGGCAACAAGCACAGCGCCAGCAGCAACAGCGGCAGGTCGGCATACACGCCGGCGATCAGGAACAGGCTCAGGCGCACCACGGTGCTGCAGCTGATCAACGCGCTCTGGGTGGCCCGCGCCTGCTCCTTGGAGGGCAGGCGGGCATTGAGGTAGAGGGCATATAGAAAGCCGCCGCTGCCGAACAAGGCACCGAACAGGCCGCCCACCGTTCCCATCGGCACCGACCAGGCGGCCGACAGCTGCGCCGGCTTGACCTTCACCGCCAGGCTGTACAGGGCATAAGCGCTGATAAACAACCCCATCAACAACAGCAACAGGTCGGACTTGAGGTTGAGCAAAAACACCACGCCCAGGGTACAACCCAGCGCCATGCACGGCAGCAGGCGCATCAGCTCCGGGCGCGCCACCGCTTTGCGCGCCGGCAGCCAGTTGCCGAAGGCGGCGACAAAATCCAGCAACACCAGCAAGGGGATGATCCGCGACAGCGGCATGAAGTTGATCAGCACGGGGCCGGCCACCAGTGCGGTGCCGAAGCCGGCGATGCCGAAGACGATATAGGCGGCGCCGATGCCCAGCAGGATCGGCAGCCAGTCGAGGGTGGTAAAAGGCAATTGGGCAAGCAGGGTCGAGAACATGGCGGTCTTCACCAGTGGATGTAGGGAAACTTTAGTCAGCAGCAAGCCATGCCGACTAATATGCAATTACCTTATTAGCCATCTTGAAACGGCATAGCACCGATGATTTCCACCCGTCAGTTGCGTTACTTCGTCGAAATTGCCGAAAGCGGCAGCTTCAGTGCGGCCGCCGAACGCCTGTTCATCGCCCAGTCGGCCCTGAGCCGGCAGGTCAAGGAGCTGGAGTCACACCTCGACACCCTGCTGTTTGAGCGCACTGCACGCCAGCCGCGACTTACCGCAGCGGGCCAGGCATTTTTGCCGCGAGCGCGGACCTTGCTGGTGGACCTGGAAAAAGCCGAACGCCTGGCCCGTGAGGTTGGCCAGGGCGTGCGTGGCAGCCTGCGCCTCAGTCATTCCAGCACGGTGCCGCTGACCGGCCAGTTGCTGGCGCGCCTCAGCGGCTATCTGAATGACAACCCGGGCGTATCCATGGAAATCGCCCAGCAGTCGTCCGAGGCGCAGCTTGAAGAACTGGCCGCGGGTCGCCTGGAGCTCGGCCTGCTGCGCTTGCCGGTGCTGCGTCAGCATGAAGGGCTTTGTGTCCAGCCATTGTTCGAAGAACCCCTGTTGCTGGCGGTCGCCGAGGGTCATCCATTGGCTGAAGAAAGCAGCGTTTGCCTGGCGCAGCTGCGTGACGAGCCTTTTATCTCCATCCCCCATCGCCAGCGTGGCGGCCTGAGCTACCTGTCTGCCGAATTGTGCATGGGTGCAGGGTTCTTTCCGCAATCGGCGCGCGTGGTGTCGCGCAAGACCACTCAGCTGCAGTTGATCCAGGCAGGTTTTGGGGTGGCGTTGTTGCCGCAATGCATGGAGGAGATTGCCCCGGCTTCGCTGCGCTTCATTGCCCTGGCCGATGAGGGTTGCCGCAGTACGGTGGCGCTGGCCTATCGGCGCGATGCCGGGGCTTTGGTTGAGCAGTTCATCCTGCATATGGGGGCTGCTGCGCAGCCCATCGCCGGCAACAATGGGCCGGAATACACAGCTCCTGTGGGAGCTGGCCTTGCCAGCGATGAAGACACCGCCGAGCCACTGCCACCCCGGCTCCACAATCCTTTATGATGCAGCCCATGATCAAAGACCCCTTCGAAAGACTCGGCCTGGACCGCGAAGTCCTGACCGTCAGCCAACTCAACGGCCGCGCCCGGGTGCTGCTGGAAGACGTGTTCCGCAATGTCTGGGTCGAAGGCGAGATCTCCAACCTCGCCCGCCCGGCCTCCGGTCATGTCTACTTCACCCTCAAGGACAGCGGCGCCCAGGTGCGCTGCGCGCTGTTCCGCCAGAACGCCGCGCGGGTCCGCCAGGCCCTGCGCGATGGCCTGGCGGTCAAGGTGCGCGGCAAGGTCTCGCTGTTCGAGGGCCGTGGCGACTATCAATTGATCCTCGACACCGTCGAGCCGGCCGGCGACGGTGCCCTGCGCCTGGCCTTCGAAGCGCTGAAGGAAAAGCTCGGCGCAGAAGGCCTGTTCAGTACTGAAGCCAAGCTCGCCCTGCCCGCTCACCCGCAGCGCATCGGCATCGTCAGCTCGCCCACCGGCGCGGTGATTCGCGACATCATCAGCGTGTTCCGCCGCCGAGCACCGCAGGTCGAGCTGACCCTGATCCCCACCGCCGTACAAGGCCGCGAAGCCATCAAGCAGATCGTCCGCGCCCTGCAACTGGCCGACAGCCGCGGCTTCGACGCGCTGATCCTGGCCCGGGGCGGCGGCTCGCTGGAAGACCTCTGGTGCTTCAACGAAGAAGCCGTGGCCCGCGCCATCGCCGCCTGCAAGACGCCGATCGTCAGCGCCGTCGGCCATGAAACCGATGTCTCGATCAGTGACTTCGTCGCTGACGTGCGCGCCCCGACGCCGTCTGCCGCCGCCGAGCTGCTGGCCCCGGACAGCAGCGACCTGCAACGGCGTATCGACAGCCTCAAGCGCCGCCTGTTGCTGCGCATTCAAAGCCGCCTGATGCACGACCGCCTGCGCCTGGACAGCCTGACCCGGCGCCTGCGCCACCCGGGCGAACGCCTGCGCCAACAGGCCCAGCGCCTGGACGATCTGGACATGCGCCTGCGCCGCGCCTTCGAGCAGCGTCTGAACCAGCGCCGCGAACGCCTCGCGCGCCTGGACACGCGCTTGGCCGCGCAACACCCCGGACGCACCCTGGCCCTGCTCAAGCAACGCCTGGACAGCCTCGCCGAACGCCTGCCGCGGGCCATGCGCGACACGCTCAAGGACCGCCGCCAGCGCCTGCAAGCCCAGGTCCAGACCCTGCACGTGGTCAGCCCCCTGGCGACCCTGGGCCGTGGTTACAGCATCCTCCTCGACGAGCGCGGCCAAGCCATCCGCAATGCCGCCCAGACCCACAACGGACAACGCCTGACTGCCCGCCTGGGCGAAGGCGAACTGCAGGTACGGGTCGAAGACAATCACCTGACTCCGGTCACGCTTTCTTTACTGGATTGAATCATGCCCCGTCTGTTTGCCCCGCTGTTGCTGCTGTGCCTGATGTTCGCCAGCAGTGCCCAGGCCAGCTACATCACCCGCCAACTGAACAAGCCGGTGCCCGGCGGTGTGGCGGTCATCGACCTTGGCCCGGCCGCCGCGGCACCGATCGCACGCTTTGATGGCAAGCCGGTGCTGGTGGTCAAGGAGCAGGACCGCTGGCTGGCCATCGTCGGCCTGCCGCTGACGCAAAAGCCCGGTACCGCACAGCTCACCGAGGGCACGCGCACCCTGAACTTTACTGTCGGCAGCAAAAAGTACCCGGAGCAGCGCATTACCCTGAAGAACAAGCGCCAGGTCAACCCCGACCCGGCCGACCTCAAGCGCATCGATGCCGAGCTTGCCGAGCAGATCAAGGCCTACCGCAGCTTCAGTCCCAACCTGCCGAGCAACCTGATCCTCGACAAGCCGGTCAGCGGCCCGCTGTCGAGCAAGTTCGGCGTGCGCCGTTTCTTCAATGGCGAAGAACGCAATCCGCACGCAGGCCTGGATTTTGCGGTACCCGCCGGCACGCCAATCAAGACCCCGGCCAACGGCAAGGTCATCCTTGTCGGCAACTACTTCTTCAATGGCAACACGGTGTTCGTCGACCATGGCCAGGGCTTTATCAGCATGTTCTGCCACATGTCGAAGATCGACGTAAAACCCGGCCAGCAGCTTAGCCGCGGCGCCGTGGTTGGCCGGGTAGGTTCGACCGGCCGTGCCACAGGCCCGCACATGCACTGGAACGTCAGCCTCAATGATGCGCGGGTCGATCCGGCCATTTTCATCGGTGCCTTCCAGCCCTGAGGGCTGAGTTGCGCTATTAAAAAAGACCGCGCAACTGGCGCGGTCTTTTCATTCATGAAGCGCCATAAAATCTCGACAATTCTCGTTTTTTAAGCATTTATCTCAATTTTTTCGCAAGGCTTGCCATCTTTAACCCCACTGGTTAGGGTTGAAGCCATGAAAACCTTTCAGACCCTCATCCTGCTTCGTCAACATCGCAGCCTCTGCCTGGTCAGTGCACGACTACCAAGCTGAATCGCGTCGCCTCGCCTTTTCATCTCGTTTTCGTTCGGCGGGCCCCTTTCAAGGCCGCACATTCAAGGATTGCTTTCATGACCATGCTCAAAGACCCTTCGAAAAAATACAGCGCCTTCGCGACCGTCAACTTGCCTGACCGCACCTGGCCTTCGAAGACCATCACCGAAGCGCCGATCTGGTGCAGTTCGGACCTGCGCGATGGCAACCAGTCGTTGATCGAGCCAATGGATGCGGCGAAGAAGCTGCGCTTCTGGAAGACCCTGGTCAGCGTTGGCGTGAAAGAAATCGAAGCCTCGTTCCCGTCCGCTTCGCAAACCGACTTCGACTTCGTCCGTACCCTGATCGAAGACGGCCATATTCCGGACGACACCACCATCCAGGTGCTGACCCAGGCCCGTGAAGATTTGATCGCTCGTACGTTCGAATCCCTGCGCGGCGCGAAAAAGGCCATCGTCCACCTGTACAACGCCACCAGCCCGTCGTTCCGCCGCATTGTCTTCAACCAGGACAAGCAAGGCGTGAAAGACATCGCGGTGAACGCGGCGAAATTGTTCGTCAAATACGCCGCCCAGCAGCCGCAAACCCAGTGGACCTTCCAGTACTCGCCAGAGACCTTCAGCGCCACCGAACTGGAATTCGCCAAGGAAGTCTGCGATGCGGTGATCGAGGTGTGGAACCCTACCCCGGAGCACAAGATCATCCTCAACCTGCCGGCTACCGTCGAAGTCTCGACGCCGAACATCTACGCCGACCAGATCGAGTGGTTCGGCCGTAACGTCAACCGCCGCGACAGCGTGATCATCAGCCTGCACACCCACAACGACCGCGGCACTGGCGTGGCCGCTACCGAACTGGGCCTGATGGCCGGCGCCGACCGTGTCGAAGGCTGCCTGTTCGGCAACGGCGAGCGTACCGGCAACGTCGACCTGGTGACCCTGGCGTTGAACCTTTACACCCAGGGCATCGACCCTGAGCTGGATTTCTCCGACATCGACGGCGTGCGCAAGGTGGTCGAGGAGTGCAACCAGATTCCGGTGCACCCGCGTCATCCGTACGTTGGCGACCTGGTTCACACCGCGTTCTCCGGCTCGCACCAGGACGCCATCCGCAAAGGCTTCACCCAGCAGAAGGATGACGCCAAGTGGGAAGTGCCGTACCTGCCGATCGACCCGGCCGACATCGGCCGCAGCTACGAGGCGGTGATCCGCGTCAACAGCCAGTCGGGCAAGGGTGGCATCACCTACCTGCTCGAACAGGAATACGGCATCAGCCTGCCACGGCGCATGCAGATCGAGTTCAGCCAGGTGGTACAGGGTGAAACCGACCGCCTGGGCCTGGAGATGACTGCCCAGCAGATCCACTCGCTGTTGCACCGCGAGTACCTGCAGGCCAACTCGCCGTACGCGATGGTCAGCCATCGCCTGCAGGAAGAGAACGGCCACAGTGCGGTGGAAGTGGAAGTCGCCGGTGAAGGCGAGACCACCCTGCATTGGCGCGGCAAGGGCAACGGTGCCCTCGAGGCCCTGGTGGCCGGCTTGCCGATCGCCGTGGAAATCATGGACTACAACGAGCACGCCATCGGCGCGGGTACCAACGCCAAGGCTGCGGCCTACATCGAACTGCGTGTCGCCGGTGGTCGTCCGGTGCATGGCGTGGGTATCGATGAGAACTTCACCACTGCCAGCTTCAAGGCATTGTTCAGCGCCCTGAACCGTTCGTTGAGCCAGCAGGCTGCCAAGGCGGCCTGAGCCATACGCTGAGCTGCAACCGAGTGCCCGCCTCCATCCGGAGGCGGGCACTTTCGTTTGCGCCCGAGAAAAATCGTCGGTCAGCTTGACGGCAACCCCCGGTATACTCCCTTCCTCGCTTTACCCTGCGCTGCGCGCACATCATGAAAGGACACTCGATGAGCAACTACCTCGAGCGGGCACTGAGTGGCCTGCGCACCATCGGCATCAACCTCCTGCGCCCTGTCCAGGACGCCCCCGTGCTGATGCTGCTCGACCGCGTGGCGCAGTACGACAGCAGCAAGGTCACCTCGATCGCTGCGGTCCTGCAGCAATCCACCGCTTTCAACAGCATGGTCCGCGAGCAGATCGAGGGCATGGACATCTCCACCCGCTTCATGGACATCACCCAGAGCTTCACCTCGATCCGCGAAGACGCCGCGGCCATGGCCGGCTGGATGGACGACGGGCGCCTGGACAGCATGGAAAAACTCAAGCTGGCCTGGATGAACGTGCGCCGTGGCTCGATCCCCAGCCGCTTCAACGACATTCGCGACAACTACCTGCAGGTGTGCAAGTCGGCCAACGACCAGATCAGTCGCGAGACGGTGATCCTTGAGTCCTACATGGACTTTCGCATGGCCATGAAGGCTGCAGAGGTCGAAGCCCAGCAGGTGCTGGCCATTGCCGGCCAGGCCCTGGAACAGCGCACGGCCGAACTGAATGAGGCAAACCAGCAAGTCGCCGCCGCCGAATCGGCCGAGCCGGCCGAACGTGCCGCGCTGGAACTGCGCCGCGACGAAGCCGTGCGTGCCCTGCAGGACGAAGACAAGCGCTACCAGATCGTCAAGGACATCGCCGATGACCTCAAGGTCGGCTACAACACTGCCGAGATGGTCTTCGCCCGCATCAACCAGGTACACGTGATCAAGGAGCGCCAGTACCAGCGCATGGTCTCGTTCTTCTCGACCAACGAAGTGGTGCTTACCGGCCTTGCCGTGTCATTCACCGCCAACAGCGGCCTGGCCGAGGCGACCCATACCCTCAATGCCACCACCGATGGCATCAGCAAGGGCCTCGAAGCCCTCGGCAGTACCGGCAACCAGCAGCTCGAAGCCGCGGTCAAGGCCAGCTACGGCTCGACCATCAAGGTCGATTCGGTACGCGCGCTGGCCGACGCCACGCTGTCGTTCCAGACCGACATGAACAGCCTCACCGAAACCTACCGGGCCGAGTCGAGCAACGCTTCGCGCGACATCGCTGCCGCGGTCGAGGATGCCAAGCGTAAATTCGCCGCGCTGCTCAGCAAGGCGGCCTGATGACCAGCATCCCACTCTCCGAACAGCTCGGAGCGATGGCGTTCGTCGACGAATTGCGCCACCAGCAGGTGCAAATCCAGGAACACCTGAACCTGCCCAAGCGCCGCGCCGAAGTCGCGGCGCGTATTCGTGACTACTACCAGAGCCACAACATCGCCTTCGACGAGGCGCTGATCGACCAGGGCGTGCGCGAGTTCTTCGCCCGCCGGCTGATGTTCGAAGCCCCGCCGCTGAGCTGGCGGGAAAAGCTGCTGAGCAAGGCATCGATGGCGCGCGGCCAGCTCTACAAGCTGTTCCTGGCAATCATTGCCGCGGCGCTGATCACCCAGTGCACACGCATTGCCCACGACAGCGGCATTACGGTCGAGATCGAAAACAGTGCCCGTGACCTGCGCTGGCATGATGAAGACGTGCGCACCGAGATCCAGCTCAATCACAAGCAGCTCGAGCAGTGGCAGCAAAAGGCTTTGGCCCAGCCCGATGTCGCCGTCAGCCGCATTCTCGATCAGGTCCGGCAAACATTGCCGCCGCTGGATCAGACCTTTGCCAGCGATGTGCCGCAGTTCGTGCGCAAGACCAACCGCGACAGCGTCAAGACCCTGGTCACGCAGCGTGAGGCGCAGATCAAACTGGCCCGCCAGGCCATCTCCTCGGCCCGCTCTGGCTTCGCCACGGTAGAAGGTATCTACCAGCAGCGCGATAAACTGGCCAGGCTCCTGGCGATGCCGGCCTATACCGAAGGCCTCAAGCCGTTCCCCAATCTCAAGGAACTTGCCAGTTCGGCTGACCAGCAACTGCTGCAAGTCAAGGATACTGACACGCTCAAAGCGGCCGGCTTCCAGGTCGGCAAACTGGATTATGAGATCGATCGAGTCTCCTATTGGCTCGAACAGATCACCCTGCGCGATCAGTTGCAGCAGCGCCTGCAGGCGATGCCGCTGGCCGCCGGTGACCGAGCGCAACTACAAGCGCTGCTCGCCCAAGCCAACAACAGCCTGCACAACGAGGACGTCAGCCAGACCGGCGATCAGCTCAAACACCTCAAGCGGATGCTCGACTTCGCCGCCGTGCCGCTGACCCTGCAGATCGTCGACCGCACCGGGATCAAGTCCGGGGTCGAGCGTTGCTACGACCCCGCCGGCTGCAACCGCGGCGAGGACACCGACAAGGGCAAGAGCTGGTTCCTGGTGGTCGAGGCCACTGACGCCGGCGGCATCAGCGCTGAAGTACCGGTCACCAGCTCCGAAACCGGCAAACAACGCTGGAGCCGCCTGTTCGCCGTGCGCGTCAGCCAGGCCGAATACCTCAAGGTCAAAGTGGACAAGCTCGACGATGGCCATATCGATGACCGCATGATGGGCAGCAAGGCTGCCAACTCGCTGACCCTGCGCTTCAACCAGCGCACCACGGGCAACCCTGACATGATCATGGACTGGTGAACACATGACCCCTTCTACCCTCACCGGCACCGTGGCGCAGAACGCCCGCAGCAGCGAGGCCTTGCTGCGCAGCGCCGAGCAACTGCTGTCGGCCCTGAGCGATCAGGAAGCGCGCCTGGAACAGGACATCCTCACCCGGCTGAGCAACATCGCCACGCTAAAGCTCGAACATCGACCGGCCCTGGACCAGGACACCCTGCTGCAACTGCAGGCACGCCAGGATGCCGAAGCGCAACTGCGCGCCGAACTTGCCCGGGTCGAAACCGATATTGCCGTGTCGCTGGCCGACCAGCACACCGTGCGCAGTCGCATTGAGAGCATCGACCGCCAGGTCAAGGATCAACTGGTGCTTGAGCCTGACTGGTGCGAGCTGGGCGAGCAGTTGCGGGCCGCGCAAGAGGCCAACGGCGAAGCGCTTACCGGCTATCAGGAGATCCGCCAGGAGTGCGTCGACAAGCTGCCTTCGTACAGCGCCAACCCGATCTACTACCACTTGCTCAAGCGCGATTACGGCACTGACCAGTACCGCTACAACTTCCTGCACCGCTGGCTCGACAACAAGCTGGCCAAGCGCGTCAACTTTGTCGGTAACCGCAACAACGAGCTGATGCTGCGGGCCATGCAGACCCGCAACGAAGAGCTGCAAGGCGAACGCCTGAGCCTGATTGCCGGGCTGCAGGACGCTATCGACCAGCGTCTGGCCCAGGCGCGTACAGCGGCAGGGATGGACCCGCTGACCCGCGAAGACGTCACCCTGAACAAGCACATCGTCGCCGCCAAGGCCCGGGCCAACGAGCAACACCAGCAATTGGCCAATTTTGCCGGTAAACAGGACCCGCATTACCTGCGGATCCGTCAGAACATCACCGAACGCCTGCAGGCACAGACCATCGAACAACTGCTGGTCGAAGTACAAAAGACTCCGGACAACAACGACGACAAGATCGCCGCCCAGCTCAAGGAGCTGTACCCGCGCCTGCGTGACGTACAGGACCGCCTGCCCGAGCTGCGCGACCAGCATGACCGTGCCCTGCGCGACTATGAGCGGGCCAAGGAGCTGGAGCGGGCGCTGCGCACCGACTATTACCGTGACAGCGACTACAACTACTACACCACCTTGAGCATCGAGCGCCTGCTGGCCGACTACATGACCCGCGACCTCAGCCTGCACGCGCTGGAAACCGTGCTGCAAAGTGGCCGACGCCTGGTGCCGCGCAGTTCTTCGTCCAGCAGCTCTTCGTCGTTCAGCTGGTCGAGTTCCGGCTCCAGCAGTTCAAGCTCAAGTTCGAGTTCCAGCGATTTCTCCACCTCCAGCAGCAGCGGTGGTGGCAGCTTCAGCACTTCGGACAGTTTCTGAGCAGGCAAAAAAAAGGTGCGCCGACCAAGCGCACCTCAAAGCCGTGTAGCACACAACGAATTCGGTTTCAGTCCAGCAGTGCCAGGGCCTCGGCACTGCAGGCCTGGATACGGGCCCAGTCGCGGCTCTTGATCCAGCTGCTGTCGAGCATCCAGGTACCGCCCACACACATCACATTGGCCAGGGCCATGTAGTCCTTCACATTGCCCGGGTTGACCCCGCCGGTGGGGCAGAAGCGCACGTCGCCGAACGGGCCGCCATAGGCCTTGATCGCCGCCACGCCGCCGCTGATCTCAGCCGGAAACAGCTTGAAGCGCCGGTAGCCCAGGGCATAGCCCATCATGATTTCCGACGGTGTGCTGATACCTGGCAGCAGCGGGATGTCGCTGTCGACGCCGGCCTCAAGCAAGTCCTGGGTAATGCCCGGGGTGACCACGAACTGCGCGCCAGCCGCCTGCACGGCAGCAAACATGTTGCGGTCGAGTACGGTGCCAGCCCCGATGCACAGCTCCGGGCGCTGCTCGCGCAGCACCTGGATGGCCTTGAGGCCGTGGGACGAGCGCAAGGTCACTTCCAGGGTCTTGATACCACCGGCTGCCAGGGCATCGGCCAGAGGCAGGATGTCTTCTTCGCGGGCGATGGTGATCACCGGCAGAATGCGCGCCTGGGTGCAGATCTGATCGATCCGGGCAATCTTGTCGGCCATGGAAGCTCCCGGCTGTTTCAGTTCATGCGTGGTCATAACGGCGGATCCTTGGCTCATGGGCACCAGTAAATATCCAGAGGGTCTTGTAAGAAGGCACGAATCGGCATCTCGGCCTGGTCATCGCCGGCCAGCGCGGCGCGCAGGGTAGCGAGTTTGCCCGGGCCTTGCACTGACAAGGCGGTAAATCCGGCGCGGGCCAGCAGCGCCCGGGTCATGCTCAGCCGTTGATGCTGCACGCTCGGCGCCAGCATCGGCAGGCAGCGACGGGGGCTGTTCGGGTCGAGACCTTCGGCAAGGTTCGGGCTGTTGGGGAACAGCGAGGCGGTATGGCCGTCATCGCCCATGCCCAGTACCAGTACGTCGATACCCGGCAGTTCGGCCAGGGCCCGATCGGCTTCCTGCGCAGCGGCCTCAAGACTGCCTGCGGCGCGATAGAGGCTGAGGAAACGCGCCTTGGCAGCAGGACCGGTCAACAAATGGCGCTTGAGCAGGCCGGCATTGCTGTCGGCATGCTCGACCGGCACCCAGCGTTCATCGGCCAGGGTCACCAGCACCTTCGACCAGTCCAGCGGCTGCTTGAGCAGCGCGGCAAAAAACGCCACCGGGCTGCGGCCGCCCGACACCACCAGGGTGGCCTGGCCCTTGGCGGCAATGGCCGCATTCAGGCGCCCTGCCACATCCTTGGCCAGCCCTTCAGCCAGCAGCGCGGGTGTATTGAAATCACGTGCCGTGACCTTCGCCGGCAGTTGCAGTTCAGATATCGCCATACCAGGACCTCCCATCGCGGGTAATCAGTGCAATCGAGCTCATCGGCCCCCAGGAACCGGCGGCATAGGGCTTGGGCGCGTCGCCCGACTGTTTCCAGCCGGCGATCAGCTGATCGCACCACTTCCACGCGTATTCGATTTCATCCTTGCGCACAAACAGGTTCTGATTGCCGCGCATCACTTCCAGCAACAACCGCTCGTAGGCATCGGGGATCCGCGCACTACGCCAGGTGTCGGAAAAATTCAGCTGCAAGGGCCCGCTGCGCAGCTGCATGCCTTTGTCCAGACCCTGCTCCTTGGTCATTACCCGCAAGGAGATACCTTCGTCCGGCTGCAGGCGGATGATCAGCTTGTTGCCGATCTGCAAACGCTGTTCCGGGGCGAAGATGTAGTGCGGGGTTTCCTTGAAGTGGATGACAATCTGCGACAGTTTTTGCGGCATGCGCTTGCCGGTGCGCAGGTAGAACGGCACCCCGGCCCAGCGCCAGTTGCGGATATCGGCACGCAGGGCGACGAAGGTTTCGGTGTCGCTCTGGGCGTTGGCGTTGTCTTCTTCCAGGTAACCGGGCACCGGCTTGCCTTCGCTGTAGCCGGCAATGTACTGGCCGCGCACCACCTGGGTGCTCAGGCCCTCGCCCTTGATCGGCGCCAGGGCTTTGAGCACCTTGACCTTCTCGTCACGGATGCTGTCGGCCGAGAGGTCGCTGGGCGGGTCCATGGCAATCAGGCAGAGCAACTGCAACAGGTGATTCTGGATCATGTCGCGCAGTTGCCCGGCCTTGTCGAAATAGCCCCAGCGCCCTTCGATGCCGACCTTCTCGGCGACGGTGATTTCCACGTGGGAGATCGAGTTCTGGTTCCACTGGGTTTCGAACAGGCTGTTGGCAAAGCGCAGGGCAATGAGGTTCTGCACCGTCTCCTTGCCCAGGTAGTGGTCGATACGATAAACGCGGTTTTCCGGAAAATACTGGGCCACGGCGTCGTTGACCCGCCGTGAGGATTCCAGGTCATGGCCGATGGGTTTTTCCAGCACCACCCGGGTACGGGCGCTGAGGCCGGCTTTGTCGAGGTTCTCGCAAATGCCGCCATACACCGCCGCCGGGGTGGCGAAATAGGCGATCAGCTGGCTGTCGCTGCCGACCTGTTCGGCCAGGGCCTGGTAGTCCTCGGCCTTGAGGAAATCCACGTGCAGGTAGGTCAGGCGCGCCAGAAAGCGCTGCAGCACCGGCGCCTCGATCTGCCCGGCAGGCACGAACTCCTGCAGGTGCGCCTCGATCGACGCCAGGTGCTCATCGACACTGCCCGGCTCGCGGGCCAGGGCCAGCACCCGGGTGTCGGCGTGCAACAAGCCGGCCCGGTCGAGCTGGTAGAGCGCCGGAAACAGCTTGCGCAAGGCCAGGTCGCCAAGGGCGCCAAACAGGGCAAAGGTGCAGGGTTCAACGCTGATCGAAGCCATGATGTTGGTTCTTTTATCAAGTTGACGTAGAAATACCGTTTTCAATCGCAGTTTTCAAGGAATAATGTAGTAAAAACCACAACATTTTACCCAGTGGACAGATTCAAGTGGTGTGCCAACCATGCCATCAGTACGATAGGCCACCGTGTCAAAAGCCCGCTGCTGTCGCCAGCCGGCTGTCTCAACGACCCAAGGAAAACACCCATGGACCGCGTGCGAAACCTCCTGGAGCAGATCCAGGGCCGCCTCGAAGAGCTGAACAAGGCTGAGCGCAAAGTCGCCGAAGTCATCCTGCTCAACCCCCAGCAAGCCACTCGTTTCAGCATTGCCGCCCTGGCCCAGGCTGCCAAGGTCAGCGAGCCGACGGTAAACCGCTTCTGCCGCTCGTTCGGCGTCAGCGGCTACCCCGAGCTCAAGCTGCAACTGGCGCAGAGCCTGGCCAGCGGCGCTGCCTACGTCAGCCGGGCAGTGGAGGCCGACGATGATCCGGCGTCCTACACCCAGAAGATCTTCGGCAGCGCCATTGCCTCGCTGGACAGTGCCTGCCAGCAACTGGATCCGCAGCTGATCAGCCGCGCCGTCGACATGCTGATCCAGGCCCGGCAGATCCACTTCTTCGGCCTCGGCGCCTCGGCCCCGGTAGCGCTGGATGCACAGCACAAGTTCTTCCGCTTCAACCTGGCGGTGTCGGCCCATGCCGATGTGCTGATGCAGCGCATGCTGGCCTCGGTGGCCCACACCGGCGAGCTGTTCGTGATCATCTCCTACACCGGGCGCACCCGCGAGCTGGTCGAAGTCGCACGCCTGGCCCGGGAAAACGGCGCCTCGGTGCTCGGCCTGACCGCCGCCGACTCGCCGCTGGCCAAGGCCAGCAGCCTGAGCCTGAACATCCCGCTGCCGGAAGACACCGACATCTATATGCCGATGACTTCGCGGATCATCCAGCTGACCGTGCTCGACGTGCTGGCCACCGGCATGACCCTGCGCCGCGGCGTCGACTTCCAGCCGCACCTGCGCAAGATCAAGGAAAGCCTCAACGCCAGCCGTTACCCGATCGACGACGAACTCAACTGAGCAAGTGCGCCTGCAGACGCAGGTGCGCTTGCTCACCCGGCGCCAGGCTCAGGCTGTCACTGCTGCCACTGGCCGCCTCGACACAGACGAAGCCCAGGGTTTCGCTGCCACTGACACCCATCAATGGCCGACTGCCGGGGTGCCAGACCACGGTGTCTTCGCTGTCACCGGTGTCGATGCACAACTGGCGCTGCCAGGCCGGGTCGTGCAACTGCAGGGTCGCCGCATTGGGGAACACCCGCTGGCACCCGCCGTGGACCTTCAAGGCGCCCTTCTGGCGACAGGCCTGACGGTTCAAACGGTCGTAACCCTCAATGTTTTCTAGCCCAGATAGCGCTATCTCAGAAACGTCACTAATACGCCAGTAAGCCAGCAGAGCATGACTCAACTGACAAGGCTGGCTGTCCTGATGCTCGGTACTGAGTTGCAGCTCCATGCGTTTGCCCAGCGTGGCCACCAGGTCGACCTGCCAATCGCACAGTTGCAGGCGCCACTTGAGGGTCACGCCCTCTTCGGTTTCGCTGCTGTCGATCAGCTTCCAGTCGAGCAGGCGCGCCCAACCGTGGGCCGGCCACATGTCTTCGCTGGGGTGACGGCCGTACCAGGGCCAGCACACCGGCACACCGCCACGGATCGCGCCGACTTGTGGCCACTGCGCCGCACACCACAGCCACGGGCGCTCGCCCTGTGGTTGGAAGTGCAACAATTGCGCGCCCTGACGGCTGAAGACTGCCTGGCATTGCGGGTGATCGATGATCAGCACATCGCGCTGCTGGTAACGCTCCCACTCGAAGGTCGGCCGCGGCCTCTGCGAGGTGAAGAAACGTTGTAGCGGGTGCTCTGGCATGGCGGGGAACTCTTGTTATTCAGTGGGAACGCTATCGCTGGCAAGCCAGCTCCCACAGGATCTGCGCAATCCATGTGGGAGCTGGCTTGCCAGCGATCGACCGCACAGCGGTCGCAATATGCGTAAATTTACAACATATCGCCTCAGAACGACGACTGAATCTTCAACCCGGCGACCAGCGCGTTATCCACCTCGTCCACCCCGCCCGGGCTCTTGATGTACTGCAGGTTCGGCCGCACGGTCAGCCAGTTGGTGACATGGAAGCCGTAGTACAGCTCGGCGTTGTACTCGGTCTTCTGGATCGGCACGAAGCCGGCATCGTTGTAATCCTCTATGCCGCTCTGCTGATTGAGCAACTGCGCACGGTCCTTGACGTCGTCATTGACGTGAATCCGCGCCACACCAAAGCCGATGTCATCCTTGGGCCGGCCATCGAAGGCGCCCTTGTAGACCATGCCAACCTGCTGGTAGTTGTCCACCACGTTGGTAGCCTTGTCGTGCACGGTGAAGTTGGCGAACAGGCTCAGGCCGCGGTTGGCATCACCGTTGTGCGTAGTGACCTGCTGCTGGGCCACCACCCACCAGCCATGTTTGCTCGAGTGCGACTTGAAGGCTGCGCCGGTCAGCGCCTGGGGCTGGCCATTGACGTCGTCATACAGGTCATCGGCCTTGGCCGTGCTGTAGTAGTAACCCAGACGGTACTCACCCGGCAGGCCGTTGACCTGCGGCGACCAGACCAGCTCCACCGGCAGGATCATGCCCTTGGTGCCGCTGCCGCTGAGCTTGAAGCCGTTGCCGGTTTCAAGGTTGGACGGGTTCTGTTCATACACACCGACCTGGGCGAAGAACTCCGGAGTGATGTTGTATTTGACCCGCATCGCCCACTGGCTGACCGGCCAGTTGTACCAGATACCGCCAACCCAGTTGCCCACTTGCGAGCCGCAGAACGCCAGGTTCTGGAAGTCGCAGGGGAAGCTGTTGAAGTCCTCGCCTTCGCCAAAGCGCCCGACCTTGATGTCCAGGGCGCCATCGAAATACTTCTGCTTGACCCACATCTGGGTCAGGCGCCAGGTCTGGCCGCGCCCCCAGACTTCCTGCACCGAACTGAACTGCCCGGCACGCGGGTCGCTGATGCGGTCGTTGGACAAGTTGCGGCCGCTACGCTCGGTGATCGCCAACTTGAACTCGGCATCCTGCCAGCCGAAGATCTTCTCCAGGTCCAGGTGCGCGCCGAGGGCGAACTGGTCGCTGTAGCGCGCGGTCTTGTCGTCGTTGTAGCCACCGTTGAGGTTGCCGGCCACCTCACCGACGTAGTCGAGGGTGAAGTCGTAGCCTTTCTCCAGCAGCTCGGTGCGGGTACCGCCCCAGTCGCCGCTCATCCATTTCGACTCCGGGGCAAAGGCGCCAGCCGCCTGCGCCCCGCAACTGAGGCCCAGGGCCGCCAGCAGGGTCAACGGCGCCAGAGGCTTGATACGCTTGAAGTGATCCATCCCTTGTTTCCTCGTTTTATTGTTCTCGATGGGTGTCTACGTTCTATAACGAATTCAGCGGCCCTTGAATTGGGCGACATTGTCCTTGCTCGCCTGTGCTGGCGCGGCGACACCCAGGCGCTCGCCGGTGGCGGCATCGAACAGCAGCACCCGTGCCGGATCGAACTGCAGGTTCAGGGTGTCGCCGACCTGGGTCGGCACATCCGGGGCCAGTCGGCAGCAGACCTTGGTCTGGTTGAGGGTGACGAACACCAGCAGGTCCGGCCCGGTGGGCTCGGTGATCTGCACTTCGGCACGAATACTCGGCAAACCATTGGCCTGGGCCGGGGCCAGAGCGATCTGTTCCGGGCGCATGCCGAGGATCACTTCACGGTCCTCCAGGCCCGCCACATTGAAGCCCAAGGGTAGCTCGCAGCGGGCCTGGCCACTGTCGAGCAGGGCCAGCAGGCGGCCGTCCTTGCGCTGCAGGCGCAGGGGAATGAAGTTCATCGGGGGCGAACCGATGAAGCTGGCCACGAACAGGTTGGCCGGATCGTTGTAGATCTGCTGCGGGGTGCCGAACTGCTGAATCAGCCCGTCCTTCATCACCGCCACCTTGTCGCCCAGGGTCATGGCCTCGATCTGATCGTGGGTGACGTACACCGTGGTGGTCTTCAGGCGCTGGTGCATCAGCTTGATTTCGGTGCGCATCTCCACCCGCAGCTTGGCGTCGAGGTTGGACAGCGGCTCGTCGAACAGGTAGATCTTCGGCCGCCGCGCCAGCGCCCGGCCCATGGCCACGCGTTGCTGCTGGCCACCGGACAGTTGGCCAGGCTTGCGCGTCAGCAGGTGCTCGATCTGCAGCAGCTTGGCCACTCGCGCCACCTCTTCGTCGATGGCGGCGGCAGGCATCTTGCGCATTTTCAGGCCGAAGGCGATGTTGTCGCGCACATTCATGGTCGGGTACAGCGCGTAAGACTGGAACACCATGGCGATGTCGCGATCCTTGGGGCTCATGCCGCTGATGTCGGCATCGTCCACCAGGATCGCCCCGCCGCTGATCTGTTCGAGGCCGGCGATGCAGTTCATCAGGGTCGATTTACCGCACCCGGACGGGCCGACCAGAATCAGGAATTCGCCGGAGTCGATCGACAGTTCGATGTTCTTCAGGGTGTCCGGCAGACCGCTGCCGTAGCTCTTGTTGACGTTGCGCAGTTCAAGCGTTGCCATTGTTGTTTACCCCTTGACCGCGCCGGCCGTGAGCCCGCGCAGGAAATACTTGCCAGCCAGCACATAGACCAACAGGGTCGGTAACCCGGCGATCATCGCCGCCGCCATGTCGACGTTGTATTCCTTGACCCCGGTGCTGGTGTTGACCAGGTTGTTCAGGGCCACGGTGATCGGTTGCGCATCGCCGCTGGCGAACACCACGCCGAAGAGAAAGTCGTTCCAGATCTGGGTGAACTGCCAGATCAGGCAGACCATGATGATCGGCACCGACATCGGCAGCAGGATGCGCCCGAAGATGGTGAAAAAACCCGCGCCATCGAGCCGCGCCGCCCGCACCAGAGCCTCCGGCACGCTGCAGTAGTAGTTGCGGAAAAACAGCGTGGTGAAGGCCAGGCCGTAGACGATATGCACCAGCACCAGGCCGCTGGTGGTGCTGGCCAGGCCAAGCTTGCCGAGGGTGAACGAGGCCGGCAGCAGCACGGTCTGGAACGGCAGGAAGCAGCCGAACAAGAGCAGGCCGAAGAACAGCTGCGACCCCCTGAAACGCCACATCGACAGCACATAGCCGTTGAGCGCACCGAGCAGGGTCGAGATCACCACCGCCGGCACGGTGATCTTCACCGAGTTCCAGAAGTAGCCGCCGACCGTGTCCCAGGCCTTGATCCAGCCGATGCCGGTGATCACCTCGGGCCAGCTCAGCAGGTTGCCGGTACGGATGTCTTCCGGCGACTTGAAGCTGGTCAGCAGCATCACGATCAGCGGGATCAGGTACAACGCACAGGCCAGGATCAGGGTCGAGTAGATGGCCAGGCGGCTGAAGCTCAACGAGCGGGGAGCGAGGGACCTAGTCATGGCGTTTGTTCCTCAGTTCCGAATACAGGTACGGCACCAGGATCGACAGGATCGCGCCGAGCATCAGGATCGCGCTGGCCGAGCCCATGCCCATCTGCCCACGGCTGAAGGTGAAGGAATACATGAACATCGCCGGCAGGTCAGAGGCATAGCCCGGGCCGCCCGCAGTCATGGCCGCGACCAGGTCGAAGCTCTTGATCGCGATGTGCGCAAGGATCATCAGTGCGCTGAAAAACACCGGGCGCAAACTTGGCAAGACGATGCGCAGGTAGATGCTCGGCAGGCTGGCGCCATCGACTTGCGCGGCACGGATGATCGACTGATCGACGCCGCGCAGGCCGGCCAGGAACAGCGCCATGACAAAGCCCGAGGCCTGCCACACGGCGGCGATCACCAGGCAGTAGACAACCCGGTCGGGGTCCACCAGCCAGTCCAGGCGAAAGCCTTCCCAGCCCCAGTCGCGAAGCATCTTGTCCAGGCCCAGGCCGGGGTTGAGCAGCCACTTCCAGGCGGTGCCGGTGACGATCATCGACAGCGCCATGGGGTACAGGTAAATAGTGCGAATGAACCCTTCGCGGCGGATGCGCTGGTCGAGCAAAATCGCCAGCAGCACGCCGATCACCAGGCTGATGGCGATGAACATGCCGCCGAACAGCAGCAGGTTCTTGCTCGCCACCCACCAGCGGTCGTTCTCCATCAGCCGTGCATATTGCGCCAGGCCCACCCACTTGTAGCTGGGCATGAAGCTTGAGTTGGTGAAGGACAGGACGAAGGTCCAGAGGATGTAGCCGTAAAAACCCACCAGGACGATCAACATGCTCGGCGCCAGTACCAGTTTCGGTAACCAGCGCTGCAGGGCGTCCAGGGGTGAGGCCTTGTTGATTGTGGCAACAGTGCTCATCAGAAAGTCTCGGTTGAAGGGCGGCGCTGCGCACCGCATCGCTGGCAAGCCAGCTCCCACAATGGACTGCATGCACCGACCCTGTGGGAGCTGGCTTGCCAGCGATGAAGCCCCGCAGAGTCGTTGCCTACACCATCACTTGGCCGACTTGATCGCCGAATTCAGCTGCTTGACCGCCATTGCCGGATCGGCTTTCGGGTCGTTGAAGAAGTTGGTGACGACATCGAAGATCGCCCCCTGCACCGCCAGGGAGGTCGCCATGTTGTGGGCCATGCTCGGTTGCAGGCCGTCACCCTTTTCCGCTTCCTTGAAGTCCACCGCCGACTTCTGCGTGCAGGCGTCGAACTGGCTCATGTCCATGTCCTGGCGCACCGGCAAGGAGCCCTTGTTCTGGTTGAACACGGTCTGGAACCGCGGTTCCAGGGCGACCTTGGCCAAGTCGTTCTGGGCCTTGATGTCGTTCTCGTTCTTGAGCTTGAACATCGCCAGCGAATCGATGTTGTAGGCGAAACTGCCCTGGGTGCCGGGGAAGGCCACGCACTGGTAGTCCTTGCCTGCCACTTTGCCGGCGGCGGTCCATTCGCTCTTGGCCCAGTCGCCCATGATCTGCATGCCGGCCTTGCCATTGATGACTTCGGCGGCAGCAATGTTCCAGTCGCGCCCGGCGCGATTGGGATCCATGTAAGTGCCCAGGCGCTTGAGGGTTTCGAACACCTTGACCATCTGCGCGCCAGTCAGGGTGTCTTCATCCAGTTCGACGAAGGCTTTGTGATAGCCCTGGGGCCCGAGGATGCTCAGCACCAGGTCTTCGAAAACGGTGCTGTCCTGCCACGGCTGGCCGCCATGGGCGAGCGGGATGAAACCGGCCGCCTTGAGCTTGTCGGCGGCGGCGAACAGTTCATCGAGGGTGGTCGGCACCTTGGCCCCGGCCTTGTCGAACACCTGCGGGTTGATCCACAGCCAGTTGACCCGGTGGATGTTCACCGGCACCGCTACATAGTGGCCGTCGTACTGCATGATCTGGGCGACTTTCTTTGGCAGCAGGGCGTCCCAGTTGTTGGCTCTGGAGACATCGTCGAGCTCGGTGAGCAGGCCCAGCGCACCCCACTCCTGGATGTCCGGCCCCTTGATCTGGGCGGCGCCTGGCGGGTTACCGGCCACTGCGCGGCTCTTCAGTACGGTCATGGCCGCTGCGCCACCGCCACCGGCGACGGCGTTGTCCTTCCAGGTGAAACCGTCTTTCTCGACTTGTTCCTTGAGGGTTTTCACCGCCGCGGCTTCGCCTCCGGAGGTCCACCAGTGAGTGACTTCGACCGTGCCGTTAGCGGCAGCAATAGCACTCAGGGGCAACAAGGAGGCGAGGGAAATGACAGCGGCGAGGCGATTGATCGCATTCATCGAGAGGAACCTTTTCTTGTTGTTATGCAGGTGCAAGTCGTGGTGCTTGCGCTTGCATTGGAGTCTAACCAACGGCACTCGGGCCGGAGGTAACGAAGGGATGCGCGAATGTCACCAGCTGGTGACATTCGCCCAGGCAGAATTTCAGTCAACGCTGCGCGGCAGGCTCAAGGTCACCCGCAAGCCGCCCTCACGCAGGTTGCGCAGGCTCACCTCGCCGCCGTGGCTGTGGGCGATGTTGCGCGCGATACCCAGGCCCAGGCCGTAGCCCTGCTGCTGTCCGGCCAGGCGAAAATGCGGCTCGAACACCTGCTCCTGACGTTGCTCGGGCACGCCCGGGCCCTCGTCATCGACCTGCAAGACAAAGCCAATGTCACTGTCGAGGATGCGCAGGTGGGCGCGCTCGCCGTATTTCAGGGCGTTGTCGATCAAGTTGCCAATGCAGCGCTTGAGCGCCAGTGGCTTGCCGGGATAAGGCGCCTGGGCGCGACCTTCGAGGGTGATCTGGCCACTGCCCAGGTACGGTTCGACCAGGCATTCGAGCACCTGGTTGAGGTCGATACGCTCGATGTTCTCGTGGATGTCGGTGTCCTTCACACATTGCAGCGCGCCCTTGACCAGCATCTCCAGCTCGTCCAGGTCGCGGCCGAACTTGGCCTGCAACTGCTCGTCATCAAGCAACTCGACACGCAGGCGCAAGCGCGTGATCGGCGTGCGCAGGTCGTGGGAGATGGCGCTGAACAACTGGCTGCGTTCGGTCAGGTAGCGGCTGATGCGCTCGCGCATGGCGTTGAAGGCCCGGCCCACCTCCTCCACTTCACTGCCACCGCCTTCGGTCACCGGCTCGACGTCGGCCCCCAGCGACATCTCCCGTGCGGCCAGGGCCAGGCGCTTGAGCGGGCGGCTCTGCCAGTGCACCAGCAGACCGATGAACAGCAGCAGGAATGAACTGGTCAGCACGATGAACCATAACTGCTGGCTGGGCAGGCCCTGCTCTTCGAGGCTGGTGTAGGGCTCGGGCAGCAGCGAGGCGATGTACAGCCACTCGCCTTCAGCGAGGCGAATCTGGGTCACCAGCACCGGCGGGTTGATCGGCTCCAGGGTCAGCGCATAGTGGGCCCAGGAACGCGGCAGCTCATCGAGCTTCAGGCCGCTGTTGAAGATCCGCAAATCCTGCGGGCTGACAAACTGGATGGAAATTTCCAGCTGCGCGCCGAGGCGCTGGTGCAGCACATCAGCGACGGCGTCGATCACCGCCTCCTTGCGCGGCGTGGCCGGCAGCACCTGCATGCCCAGCGGTTTGTCGTTGAGCGAAACGACGAAGCGGGTACCGCCCATGCTACGCAACTGGTCGAGCACCATCGGCCGGTAAGCCACCGGCAGGGAGCGAAAATAACTGACGCTGGCACTCATCGAATGGGCCAGGCTGCGCGCGCTGGCGACCAGGCCTTCCATCTGGCTGGCACGCAATTGCGACAACCAGATCACACTCGACAGCCCCTGGGCCAGCAACACCACCAGCAAGGTCAACAGCAGCATGCGCCCCAGCAGCGAGCGTGGCAGCGGCAGGCGCCAGCGCCCTTCAGTGCGCGGGCGCAACACTGGCCGCCAGCAGGTAGCCACTGCCGCGTACGGTACGGATCAACCGTGGCGGTTTTTCGGTGTCGCGCAGGCGTTGGCGCAGGCGGCTGACCGCCATGTCGACAATGCGGTCCAGCGGCATCGGCTCACGGCCTCGGGTGGCGTTGCCGATGGTGTCGCGGTCGAGGATCTGTTGCGGGTGATCGAGGAACAGCTTGAGCAAGGCGAAGTCGGCACCGGAGAGAATCACCTCTTCACCATCGCGGTGGAACAAGCGGTGGCTGATGGTATCCAGGCGCCAGTCATCGAAGGCCAGCACATCACAGCCACTGCGCTCCTGGCCAAAACCGGCACGGCGCAGCAGCGCCTTGATCCGCGCCTGCAGTTCGCGCGGGCTGAAGGGTTTGCCCAGGTAATCATCGGCGCCCAGCTCCAGGCCGATGACCCGGTCGGCTTCGTCGGAGCTGGCGGTGAGCATGATGATCGGCACCTGGGCCAGGCGCGGATGCTGGCGCACCCAGCGACACAGGCTGAAACCGTCTTCGTCGGGCAACATCACGTCGAGGATCACCAGGTCGCAGTCGCTGGCGTTCAGGGCCTGGCGAAAGCCGCGCCCGTCGGCCACCGCCTGGACGCTGAAACCGGCGCGGCTCAGGTAGGTCTGCAGCAGTTCACGAATGTCCTGGTCGTCGTCGACCATCAATATCGACTTGCTCACGCATCACTCCTTGTTGAACAGGGTGAGTGCTTCGCGGGGCAAGCCCGCGCCTACACCTCAGCCGGCTTGTTGCAGCGCCACGCCGGCCCCGAGCAAGCCGGAGAACTCGGCGGTCACCAACCATACCGGGAGATCCTTGAAGTAGCCACTCATGCAGCCCTTGTCGGCAAAGCTGGCGCCAAAGCCGCTGCGCAGGAACAGCTCGGCAAAGCGTGGAACGATGCCGCCGACGATAAACACCCCGCCACGCCCGCCGAGGGTCAGGACGTTGTTGCCCGCCACCCGGCCCAGGAAACGGCAGAACTGCTCGATCACCGCCAGGGCAACGGGCTCACCGGCCAGCGCCGCGTCGGTGATCGCCGCCGGACTTTGCAGCGGAGCAGGCTGACCATCCAGGGCACAGATGGCCTGGTACAAGCGCAGCAGGCCGCCGCCGCTGAGGACGGTTTCGGCGCTGACATGGCCGATTTCGCTTTCGATCTGCTGGCGGATCTGCGCTTCGCGGGCATTGCCCACCGGCAGGTCGACATGCCCGCCCTCGCCCGGCAAAGCCATCCAGCGGTCCTCACCCAGGTTGAGCAAGGTGCCGACGCCAAGGCCGGTGCCCGGGCCGATCACCAGCGCCGGGCGGCTGGCATCAGGCGTGCCTGCGCAGACGGTACGGTACTCGTCCGCCTGCAAGCGGGTCATGCCCAGGGCCATGGCGGTGAAGTCGTTGATCAGCAGCAACTGCTCGACCTGCAAGGTTTTGCAGAACGCCTGGCGGCTGAGCCGCCAGTGGTTGTTGGTAAAGCGAAACTCATCACCGTCGACCGGCCCGGCCACCGCCAGGCACACCGCGCCCAGCTCGCCGCGGGCCAGGCCCTGGTCAGCCAGGTAAGCGCCAATGGCCTGTTCCGGGCTGGTGTAGTCCGCCGTGGCAAAGACCTGCACCGCGTGCATGCGGTTGTCTTCCCAGAGGGCGAAGCGTGCATTGGTGCCGCCGATATCGCCGACCAGTGCGCGCTTCATTTGAGTGTCTCCAGGGCCGAGGTGAAGGCGCTGGCGCCTTTCTCTGCCGGGCTCAGGGCGGTACGCAGGAAGCCGAACAGCTCGCGGCCGCAACCCAGGTCGTTGCCGGTCGGTGGTGCGGGCAGTTCTCGATCGGCCAGCTCGGCTGCACTGAGTTTCACCGTCAGGGTACCCGCCACGCCGTCGACGCGGACGATATCGCCATCGCGCAGGCGCGCCAGCGGGCCGCCATCGAAAGCTTCGGGGCAGACATGAATGGCTGCGGGGATTTTCCCTGAAGCACCGGACATGCGCCCGTCGGTTACCAGTGCGACCTTGAAGCCACGGTCCTGCAACACGCCAAGGAACGGGGTCATCTTGTGCAGCTCGGGCATGCCGTTGCAGCGCGGCCCCTGGAAGCGCATTACCGCAACGAAATCACGCTCCAGCTCGCCGGCCTGGAAGGCATCGGCCAGCGCCTGCTGGTCATGGAACACCAGTGCCGGGGCTTCGACCACCTGATGCTCGGGGGCTACTGCGGACACCTTCATCACCCCGCGACCGAGGTTGCCTTCCATGACCCGCAGACCGCCTTCGGGCGAGAACGCCCGTGCCACTGGGCGCAGGATCGCCTCATCAAGGCTGGCCTTCGGGCCTTCGCGCCAGACCAGTTTGCCGGCCTCAAGGAACGGCTCCTGGGTGTAGCGACGCAGGCCATGGCCGGCGACGGTGTTGACGTCTTCGTGGAGCAAACCGGCATCGAGCAGTTCGCGAATCAGGAAGGCCATGCCGCCGGCAGCCTGGAAGTGGTTGATGTCGGCCTTGCCGTTCGGATAGACGTGGGACAGGGTCGGCACCACTTCCGAGAGCTCGGCCATGTCCTGCCAGGTCAGCTGGATGCCGGCGGCCTGGGCAATCGCCGGCATGTGCAGGGTGTGGTTGGTCGAGCCGCCGGTGGCGTGCAGGGCAACGATGGAGTTGACCAGGGATTTCTCGTCGACGATCTCACCCAGCGGCATAAAGGCGCCACTGGCCTTGGTCATGCGCGTGACCTGCTGCGCAGCCTCGACAGTCAGGGCATCGCGCAGCGGCGTATACGGGTTGACGAAAGAGGCGCCCGGCAGGTGCAGGCCCATCACTTCCATCAGCAGCTGGTTGGTATTGGCAGTGCCGTAGAAGGTGCAAGTGCCGGGGCTGTGGTAGGACTTCATCTCCGACTCCAGCAGCTCTTCGCGACTGGCCTTGCCTTCGGCGTAACGCTGGCGCACATCGGCTTTCTCCTTGTTGGAGATGCCCGACGGCATCGGCCCACCCGGCACGAACAGCGTTGGCAGATGGCCGAAGCGCAACGCGCCCATCAGCAGGCCGGGGACGATCTTGTCGCAGATGCCGAGCATCAGCGCCGCATCGAACATGTTGTGTGACAGGGCGATGGCGGTGGACATGGCGATCACTTCGCGGCTGGCGATGCCCAGTTCCATACCGGGTTCACCCTGGGTGACGCCGTCGCACATGGCCGGCACACCGCCGGCGAACTGGCCGACCGAGCCGATTTCGCGCAGCGCCTGCTTGATCTGTTCGGGGTAATGCTCGTAGGGCTGGTGCGCCGAGAGCATGTCGTTGTAGGCGGAGACGATGGCGACGTTGGCCGCGTTCATCATCCGCAGGCTTTGCTTGTCCTGGCTGCCGCAGCCGGCGACACCGTGAGCGAAGTTGGCGCACTGCAGCTTGGCACGCATCGGCCCGTCGCTGGCGGCCCCGCGAATCAGCTCAAGGTAGCGTTCACGGGTGGGGCGACTGCGGGCGATCAGCCGTTGGGTGACCTCAAGAATGCGCGGATGCATGTACTGGACTCCAGGCTATCGGTGGTTGCGACCTCTGCGGCGGTTTCCCTTATCAACGATCGCGGCCTAGGCTCAATGGCAGGGGCGATGCGTTGCGGGAGGAACGGCTTGGCCGATCGCTCGTTGTAGATTGAATAAAATATTGCCAGCAAAAAGGCTTGTTTTCTATTTTTTTACGAATAATCTTGTAATTCCAACAACAAAATCAGATGCAGTGAAGCAAAACTTCAATTGCCACGGGCTTCACCCGGTCTCCCAGAGGTAGCTCCATGACCCTTCGTATCGCAATCAATGGCTTTGGCCGCATCGGCCGCAACATCCTTCGCGCACTCTATACCCAAGGCTACCGTCAGGATCTGCAGGTCGTCGCCATCAACGACCTGGGCGACAGCGCGATCAATGCCCATCTGCTCAAATACGACAGCGTCCACGGCAGCTTCGCTGCCACGGTTGAATCCGATCACGAGAGCATTACCGTCAACGGCGACCGCATCGCCGTCAGCGCCATCCGCAACCCGGCGGAGCTGCCATGGAAAGCCGAAGCCATCGATGTGGTGTTCGAGTGCACCGGTTTGTTCACCGAGCGCGCCAAGGCCGCCGCCCATCTTACTGCCGGGGCCGGCAAAGTCATTATCTCGGCGCCGGCCAAGGGGGCTGATGCCACCGTGGTGTACGGGGTCAACCATGACATCCTGCGCCCCTCGCACCAGATCATCTCCAGCGCTTCGTGCACCACCAACTGCCTGGCGCCGCTGGCCCAGGTGCTGCACCGCGAGTTCGGCATCGAGCAGGGGCTGATGACCACCATTCATGCCTACACCAACGACCAGAACCTTACCGACGTCTACCACAGCGACCCGTTCCGCGCCCGTTCGGCGACCCAGTCGATGATCCCGAGCAAGACCGGCGCCGCCGAAGCCGTGGGCCTGGTGCTGCCGGAACTGGCCGGCAAGCTCACCGGCATGGCCGTGCGGGTGCCGGTGATCAACGTGTCGCTGGTCGACCTCACCGTCAACCTTGAGCGCGAGGCCACGGCCGAGGCCGTCAACGCGCTGTTCAAGGAAGCCAGCCGGCATTCCAAGGTGCTCGGCTACAACAGCCTGCCGCTGGTGTCCTGCGACTTCAACCACAACCCGTTGTCGTCGATTTTCGATGCCAACCATACCCGGGCCAACGGGCGCATGCTCAAGGTGATGGCCTGGTACGACAACGAATGGGGCTTCTCCAACCGCATGCTGGATAACTGCCTGGCGCTGCACAACGCCCGCTAGGACCATCCCTTGCAGGAGCGGAGGCAGTACTTGACCAACGCGCTGATGATAAGCATTATCATTCGCCACGCCATGGTCGGGTACCGCTGTGAGTCAGTCCCAGTTCAACGCCGTTTTCCTCGCGCAGCGGGTCAGCCTGCTGCGTACGCTGCAGCGCATGGTGGATAACCCCAGTACTGCCGAAGACCTGTTGCAGGAGACCTACCTGCGGGTGACCCGCGCCCTGGGCGAACGGCCCATCGAGCACCTCGAGCCTTTCGTGTTCCAGACCGCGCGCAACCTCGCCCTCGATCACTTGCGCGCACGCCGGGCGCAGTCGCGCAACCTGGTCGACGATGTGCCCGAGCAAGTCCTGCACAACGTCGCTGCGCCCAGCAGCAGTGCCGAAGACGCCGCCCACGCCGAACAACTGCTCAAGCGCCTGAGCGTCAGCCTCGCGCAATTGACCGAACGCCAACAGCGCATCTTCATCCTCAGCCGCCTGCATGGCGCCAGCTACCTGGAAATCGCCGAACAACTGAAAGTGTCGGCAAGCACGGTTCAGAAGGAACTGAAACTGATCATGGCCATCTGTGTAGGGGTAGCCGACCGGCTGAAGTAAACAGCCCGTCGTGGATCGCAGCTAAAACCTTGCCATCCCCATGGATACCCCGGATCATTCGCAAAAAAGCGCCAGCCCCGCCAAGGACCCACCCGTGACCGACAGTCCCTCTCCTCGCCCCTCGCCGCCTGGCCAAACCGCCAGTGACCGGGCCATGGACCAGGCCCTGGACTGGCTGATTCGCCTGCAATGTGCGTCAGAGCAAGACACCCAGGCCTTCGAAGCCTGGCTCGAGGCAGACCCGGCCAACGCCCGCGCCTATGTCGAGGCCGAGGCGGTCTGGAACGGCGCGCCCCTGCGCCAGGCCGCCGGGCAACTGCATCAGGTACAGCGCCGCAGCCTGCGCTCACGTATCCGCCCACACTGGAAACCCCTCGCTACGGCCGCTGTGCTGCTGGTGGGGATTTTCACCGTAGGCAACCTGCCGGTGCGCCTGCAGGCCGATCATCTGACCGTAGTGGGTGAACGCCAGCGGGTACAGCTGGACGACGGTTCCAAGGTCTTGCTCAACACCAATTCGGCGTTTGCCAGCGACCTGCGCGACAACCGCCAAGTGGCCCGGCTGCTGCAGGGCGAGGCCTACTTCGAGGTTCCCGGCGGCGCCCAGCCACCGCTGGAACTGCAGGCCGGCCCGCTGCGTGCCAGTGTGCGCGATACCGATTTTGCCGTGCGCTACCTCAACGGCGAAGCCCAGGTTCGGGTGCAACGCGGCGACGTCGACCTGCAGGCCAGCAGCGACCAGCGCATTCGCCTGTCGGCGGGTGACAGCATCAGCGTCGGGCCCAATGGCTTCGGCCAGCGCGGACGCCTGGATGCGCAAAAGGACCTGGCCTGGGTCCAGGGCCGCCTGGTGTTCGAGAACTGTCCGCTGAGCCAGGTGCTGGCCGAACTGCGCCGCTACTACCCCGGCTGGATCATCAACGGCAACGAGCAGCTGGCAAACGTCGCGGTCACCGGCAACTACCGCCTCGACCAGCCCCTGGAAACCTTGCGTGCCCTGGCCCACATCACCTCGGCACAGTTGCACGAGTACCCGGCGCTGGTGATTCTCAACTGAGGCAAAAGTTTTTTTACGCGATCCCTGAAGCTGTTACGTCTCGTTATAGCCAATGCAACTGATTCTTATTTTTGAATCAGCCAGCACCTATAACATTCGCGCGACAGGGAGCGCTTTCGATGTCCACTGGTTTCACTCGTCGATCTTCAGCCACTTCACGTACCCCCGGCCTGCAGCGTTGCACGCTCTCCCTGTTGACCCTGGCCATGCTCGCCAGCGGCGCCTGCAGCCTGCCGGCGTTAGCCGCGGAACCGGCCCAGGCCAGTGCCCCGCGCATGGGCGACTACCGCTTCGCCATCAACCAGCAGCCGCTGGTGTCGGCGCTCAACGCCTTTACCGCGGTGACCGGCTGGCAAGTGGGCTTCTCTGCGGAACTTGCCGAGGGCGTCGCCTCGCCGGGCGTGCATGGCTCGCTGAAACCGGAAGCGGCCCTGCAGCGCCTGCTGGCCGGCACCGGCCTGAGCTACCGCACGCTCAACAGCGGCAACGTGGTGATCGAACGCAGCGCCAGCAAGGCCATCGCCCTGCAGCAAATCACCGTCAGCGCCACCCGTAGCGCCCAGGACATCAGCCAGGTGCCGAGCACCGTCAGCGTACAGACCCGCGAGCAGCTCGATCGCCAGAACGTCAACAACATCAAGGAACTGGTGCGTTACGAGCCTGGCGTTTCGGTCAGCGGCACCGGCCAGCGCAGCGGCCTGAACGGCTACAACATCCGCGGTATCGACGGTGAGCGGGTGCTGACCCAGATCGACGGCGTGTCGATCCCCGACAGTTTCTTCTTCGGCCCCTACGCCCAGACCCAGCGCAACTACGTCGACCCTGAGATCGTCAAGCGCGTGGAGATCCTCCGTGGCCCGGCTTCGGTGCTGTACGGCAGCAACGCCATTGGCGGCGCGGTCAGCTACTTCACCCTCGACCCCGACGACATCATCAAGCCTGGCCAGGACGTCGGCGCACGCCTGAAGACCGGCTACAGCTCGGCAGACGAAAGCTGGCTGAACTCGGCCACCGTCTCCGGCCGCCAGGGCGAGTTCGACGGCCTGCTGCACCTGAGCCAGCGCAACGGCCATGAAACCGAGTCCTACAGCAGCCACGGCGGCACCGGCCTGGCACGCACCGCCGCCAACCCGGAAGACGTGCGCACCACCAACATCCTCGCCAAGGCCGGCTGGAACTACGCCGACGACGCGCGCCTGGCCTTCACTTACGAGAACTACAAGGACGACCGTGACCTGAAGCTCAAGAGCGCCGTGGGCGGGCCGTTCATTCCGGGCTTCGGCGCGATGAACGCGTACCGCGACCGCACCGGCAACGATACCGTGACCCGCGAGCGTTTCGGCATCAACCACGAATTCGCCCTGGGCAGCGTGCTGGCCGACAACATGAAGTGGACCCTGAACTACCAGATCGGCAAGACCGACCAGCGCACCGAAGAGCTCTATTTCGCCTCGGGTCGCCAGGTGTTCCGTGACCGCCAGACCACCTACAAGGACCGCCAGTGGGTGTTCGACGCACAACTGGACAAAGCCTTCAGCGTCGGCGCCACCGAGCACTTGCTGACCTACGGCACCACCCTCAAGCACCAGAAGGTCACCGGCTCGCGCAGCGGCACCGGCACCTGCCTGAATGTCGGTGGCAGCTGCCGCTTCATCGGCCAGGTCAGCACCAGTGACAGCCAGGCGCTGGTCAGTGACTTCCCCGATCCGACCGTCAACACCTACAGCCTGTTCGCCCAGGACGAGATCCGCTGGAACCAGTGGACCTTCCTGCCGGGCGTGCGCTACGACTACACCAAGCTCACCCCGCACATGACCGACGAGTTCCTGCGTGGCGTCGGCGCCAACCCCACCGACCCGGTCGACGACGACGCCAAGAAATGGCATCGGGTCTCGCCCAAGTTCGGCCTGACCTACGCCTTCAACGACAACTACACCTGGTACGGCCAGTACGCCGAAGGCTTCCGTACGCCGACCGCCAAGGCGTTGTACGGCCGCTTCGAGAACCCGGGCCTGGGCTACAGCGTGCGCGGTAACTCCAACCTCGAGCCGGAAAAGAGCAAGAGCTACGAGACCGGCCTGCGCGGCAACTTCGAGGCCGGTGACTTCGCCGTCGCGGTGTTCTACAACAAGTACCGCGACTTCATCAACGAAGACGCGGTGCAGGGCAGCAACCTCGGCCAGACCTTCGAAGCCAACAACATCAAGCACGCCACCATCAAGGGTGCCGAGTTCAAGGGCCGCCTGAACCTCGACGCCTTCGGCGCACCGCACGGCCTGTATACCCAGGGCTCGCTGGCCTACCTCTATGGCCGCAACGACGACACCGGCCAGCCGCTCAACAGCGTCAACCCGCTGACCGCGGTGATGGGCCTGGGTTACGAGCAGGAGCAATACGGCGCGCTGCTGAGCTGGACCCTGGTCAAACGCAAGAACCGCGTCGACGACACCACCTTCTTCGCCCCCGACGGCACCAGCAAGCAGTTCCGCACCCCGGGCTACGGTGTGCTCGACCTGACCGGCTTCTACAAGGTCACCGACGACATCACGGTCAACGCCGGCCTCTACAACCTGACCGACAAGAAGTACTGGCAGTGGGATGACGTGCGCGGCTACGACGGCCTCGGTGAAGCGGCGGTAACCGCCCCCGCCAACCTCGACCGCCTGACCATGCCGGGCCGCAATTTCGCCATCAACCTGGTCTGGGATATCTGAACCGCAGCGCGGGGCAAGCCCGCTCCTACAGATTTTGCAGGAGCGGGCTTGCCCCGTGAAAAGCCTTTGAGGTGAGGTTTTTTTACTGTCACGCGTCTTCTCATTCGTCTAGTCATCAGGCACGCCCATTTCGCAAGGAATCACCATGACCGCCGCTACCACCACCGAACGCGCCAGCCTGCGTTCGCAGCGTTTGAACCAGCTGACCCACGCCCCGCACACCGA
This sequence comes from Pseudomonas sp. ZL2, assembly GCF_054788455.1. Taxonomy (NCBI): domain Bacteria; kingdom Pseudomonadati; phylum Pseudomonadota; class Gammaproteobacteria; order Pseudomonadales; family Pseudomonadaceae; genus Pseudomonas; species Pseudomonas sp. ZL2. The sequence goes on along the minus strand of NZ_JBGOGX010000004.1, from coordinate 273,300 downwards.
ACTCGACGCCCTGGTCAAATCCCACGCGCCGTTCGAAACCCGCGAGAGCTTCGCCCGCTTCGTGGTTGCCCAGTACCTGTTCCAGTCCGAGCTCAAGGCGCTGTACACCGACCCGGCACTGATCGCCATCGTCCCGGATCTGGCCGCACGCTGCCGCGCCGAACAGGCCGGCCTGGACCTGGCGGACTTGAACACCGAGATCCCGGCCGACTTTGCCGGCGCCCTGCAGCGCCCAAGCCTGGGTGAAGCCATGGGCTGGATCTTCGTTTCCGAAGGTTCCAAGCTCGGCGCTGCGTTCCTGATCAAGCGTGCCGTCGGCCTGGGCCTGTCGGACAGCTTCGGTGCCCGTCACCTGGGCGAACCGGCCGGTGGCCGCGCCGAAGGCTGGAAGCAGTTCACCCGCATCCTCGACGGCCTGGAACTGAGCGCCGAAGAAGAAGCCAAGGCCGAGCAAGGCGCCGTGGCCGCCTTCGAGCGTTTCACCGAGCTGCTCAAACACGCCTACGCAACTGCGCCTAAAGCCGAACTGGCCTGATGCGCCGTACCCGGTTACCCTCGTGGTAACCGGGCCTTGCCCGTGCACACCGACAAGCCCATGACCCGCCCAGCCGCTTCAAAACTCTCGCGCCTGCTCTTCGGCCTGCTGGCCTACGTCAGCCTGGGCATCGGCCTGGTGGCCATCGTGATTCCCGGCCTGCCCACCACCGAATTCATCCTCCTCGCCGCCTGGGCCGCCACCCGCAGCTCGCCGCGCCTGAGTGCCTGGCTGGAAAACCATCGCCTGTTTGGCCCGATCCTGAGCAACTGGCGCAACGGCAAGGTAATCCAGCGCCGGGCCAAGGTCAGCGCCACTGTCAGCATGCTGCTATGTGCCGGCGTGATGCTGGTGTTTCTGGAGCATCGCTGGCCGGTATTTCTCGCCATCGCCGGCATGACGCTGGGCAACCTGTGGATCTGGTCGCGGCCAGAAACCGCGCCCTTGAGCCTCGTCGACCGTTCATCGGCGCGCACTCATGGCTAAGGCTATAAAGCCGATGAACTGTTATCGCTAAAAGGATGTAGCGAACCGAGCCCGCCCAGTGGCTCGGTCCTCTACCGGCCTGCCTTTTAGCGAGTACGTCCATGTTCGACACGCTCTCGATCCGCCTGAAAATCGTCCTGCTCTCCGGCCTCTGCCTGCTTGGCGTGGTCGCACTCGTCGTCGGTATCAACCTGTATCAATCGCACCAGAGCGATGAACTGGTCGGCGACGCCAGCACCACCATGCTCACCCGCAACGTCCAGGCCCTGCTACAGGCCCGCGCCGGCGAAAAGGCCGAGATGCTGCGGCGTACTTTCAGCGACAGCCAGACCGTCATCACCGCCCTCGCCGACCAGGTCCAGGACCTGCAGCAATTGGCCCGCGACCGCGGCCTGAGCGCTGGCGACCTGCGTGAAGCGATCAACCAGAGCCTGGCCACCAGCTTCAAGCGCAACCCCGACGTACTGGGCGTGTGGCTGGCATTCGAGCCCGAAGGCCTGGACGGTGGCGACAGCGCGTTTGCCAACGATGCCAAGCGCCTGAGCAACGAGAGCGGCCGCTTCGCCAGTTACTGGAGCCGCGCCCAGGGCCAGGCCTTGAACACGGTGATCAGCGACGCCGACCTGAACAAGACCGAAATCAACCTCAGCGGCACGCCGTACAACGTCTGGTACACCTGCTCGCGCAACAGCGCCCGCGCCTGCCTGCTCGAGCCCTACTCCGACACCGTCGGCGGCAAGCAGATGCTGATGACCAGCATCACCATGCCCTTGCTGCACAACGGCAAGGTGATCGCCGTGGCTGGCGTTGATATTTCCCTCGATGCCCTTCAGGCCGCTGCCGCCAAAGCCCAGCAGGAGCTGTTCAATGGCGCCGGGCGCTTGATGATCGTCGCCCCCAGCGGCCTGCTGGCGGCCAACAGCAACGATGCCGGCAAGGTCGGCAAGAGCATCGACCAGGACGGCCAGCCGGCGCTGCAAAAGCTGGCCGCCAATCAGCCGCTGATCCTTGAGCAAGGCGAGACCATCCGCGCCGTGAACCCGGTGCAACCGATTGCCGACAGCAAGCCCTGGGGCATTCTGATCGACCTGCCCAAGCAGGTACTGCTGGCCGACGCCACCAGCCTGCAGGCCACCCTCGAAGACGCCCGCACCAGTGGCACCCTCAAGGTGGTGCTGTTCGCCACCCTGGCCGGTCTCGGCGGCCTGTTGCTGATGTGGCTGACCGCTACCGGTGTGACCCGCCCGCTGAACAGCGTGGCCAGCATGCTCGAAGACATCGCCAGCGGCGACGGCGACCTCACCCAGCGCCTGCGCTATGCGCGCAAGGACGAACTCGGCCGGCTGACCGGCGGCTTCAACCGTTTCCTCGACAAGCTGCAGCCGACCATCGCCCAGATCAAGCAGAGCATCACCCAGGCCCGGGCCACTGCCGACCAGTCCTCGGCGATTGCCCAGCGCACCAGCGAAGGCATGCAGGTGCAGTTTCGCGAGATCGACCAGGTGGCCACCGCCTCCAACGAGATGAGCGCCACCGCCCACGACGTCGCCAACAGCGCTGCCAGTGCCGCCGACGCCGCCCGCGGAGCCGACCGCTCGGCCAAGGACGGCATGGCGATCATCGAGCGCAGCACCCGCGACATCACCGTGCTCGCCGAACAGGTCAGCAAGGCTGTAAGCGAAGTGGAAACCCTGGCGCAGAACAGCGAGCAGATCGGCTCGGTGCTTGAAGTGATCCGCAGCATCGCCGAGCAGACCAACCTGCTGGCCCTCAACGCCGCCATCGAAGCGGCCCGCGCCGGCGAAAGCGGCCGTGGTTTTGCCGTGGTGGCCGACGAAGTACGCAACCTGGCGCGCCGTACCCAGGACTCGGTCGAAGAGATCCGCCTGGTGATCGAACGCATCCAGAGCAACACCCGCGAGGTGGTGGCGACCATGCATTCGAGTCACGGCAAAGCCCAGGAAAACGCCGGGCAGATCCACCAGGCGGTGCAGGCGCTGGACAAGATCAGCGAGGCGGTAACGGTGATCAGCGACATGAACCTGCAGATCGCCAGTGCCGCCGAGCAGCAAAGCGCGGTGGCCGAAGAGGTCAACCGCAACGTCTCGGCGATCCGTGGCGTGACCGAGACCCTGACCGGCCAGGCCGCCGAATCGGCCCAGGTGAGCAGCCAGCTCAATACCCTGTCGTCGCAGCAGATGGCCCTGATGGATCAGTTCAGGGTTTGACCTGGCGCCGCTGATGGTCTGCAATGGCCCTTCTGCTGGAGGGCCATTGATGACCGCGCTACTCGACACCCTTGTCGCCGAACTGCAGCTGCCAACGGCACTGCGCAATACCCTGCGCTTTCGCGGCAACGGCGCCCTGCCTTCGACTTTCGCCGTCACCGCGCTTGCCAGCAGCAGCGTTGCCGCCTGTGGCCTGGCAATCGCCGAACTGCTGCAGCGCCAGCTTGAGCAACAGCCTGCCGTTGAAGTTGACCGCCGCCTGAGCTCGTTCTGGTTCGCCACCAGCCTGCGCCCGCAAGGCTGGAGCACACCGCCCTTGTGGGACCCGATTGCCGGTGACTACCGCGCCGAGGATGGCTGGATTCGCCTGCATACCAACGCAGCTCATCATCGCGCCGCCGCCGAGAAGGTAGTGGGCCGTGCGGCTGACCGCGCACAAATGGCCGACCTGGTTGCGCGCTGGCGCGCAAGCGAGCTGGAAAGCGCGATAGTCACCGCTGGCGGTTGCGCCGCGCACATGCGCAGCGGGTCCGAATGGTCGGCCCACCCTCAGGGCCTGGCAGTGAATGCCGAGCCGTTGATTCACCGCCAACTGGCTCCAGCCTTTACAAGCAGACGCTGGAGCGGTAACGCCGTCCGACCTCTGGCCGGGGTCAAGGTGCTGGACCTGACCCGCATCCTCGCCGGCCCCACAGCCAGCCGCCTGCTGGCTGGCTTCGGCGCTGAGGTACTGCGGATCGACCCGCCAGGCTGGGAGGAACCGGCGGTGGTTGCCGAGGTGACCCTGGGTAAACGTTGTGCGCGCCTGGACTTGCACGATGGGGATGATCGACGGGTGTTTGAACGCCTGCTCAGTGAAGCCGATATTCTCCTGCATGGTTACCGCGCCGACGCCCTCGAACGACTGGGGTATGCCAGCGAACAGCGCCGCCAGCTCAACCCCGGACTGATCGATGTGAGCCTCAACGCCTACGGCTGGAGCGGCCCCTGGCAACAGCGCCGGGGCTTCGACAGCCTGGTGCAGATGAGCTGCGGCATCGCTTGCGAAGGCATGCGCTGGCAACAGGCCGACCAGCCCGTGCCGCTGCCGGTGCAGGCATTGGACCATGGCACCGGGTACCTGATGGCGGCTGCGGCGATCAAGGCCTACAGCGAACGCCTGGGCAGCGGATGCGGGGCAACCCTGCGCCTGTCGCTGGCGCGCACGGCAAAGCTGTTGATCGATCAGGGGACGCTGGCAGCGGATGTGCCGTTGCAGGCTGAGACGGCAGCGGACCTGAACCCGCAGCTGGAGCAGACGCCCTGGGGGCTGGCGCAGCGGCTGAAGGCGCCGCTGCTGGTCGAAGGGGCGCCGTTGGTTTGGCAGCGAGGGGCTTGTGAGCTGGGTTCTGCTGCTGCCTGTTGGTGAATGTGAGGGCCTCTCGCTGGCAAAGCCAGCGCCCACAGAGTTTGCTGCACACCGATCTACTGTGGGAGCCGGCCTTGCCGGCGATGGGCTGCGCCGCAGCCCTGATTAAAGGCTCAACACCCCACTGTACAACCCATAAGCCGCCAACCCCGCGCCCACCAGAACGGCGGCAAAGATCAGCTTCTCCCAGGTGGTAAACAGCGCCTGCCCCTGCTCATGCTTGGCCCGGGCAAACAGGATCACCCCCGGCGCGTACAACAGCGCCGACAACAACAGGTACTTGAGCCCCCCGGCGTACAGCAGCCAGATCGCATACACCAGGGCGGTGCCGGCAATCACCAGGTCCTTGCGCCGCGCACCCGGATGCCCTTCATACGATTCCCCACGTACCGCCAACAGCACTGCATAGGCCGCCGACCACAGGTATGGCACCAAAATCATCGACGACGCCAGGTAGATCAGGCTGGTGTAGGTCCCGGCGGAAAACAGCGTGATCAGCAAGAACAGCTGAATCATCACGTTGGTCAGCCACAAGGCATTGGCCGGCACGTGGTTGGCGTTTTCCCGGGCCAGAAAGCGCGGCATGGTCTGGTCGCGGGCCGTGGCAAAGAGGATCTCGGCGCACAGCAAGGCCCATGACAGCAAAGCCCCCAACAGCGACACCGCCAGGCCGATGCTGATCAGCAAGGCACCCCAGGGCCCGACGATATGCTCGAGCACCGAAGCCAGCGACGGATTCTGCAAGGCGGCCAGTTCCGGCTGGGTCATCACCCCGAGCGACAGCACGTTGACCAGCACCAGCAGGGCCAGCACGCCAATAAAGCCGATCACCGTGGCCTTGCCGACGTCCGAACGCTTCGCCGCCCGTCCGGAGTAGACACTCGCGCCCTCGATGCCGATAAACACGAACACGGTCACCAGCATCATGTTGCGCACCTGGTCGAGCACTCCACCGAATTTCGGGTTGCTCAAGCCCCAGATGTCACGGGTAAAGATGTCGGCGCGAAAGGCTACGGCAGCGATGACGATGAACATCACCAGCGGCACGATCTTGGCCACGGTGGTCACCTGGTTGATGAACGCCGCCTCCTTGATCCCGCGCAACACCAGAAAATGCACCGCCCACAACAGCAACGAGGCGCAGGCGATGGCAATCGGCGTGTTGCCCTCGCCAAACACCGGAAAGTAGAAACCCAGGGTGCTGAACAGCAGCACGAAGTAGCCGACGTTGCCCAGCCAGGCGCTGATCCAGTAGCCCCAGGCCGAAGAAAAGCCCATGTATTCGCCAAAGCCGGCCTTGGCGTAGGCATACACCCCGGAATCCAGCTCGGGTTTGCGGTTGGCCAGGGTCTGGAACACGAAGGCCAGGGCCAGCATGCCCACCGCTGTGATCCCCCAGCCGATCAGTACCGCGCCGACGTCGGCACGTGCGGCCATGTTTTGCGGCAGCGAAAAAATCCCACCGCCGATCATCGAGCCGACCACCAAGGCGATCAACGCACCCAGGCGCAATTTCTGTCCAGGTTCGGACATGCAGATCCCCTTCTGTCTCGTGTTTGTAACGCCAGAGGTACACCCTGAGTTAAATATATGCAGAGTGTAAGCGTTCATATGTATTAAACCACTAAGCTTCCGCTGCTCATAACTTGTGCGTCTATGCCTGACGAACTAAATAGGGAGTTTTGTGCACTATTTCCGCCTGTTCAAGCCAATAAGATATTTTCTCAGGAAAAATTTGCGATTCCCCCAAAACGGACTAGCTTCAATTCTCACAGCCCCGCAAGAGCGATTGCTCTAAAAGGCCATGGAGGTGCCAGTGGACAAGGCTTGCAGCACTGCGATCGGCATACTCCGGGAGGCTGTTTCAGTCACTGATCTCAATGGAATGTCCTCATGAACTGACCTGAATCAGCTAATGACTTCGCCGCTGGATTTATTCTAGCGCCATCTCTTCTCCTGGTACGGAGTTATTCAATGTCAGACGCTCCCGGAAAACTACGACTTGGTGCGCTGGTTGCACTTGTTGTCGGCTCGATGATCGGCGGCGGGATCTTTTCGTTGCCGCAAAACATGGCCGCAAGTGCCGATGTAGGCGCTGTTCTGATCGGCTGGGGCATCACCGCCATCGGCATGCTGACCCTGGCTTTCGTGTTCCAGACCCTGGCCAATCGCAAGCCTGACCTGGACGGCGGGGTGTACGCCTACGCCAAGGCCGGTTTCGGCGATTACATGGGCTTTTCTTCGGCCTGGGGCTACTGGATCAGCGCCTGGCTCGGCAACGTCGGCTACTTCGTGTTGCTGTTCAGTACCCTCGGCTACTTTTTCCCGATCTTTGGCGAGGGCAACACCCCGGCAGCGGTCATTGGCGCCTCGGTGCTGCTCTGGGCCGTGCATTTCCTCGTGCTGCGCGGGATCAAGGAAGCGGCGTTCATCAACCTGGTCACGACCGTGGCCAAGGTCGTGCCGCTGGCGTTGTTCGTGCTGATCGCCGTGTTCGCCTTCAAGCTGGACATCTTCACCGCTGACATCTGGGGTTCGATGAACCCGGACCTGGGCAGCGTGATGAACCAGGTGCGCAACATGATGCTGGTCACCGTGTGGGTGTTCATCGGCATCGAGGGCGCGAGCATCTTCTCGGCCCGGGCAGAAAAACGCTCGGACGTGGGTAAGGCCACGGTCATCGGCTTCATTACCGTGCTGCTGTTCCTGGTGCTGGTCAACGTGCTGTCGCTGGGCATCATGACCCAGCCGGAACTGGCCAAGCTGCAGAACCCGTCGATGGCCGCCGTGCTTGAGCACGTGGTCGGTCACTGGGGCGCGGTGCTGATCAGCGTCGGCCTGATCATCTCGCTGCTCGGTGCCCTGCTGTCGTGGGTGCTGCTGTGCGCCGAGATCATGTTCGCCGCCGCCAAAGACCACACCATGCCGGAGTTCCTGCGCCGCGAGAACGCCAACCACGTGCCGGCCAACGCCCTGTGGCTGACCAACGCCATGGTGCAGATCTTCCTGGTCATCACCCTGTTCTCGGCCAGTACCTACCTGTCGCTGATCTACCTCGCCACTTCGATGATCCTGGTGCCTTACCTGTGGTCGGCGGCCTACGCCTTCCTGCTGGCGCTGCGCAGCGAAACCTACGAACAGGCCCTGGCCGAACGCAAGAAAGACCTGGTCATCGGTGCCATCGCCCTGCTCTACGCGGTCTGGCTGCTGTATGCCGGCGGCGTCAAATACCTGCTGCTTTCGGCCCTGCTCTATGCCCCTGGCGTGATCCTGTTCGCCAAGGCTAAGCGCGAGGTCGGCCAACCGATTTTTACCAACGTGGAGAAGCTGATCTTCGCCGCCGTGGTCCTTGGCGCCCTGGTGGCTGCCTACGGCCTGTACGACGGCTTCCTGACTCTGTAACCACCCGTTTTCGCAACTTGGAGGAAATGAACCATGTCCACGGATAAAGTTAAGTACGGCGTACATTCCGAAGCCGGCAAACTGCGCAAAGTGATGGTCTGCTCCCCTGGCCTGGCGCACCAGCGCCTGACGCCGAGCAACTGCGACGACCTGCTGTTCGATGACGTCATCTGGGTCAACCAGGCCAAGCGCGACCACTTCGACTTCGTCACCAAAATGCGTGAACGCGGCATCGAAGTGCTGGAAATGCACAACCTGCTGACCGAGACCGTGCAGAACCCCGAAGCACTGAAATGGATCCTCGACCGCAAGATCACCCCGGACACCGTCGGTGTCGGCCTGACCAACGAAGTGCGCAGCTGGCTCGAAGGCCTGGAGCCACGCAAACTGGCCGAGTTCCTGATCGGCGGCGTGGCCGGTGAAGACCTGCCCGACAGCGAAGGCGCCAGCGTCATCAAGATGTACCGCGACTACCTGGGCCACTCCAGCTTCCTGCTCGACCCACTGCCCAACACCCAGTTCACCCGCGACACCACTTGCTGGATCTACGGCGGCGTGACCCTCAACCCGATGTACTGGCCGGCGCGACGCCAGGAAACCCTGCTGACCACCGCGATCTACAAGTTCCACCCCGAGTTCAGCGGTGCTGACTTTGAAGTCTGGTACGGCGACCCGGATCATGACCACGGCAAGGCCACCCTCGAAGGCGGCGACGTCATGCCGATCGGCAATGGCGTGGTCCTGATCGGCATGGGCGAGCGCACCTCGCGCCAGGCCATCGGTCAACTGGCGCAATCGCTGTTTGCCAAAGGTGCGGTCGAGAAGGTCGTGGTGGCCGGCTTGCCGAAATCCCGCGCCGCGATGCACCTGGATACCGTGTTCAGCTTCTGCGACCGCGACCTGGTCACGGTCTTCCCGGAAGTGGTCAAGGAAATCGTCCCGTTCGTCATTCGTCCGGACAGCAGCAAGCCGTACGGCATGGACGTGCGCCGCGAGAACAAGACCTTCCTCGACGTGGTCGCCGAATCCCTCAACCTCAAGCAGCTGCGCGTGGTGGAAACCGGCGGCAACAGCTTCGCCGCCGAACGCGAGCAATGGGATGACGGCAACAACGTGGTGGCGCTGGAGCCCGGCGTTGTCATCGGCTACGACCGCAACACCTACACCAACACCCTGCTGCGCAAGGCCGGTGTCGAAGTCATCACCATCAGCGCCGGCGAACTGGGCCGTGGCCGCGGCGGCGGTCACTGCATGACCTGCCCGATCGTGCGCGACCCTATCGACTACTAAAACGACCATCAACCGCCTGCACCCACGGGTGCAGGCGGGCCGATCACCGCTTTCCGTTCACCAGAACAGGAGAATCATCATGGCGTTCAACATCCACAACCGTAACCTGCTGAGCCTGGAACACCACACCCCTCGCGAGTTGCGCTACCTGCTGGACCTGTCCCGTGACCTGAAACGTGCCAAGTACACCGGCACCGAGCAGCAGCACCTCAAAGGCAACAACATTGCGCTGATCTTCGAGAAAACCTCGACCCGCACCCGTTGCGCCTTCGAAGTGGCTGCCTACGACCAGGGCGCCAACGTCACTTACATCGACCCGAACTCTTCGCAGATCGGCCACAAGGAAAGCATGAAGGACACCGCCCGCGTACTCGGGCGCATGTATGACGCCATCGAGTACCGTGGCTTCAAGCAGGAAATCGTCGAAGAGCTGGCCAAATTCGCCGGTGTGCCGGTGTTCAACGGCCTGACCGACGAATATCACCCGACCCAGATGATCGCCGACGTGCTGACCATGCGTGAACACGCCGACAAGCCGATCCACGACATCAGCTACGCCTACCTGGGCGATGCCCGCAACAATATGGGCAACTCGCTGCTGCTGGTCGGCGCCAAACTTGGCATGGACGTGCGCATCTGCGCGCCGAAAGCCCTGTGGCCGCACGACGACCTGGTCGCCCGTTGCAAAAAATATGCGGAAGAAAGCGGCGCACGCATCACCCTCACCGAAGACCCGAAAGCGGCGGTCAAGGGCGTCGATTTCATCCACACCGACGTCTGGGTATCGATGGGCGAGCCGGTTGAAGCCTGGGGCGAACGCATCCAGCAACTGCTGCCGTACCAGGTCAACGCCGAGCTGATGAAAGCCACTGGCAACCCGCGGACCAAGTTCATGCACTGCCTGCCAGCGTTCCACAACTCCGACACCAAGGTCGGCAAACAGATCGCCGAGCAGTACCCGCACCTGGCCAACGGTATCGAAGTGACCGACGACGTGTTCGAGTCGCCAGCCTGCATCGCCTTCGAGCAAGCGGAAAACCGCATGCACACCATCAAGGCGATCCTGGTGTCGACCCTGGCTGACCTGTAATCCATTCAGGGAGCGAACCTTCGCTCCTGTGGGAGCCGGTCTTGCCGGCGATGGTATCGGCGCAGTACCCGTTACTGCGCGGTGCCTGAATCGCTGGCAAAGCCAGCTCCCACAAGAGCTTCGCTGCCAACGCTAAAAGGACATCATCATGCGTATCGTTGTTGCATTGGGCGGCAACGCCCTGCTGCGCCGTGGCGAACCCATGACTGCAGACAATCAGCGCGCCAATATCCGCATCGCCGCCGAGCAGATCGCCAAGATTCACCCAGGCAATGAACTGGTCATCGCCCACGGCAATGGTCCGCAAGTCGGCCTGTTGTCGTTGCAGGCGCAATCCTACAAGCCGGACGAAGCCTACCCGCTGGACGTGCTCGGGGCCGAAACCGAAGGCATGATCGGCTACATCATCGAACAGGAGCTGGGCAACCTGCTGGACTTCGAAGTGCCGTTCGCCACCCTCCTGACCCAGGTCGAAGTGGACGCCAACGACCCGGCCTTCAAGGACCCGACCAAGTTCATCGGCCCGGTCTACAGCAAGGAAGACGCCGAGCGCCTGGCCAAGGAGAAAGGCTGGGTGGTCAAGGCCGACGGCGACAAGTACCGCCGTGTGGTCGCCAGCCCGAAACCCAAGCGCATCTTCGAGATTCGCCCGATCAAATGGCTGCTGGAAAAGAGCAGCATCGTCATCTGCGCCGGTGGCGGCGGCATCCCGACCATGTATGACGCCGACCGCAAGCTCAAGGGCATCGAAGCGGTGATCGACAAAGACCTGTGCTCGGCGCTGCTGGCCGAACAGCTCGAAGCCGACCTGCTGGTGATCGCCACCGACGTCAACGCGGCGTTCATCGACTATGGCAAGCCGAGCCAGAAGGCGATTGCCCAGGCGCACCCGGACGAGCTCGAACGCCTCGGCTTTGCCGCCGGCTCCATGGGCCCGAAAGTCCAGGCCGCTTGCGACTTCGCCCGCCATACCGGCAAAGTGGCGGTTATCGGTTCGCTGGCCGACATCGAAGATATCGTCAAGGGTACGGCCGGTACCCGGGTGAGCACCTCGAAGCCTGGAATCAGCTACCGTTGAATGCAGTGGGCGGGCTTGCGGGCCCGCCGTTTTCAACCTTCCGGAGGATCGCACCATGGCCCAGTTTCAACCTGGTCACGTCCATATCGAGCGCACCGCGCTGAACAAGAATGATCACAGCTATGACCTGAACATCAATTACGAAGTGGCGCAGGACCCCAGGGAAGGCCGAGGCATTCAGTTCCGCATGCATGGCAGCATCGAAGGCAAGCCGGTGGACGAAAACTTCTTCCTGGCCAAGGATCAGGTCCTCCCCAGCTTCCTCAGCCTCGCCACTCGCAAGGCCCAGAGCTACCTGCCAGCGCCGAAGAAATTCGAGAGCCTGGGATCGACTCACAAGATCTATGACCTGATGTTCGATGATATTCGGACTCAGCTGGATGTGAAGTCTGGCGACTCGGTCAAGCCAGAACATCTGGAATAGCCTTCGGGCCTCATCGCTGGCAAGCCAGCTCCCACAGGGAAATGCATGCGCCGATCCTGTGGGAGCTGGCTTGCCAGCGATTCGACCGCACAGCGGTCGCAAGGCATACTTGGTGCCTTCGCCAGCCTTGAACCCCTCCCCCCATGCGCATCCACGTCAGTTTCATCGACCGCGTCGGCATCACCCAGGAAGTGCTGGCCCTGCTCGGCGCCCGCAACCTCAACCTGGACGCCGTGGAGATGGTGCCGCCGAACGTCTACATCGACGCCCCGACCCTCAGCCCCCACGTGCTCGAAGAGCTGCACGACGCGCTGTTCAACGTGCATGGCGTGCAAACCGTACAAGTGGTCGACATCCTCCCCGGCCAGCGTCGTCACCTGCAGCTCGATGCCCTGCTCGCGGCCATGAGCGATCCGGTACTGGCCTTGGACAGCGCCGGCCATGTACTGCTGGCCAACCCGGCGCTGGTGGCGCTGTGCGGCCAGGAGCCGTCCGACCGTTCGGTGGCCGATCTGTTTGGCGACCCTGGCCTGCTTGAAGCCCTGATCGAACAGGGCTTCCACCTGCCCCTGCGCGAAGTGACTCTCAACGGCCAGACGCTGCTGCTCGATGCCACGCCGATCACCAACGCCGGTGCACTGCTGACCTTGTATCAGCCCAATCGCATCGGCGAACGGCTGTCGGCGCTGCACCATGATCACGCCGAGGGCTTCGATGCACTGCTGGGTGATTCACCGCCGATCCGCACCCTCAAGGCCCGCGCCCTGCGCGTGGCGGCCCTGGATGCACCGCTGTTGATCCACGGTGAAACCGGTACCGGCAAGGAGCTGGTGGCCCGCGCCTGTCACGCCATCAGCAGCCGTCACAGCGCACCCTTCCTGGCGCTCAACTGCGCGGCGCTGCCGGAGAACCTGGCCGAAAGCGAGCTGTTCGGCTACGCCCCCGGCGCCTTTACCGGCGCACAACGCGGCGGCAAGCCGGGGCTGATGGAACTGGCCAACCAGGGCACGGTGTTCCTCGACGAGATCGGCGAAATGTCGCCGTACCTGCAGGCCAAGCTCCTGCGTTTTCTCAACGACGGCAGCTTTCGCCGGGTCGGTGGCGACCGTGAGGTGAAGGTCAATGTGCGGATCCTCAGCGCCACCCACCGCGACCTGGAAAAGATGGTCGCCGAAGGCACCTTTCGCGAAGACCTGTTCTACCGCCTGAACGTGCTCAACCTGCAGGTGCCGCCGCTGCGCGAGCGTGGCCAGGACATCCTCCTGCTGGCGCGCTACTTCATGCAGCAGGCCTGCACCCAGATCCAGCGCCCGCTGTGCCGCCTGGCCCCGGCCACTTACCCGGCGCTGCTGGGTAACCGTTGGCCGGGCAACGTGCGTCAGCTGCAGAACGTGATCTTCCGCGCCGCCGCCATCAGCGAAAGCAGCCTGGTGGACATCGGTGACCTGGACATCGCCGGCACCTCGGTGGCCCGTGGGCATGACGCTGAAGTCGATAGCCTGGAACAGGCCGTGGAAGACTTCGAGCGCAACCTGCTGACCAAGCTCTACAGCAGCTACCCCTCGACCCGCCAGCTGGCCAGCCGCCTGCAAACCTCGCATACCGCCATTGCCCATCGCCTGCGCAAATACGGCATCCCGACCAAGCCCTGACCGGCCGTACTGAAATCGCTACAGCGTAACAATATCGATACAGCACAGTTTCAGGGCCATGGCGCAAGGTTCTGATCCCCTTGCGCTTTTTTTCCCGGCTTCGGCTGTAGCGATTTCGCTACAGCTGTAAACTTTCCATTACTCAGAAAATTTATAACATATTGTTTTATAACGATATTTTATAGATGGCCGCATTATTGCTATGGCATTGCTCATCCCTGGGCTCACTTGAGCCACGCCCACAGCCGTCCCCTGCGGCCCTTGAGGAGTTTCCATGAGCGAGTTGCGATTCACCGAAGATCACGAATGGCTGCGTACCGAAGCTGACGGCAGCGTCACCGTCGGGATTACCGCCTTCGCCCAGAACGCCCTGGGCGATGTGGTCTACGTGCAACTGCCGGAGCTGCAAAGCTACGACAAAGGTGCCGAAGCTTCGACCGTCGAATCGGTCAAGGCTGCCAGTGGCGTATACATGCCGCTGACCGGCGAAGTGGTTGCGGTCAACGAACAGCTCGAAGGCAACCCCGAGCTGGTCAACGAAGATCCGCTGGGTGAAGGCTGGTTCTTCCGTTTCATCCCGGCCGACGCCGGCGCCGTCGCGCAACTGCTCGACCAGGACGCCTACGACCGCCTGATCAAAGCCAACGCTGACGCCTGAGGAACCGCCATGACCATCAACCTCGGCACCGCCAACGAATTCATCGCTCGCCACATCGGCCCACGCCAGCGCGACGAGCAGCACATGCTCGCCACCCTCGGCTTCGACTCGCTGGAAGCCATGAGCGCCGCCGTCATCCCCGACAGCATCAAGGGCACCAGCGTCCTGGAGCTGGGCGCTGGGCAAAGCGAAGCCGAGGCCCTGGCTTCGCTCAAGGCTATCGCTGGCAACAACCAGCTGTTCAAGAGCTTCATCGGCCAGGGTTACTACAACTGCCATACCCCGGCGCCGATCCTGCGCAACCTGCTGGAAAATCCGGCCTGGTACACCGCCTACACCCCATACCAGCCTGAGATTTCCCAGGGCCGCCTGGAAGCGCTGCTGAATTTCCAGACCCTGATCAGCGACCTCACCGGCCTGCCGATCGCCAACGCATCCTTGCTCGACGAAGCCACCGCTGCCGCCGAAGCCATGACCTTCTGCAAACGCCTGAGCAAGAACAAGGGCAGCCACGCCTTCTTCGCTTCCGTGCATTGCCATCCGCAGACCCTCGACGTGCTGCGTACCCGGGCCGAACCGCTGGGTATCGACGTCATCGTCGGCGACGAGCGTGAACTGGGCGATGTCAGCGCCTTCTTCGGTGCCCTGCTGCAATACCCGGCCAGCAGCGGTGAAGTCTTCGACTACCGTGAGCTGGTCGAGCGCTTCCACGCCGCCAATGCCCTGGTTGCCGTGGCTGCCGACCTGCTGGCCCTGACCCTGCTGACCCCACCGGGCGAATTCGGCGCCGACGTGGCCATTGGCAGCGCCCAGCGCTTCGGCGTGCCGCTGGGTTTCGGTGGCCCGCACGCGGCCTACTTCTCTACCCGCGACGCGTTCAAGCGCGACATGCCGGGCCGCCTGGTCGGCGTCTCGATCGACCGCTTCGGCAAGACCGCCTTGCGCCTGGCCATGCAGACCCGCGAGCAGCACATCCGCCGCGAGAAAGCCACCAGCAACATCTGCACCGCCCAGGTGCTGCTGGCCAACATCGCCAGCATGTACGCCGTGTACCATGGTCCCCAGGGCCTGAAGCAGATCGCCGAACGCACCCATGCGCTGACCGCGATCCTCAAGGCCGGCCTGCAGCAGCTGGGTGTGAATGTCGAGATTGAACACTTCTTCGACACCCTGACCCTGGCCACTGGCAGCGCCACCGCCGCCCTGCACGACCAGGCCCGCGCCCAGCGCCTTAACCTGCGCCAGATTGACGCCCAGCGCCTGGGCCTGTCGCTGGATGAAACCAGCACCCAGGCAGACGTGGAAGCGCTGTGGCAGCTGTTCGCCGACGGCAAGGCCACTCCGGACTTCGCCGCCCTCGCTGCCAGCGTTCAAGCGCAATTGCCTCGCGCCCTGCTGCGCCAGTCGGCGATCCTCGAGCACCCGGTGTTCAACCGCTACCACAGTGAAACCGAGCTGATGCGCTACCTGCGCCGCCTGGCCGACAAGGACCTGGCCCTGGACCGCACCATGATCCCGCTGGGCTCGTGCACCATGAAGCTCAACGCCGCCAGCGAAATGATCCCGGTGACCTGGGCCGAATTCGGCAACCTGCACCCGTTCGCCCCGGCAGAACAGAGCCAGGGTTACCAGCAACTGACCAGCGAACTGGAGGCGATGCTTTGCGCCGCCACCGGCTACGACGCCGTGTCGCTGCAGCCCAACGCCGGTTCCCAGGGTGAATACGCGGGCCTCTTGGCCATCCGCGCCTACCACCAGAGCCGTGGTGAAGCACGCCGCGACATCTGCCTGATCCCGTCCTCGGCCCACGGCACCAACCCCGCCACCGCCCACATGGCCGGCATGCGCGTGGTGGTCACCGCCTGTGACGCCCGCGGCAACGTCGACATCGACGACCTGCGCGCCAAGGCCATCGAGCATCGCGAACACCTCGCCGCGCTGATGATCACCTACCCCTCGACCCACGGCGTGTTCGAAGAAGCCATCGGCGAGATCTGCGCGATCATCCATGACAACGGCGGCCAGGTGTACATCGACGGTGCCAACATGAACGCCATGGTCGGCCTGTGCGCACCGGGCAAGTTCGGCGGCGATGTCTCGCACCTGAACCTGCACAAGACCTTCTGCATCCCCCACGGCGGTGGCGGCCCGGGCGTTGGCCCGATCGGCGTCAAGTCGCACCTGGCACCGTTCCTGCCCGGCCACGCGCACATGGACAACAAGCAGGGCGCGGTCTGCGCCGCACCATTCGGCAGCGCCAGCATTCTGCCGATCACCTGGATGTATATCCGCATGATGGGAGGCGCCGGGCTCAAGCGCGCATCGCAGATGGCCATCCTCAACGCCAACTACATCGCCCGCCGCCTGGAAGAGCACTATCCTGTGTTGTACACCGGCAGCAACGGCCTGGTGGCGCACGAGTGCATCCTCGATTTGCGTCCAATCAAGGACAGCAGCGGCATTAGCGTCGATGACGTGGCCAAGCGCCTGATCGACTTCGGCTTCCACGCCCCGACCATGTCGTTCCCGGTAGCCGGCACGCTGATGATCGAACCGACCGAAAGCGAGTCTAAAGAAGAACTGGACCGTTTCTGCGAGGCGATGATCCGCATCCGCGAAGAGATTCGCGCGGTAGAAAGCGGTAGCCTGGACAAGGACGACAACCCGCTGAAGAACGCCCCGCACACCGCCGCCGAGATCGCCGGTGAGTGGAGCCACCCGTACAGCCGCGAGCAGGCGGTGTATCCGCTGGCATCGCTGGTGGAAGGCAAATACTGGCCACCGGTCGGCCGGGTCGACAACGTGTTCGGCGACCGCAACCTGGTCTGTGCCTGCCCGTCGATCGAGAGCTATCAGGACGTCTGAGTCCGGCCTGATGGCCTCATCGCTGGCAAAGCCAGCTCCCACAGGTTTCGAGAACACCAAAGAACCCTGTGGGAGCCGGCCTTGCCGGCGATGCTTCTCCCCAACAATGAGGGTACGACCATGTCACTAAGCGTCTTCGACCTGTTCAAGATCGGCATCGGCCCCTCCAGTTCCCATACCGTCGGCCCCATGCGCGCCGCCGCGCGCTTTGCCGAAGGCCTGCGCCGCGACGAGCTGCTCAGCGCCACGGTCTGCGTCAAGGCCGAACTCTACGGCTCGCTTGGCGCCACCGGCAAAGGTCACGGCAGCGACAAGGCCGTGCTGCTCGGCCTTGAAGGCGAACACCCGGACACGGTCGATACCGAAAGCATCCCCGCACGCCTGCAGGCCATCCGCAGCAGCGGCCGGCTCAACCTGCTCGGCGAGCATGAAATCGACTTCGTCGAAAAGCAGCACCTGGCAATGATCCGCAAGCCCCTGGCCTTTCACCCCAATGGCATGATCTTCCGTGCCTTTGACGCCGCCGGTTTGCAGATTCGCAGCCGCGAGTACTACTCGGTAGGCGGTGGTTTCGTGGTCGATGAGGACGCGGCCGGCGCCGATCGCATCGTCGAAGACAGCACCGTTCTGCCCTACCCGTTCAAGACCGCCAAGGAACTGCTCGGCCATTGCACCGCGCAGAACCTGTCGATCAGCCAGATCATGCTGGCCAACGAAGCGGCCTGGCGCCCGGAAAGCGAAACCCGCAGCGGCCTGTTGCGCATCTGGCAGGTCATGCAGGACTGCGTGTCCGCCGGTTGTCGCAACGAGGGCATCCTGCCTGGCGGGCTCAAGGTCAAGCGCCGTGCCGCAGCGCTGTACCGCCAGCTGTGCAGCAACCCGGAGGCGAGCCTGCGCGATGCGCTGTCGGTGCTCGACTGGGTCAACCTGTATGCCCTGGCCGTCAATGAAGAAAACGCCTTCGGCGGACGCGTGGTCACCGCGCCGACCAATGGCGCCGCCGGTATCGTCCCGGCAGTGCTGCACTACTACATGCGCTTTATCCCGGGCGCCAACGACGACGGCGTGGTGCGCTTTCTGCTCACGGCCGCCGCCATCGGCATCCTCTATAAAGAGAACGCCTCGATCTCCGGTGCCGAAGTCGGTTGCCAGGGCGAGGTCGGCGTCGCCTGCTCGATGGCCGCCGGCGCCTTGTGCGAAGTGATGGGCGGCAGCGTGCAGCAGGTCGAGAACGCCGCCGAGATCGGCATGGAACACAACCTGGGCCTGACCTGCGACCCGATCGGCGGGTTGGTCCAGGTGCCCTGCATCGAGCGCAACGCCATGGGCTCGGTCAAGGCTATCAATGCCGTGCGCATGGCCCTGCGCGGTGACGGGCAGCACTTCGTCTCGCTGGATAAAGTCATCCGCACCATGCGCCAGACCGGCGCCGACATGAAAAGCAAATACAAGGAGACCGCCCGCGGCGGTCTGGCCGTCAACATCATCGAATGCTGACACCCTCTCAAGCCCCAAGGAGTCATCAATGTCCACCGAAACACTGCTCAAGACCCCGCTGCACGCCCTGCACCTGGAACTGGGCGCCCGCATGGTGCCCTTCGCCGGTTACGACATGCCAGTCCAGTACCCGCTGGGGGTGATGAAAGAGCACCTGCACAGCCGCGAGCACGCCGGCCTGTTCG
The DNA here is from genome assembly GCF_054788455.1 of Pseudomonas sp. ZL2. Classification (NCBI taxonomy): domain Bacteria; kingdom Pseudomonadati; phylum Pseudomonadota; class Gammaproteobacteria; order Pseudomonadales; family Pseudomonadaceae; genus Pseudomonas; species Pseudomonas sp. ZL2. Next base: position 254,502 of record NZ_JBGOGX010000004.1, on the reverse strand, counting down.
ATGTTTCGCACATGGGCCAGATCCGCCTGAGCGGCGCCGCTGCGGCCAAGGCCCTGGAATCCCTGGTGCCGGTCGACATCATCGACCTGCCGGTGGGCATGCAGCGCTATGCCATGTTCACCAACGAACAAGGCGGCATCCTCGACGACCTGATGGTCGCCAATCTGGGCAACGACGAACTGTTCCTGGTGGTCAACGCGGCCTGCAAGGAACAGGACCTGGCCCACCTGCGCAAGCACATCGGCGATCAGTGCCAGATCCAGCCACTGTTCGAAGAGCGCGCCCTGCTGGCCCTGCAGGGGCCGGCGGCGGTCAAGGTACTGGAGCGCCTGGCACCTGCGGTTGCGAAAATGACCTTCATGCAGTTCCAGCCGGTGCAACTGCTGGGCGCCGACTGTTTTGTCAGCCGCTCGGGCTACACCGGTGAAGACGGTTTCGAGATTTCCGTTCCGGTAGAAAAAGCCGAAGAACTGGCGCGCCGTCTGCTGGCCGAACCGGAAGTAGCCGCAATCGGCCTGGGGGCACGTGATTCGTTGCGCCTGGAAGCCGGCCTGTGCCTGTACGGCCACGACATGAACACCCAGACCACACCGATCGAAGCCAGCCTGCTGTGGGCCATCTCCAAGGTCCGCCGCGCCGACGGCGAGCGTGCCGCTGGCTTCCCGGGCGCCGCAGCGATCTTCGCCCAACAGCAAAGCGGTGTTGCCCGTAAACGCGTGGGCCTGCTGTCGCAGGAGCGAACGCCGGTCCGTGAAGGCGCCGAGATTGTCGATGAAGCGGGCACGGTAATCGGTAGCATCTGCAGCGGCGGCTTTGGTCCGTCATTGAATGCGCCAGTGGCAATGGGTTACCTGGATGCGGCGCATACCGCACTGGATACCCCGGTGTGGGCCATTGTTCGCGGCAAGCGCGTGGCGATGAAAGTCAGCAAGATGCCGTTCGTTGCGCAGCGCTATTATCGCGGCTGAATCGTTACTTGAAACAGAGTGTCATGACGCGTTCGGGTTTTCGATTTCGAACGCGTTTTATAACTTTCGAAAAGCGTTGCAACACCGCTTGGAATGAGCCGGAAAAAATCCACCGAACGGTGGCTAAAAGGCACAGCGGCAGCGGTCTGCAGGGCTTGTTTTTGTCTTCAAAGTTAGCGTATTGTCTGTGCACTGTGTTTGCATGGGTCGCTATGGTTCGTGACCTGGGCAGTAGCTCTGATGTTTGCTACACCCGTTCGACGTCTCTTACTTTCCTGCAACCCAGCCCAGTACTCTTTCATTTGGAAGAAGCTGTTACTAATTCTAAGTTTCAAAGGAAATAAGACAATGTCCCAACGTCAGAGCGGTACCGTCAAGTGGTTTAACGACGAGAAAGGTTTTGGTTTCATCACTCCAGAAAGCGGTCCGGATCTGTTCGTACATTTCCGCGCTATTCAGGGCAACGGCTTCAAGAGCCTGAAAGAAGGTCAGAAAGTCACCTTCATCGCCGTGCAAGGCCAGAAAGGCATGCAGGCTGACGAAGTTCAAGCCGAAGGCTGATCTTCATCAACAAAGAAGCCTCTGCTGGCAACAGCAGGGGCTTTTTTGTGCGCGCAATTCCGTAGAATGGGCGTTTTGCGCAAGGAGGGCCTCGCCAGTGCCCAAGCACCTGTTACAGCCCGAGGGTGAATTTCCCCCTGTCGACCTTGGCCGCCGCCTGGCCGCCATGTTCTATGATTTCCTGCTGTGCACCGCGCTGCTGATCGTCACTGCCGGTGCATACAAGATGATCCAGATGGCCTTTCTCGGTGAGGCGCGCATGCGCGAATTGACCGAAGCCGGCGCCCTGGACGGCGACCCGCTGCTATCGACTATTTTGCTCTTCGCCCTGTTCGGTTTTTTTGCCAAGTTCTGGACCCATGGCGGCCAGACCCTGGGCATGCAGGTGTGGGGCATCCGCGTGCAGAACGCTGATGGCAGCGCCATCAGCCTGTGGCAGGCGCTGCTGCGTTTTGTGGTGTCGATCGGCTCGTGGCTGTGCCTGGGCCTGGGTTTCATCTGGGCACTGTTCGACAAGCGCAAGCGCAGCTGGCACGACATCTACTCCGACACTCAACTGGTGCGAATTCCCAAGCTCAAGAAATAGCAGGCAGAAAAAAGCCGACCCAAGGGTCGGCTTTTTCTTGTGTGCAACGCCCTATCCAGCGCGCCGCAACAACCACAACCCCGCCACCGCACAGATCGCCGCCGGCAGCACCACCGCAAGCAACGGCGGGAAGCCGAATACCTGACTGGAAGGCCCGAGCAGGTCCTGGGCGATGCGGAACACAAAGCCCACCAACACCCCGGTGAATACTCGCTGGCCCAAGGTCACCGAACGCAGGGGGCCGAAGATGAAGGAAATGGCCATCAGCACCAGGGCCGCAGTCACCATCGGCTGCAGCACCTTGGTCCAGAACGCCAGCCAGTAACGGGCGTTGTTCAGGCCCTGGTCGGACAGGTAGTGGATGTAATCCCACAGGCCGGTGATCGACAACGACTCTGGCGCCACGACCACGGTATTGAGCAGTTGCGGAGTGACGGAAACATCCCAGCGCTCTTCGGCGGCCTTGACCACTTCGGTGTGGTCACCGCGGAAATGCGTGGTGGTCACATCGCTGAGCTGCCAGTGATCGTCCTGGTACTGGGCGCGCCGGGCAAAGCTGGACGTCAGCATATGCCGCTCGTTGTCGAAGCGATAACGGGTCACGCCGTACAGCAGACCATTGGGCTGCACCGAGTTGATGTGCACGAACTCATCACCCTGGCGGTGCCACATGCCACGTTTGGAACTCTGCGCCTCACCACCGCCCTGGGCCAGGGAACGGTCGGCCTGGGCCTTGTTCTCGGTTACCGGGGCCAGGTACTCGCCAATCAGGATACCGGCCAGCATCAACACCAGCATCGGCTTCATCACCGCCCAGACAATCCGGCCAATGGACACGCCAGCGGCGCGCATGATGGTCAGTTCGCTGCTGCTGGCCAGGCTGCCCAGGCCGATCAGGCAGCCGATCAGCGCAGCCATCGGCAGCATGTCGTACAGCCGCCGCGGCGCGGTGAGCAAGACGAAGTTGCTGGCGTCCATCACCGTGTAGGTGTCGGTGATGTCGCCCATCTCGTCGATGAAGGCAAACAGCGAAGCCAGGCCGAGAATGATCCCCAGCACGGCCAGAATGGCCATCAGCACGCTTTTGCCGATGTAGCTGTCGAGCTTAACCATGGGCCACCTCCGCACGGCGAGCGGCACGCTTGAGGCGCAACGGCTCCCAATACATAAGCCCCAGGCCGATCAGCAAGAACAGGCCGTGAACCCACCAGATGCCCAGGCCGATCGGCAGTTTGCCTTTCTCCAGGGCGCCACGCACGGCGATCAGCATTGTCAGGTACGCCATATACAGAAGAATCGCCGGCAGCAGCTTGAGGAAACGGCCCTGGCGCGGGTTGACCCGCGACAGCGGCACCGCCAGCAGGGTCACGATGAATACCAGCAGCGGCAACGACAGGCGCCATTGCAGCTCGGCACGTTCGCGCAGGCCGTCACTGCCAAAGAGTTGCGAAGTCGGGATGGCCTCACGCTCGGTGATTTCCTCGCTGACTTCAGGCTTGGGCAACAGCACCCCGTAGGTGTCGTACTTGATCGCACGGTAGTCGGCCTGGCCGGGGTTGCCGTCATAGCGGTAACCGTTTTCCAGGATCAGGTAACGGTTGCCATCGGCGTTGACCTGCTGGTGGCCCTTTTCCGCGACCAGTACCGACGGTCCGCGATCCTTGGTCTTGTCCTGACTGAAGCGTTTCTCGGAAATGAACACGCCGCCCAGGTTGACCCGGTCTTCCGACAGTTCTTCGGTGTAGGTCACCCGTGAACCATCGCGCAGGGTCTGGAAGCGACCCGGCACCAGGGTGTCGAACTCGGTCAGGGCGTCCTGCTGGTTGATGATCTGCGCCACCTGGGTAACGCCCTGGGGCGCCAGGCTCAGGCTCAGCCAGGCCACCAGCAGGGCAACCAGTGCCGCCGGAGCCATGGTCATGCCCAGCAGCCGCTGCTGGCTCATGCCGGTGGCCGACAGCACGGTCATCTCGCTTTCCAGGTACAGCCGGCCATAGGCCAGCAAAATACCGAGGAACAGGCCGAGGGGCAGGATCAACTGCAGGAACCCCGGCAGGCGATAACCCATGATCAGGAACAGCACGCTCGGATCGAGCACGCCCTGGGCCGCCTGGGCCAGGTACTTGATGAAGCGCCCGCTCATGATGATGACCAGCAGCACGGCGCTGACGGCACTCAAGGTCACCAGGACCTCGCGGGACAGATAACGAAAGACGATCAAACCAGACACTCCTGGGTTGTCAGGCTCGGACAGCCGAACAAGAAATCCATAACAGCCAAGATAGTAGCCCGCTCGCCAGAGCGGACCCGGGTAAAAGTTGGCGCATTATCCTGTGATTGACCGTGCCTGTCACTTGGCGCTGCACAATGGTTCATCTCGGGGTTGTCAGGGCGGGCGAAGCAGGCTCAAACTGGGGGCTTTAGCACTGGTACGCGACCACGCGGCCACGACAGCGCCTGCATAGACAACGCGCACCGACAGATCATTCGGGGAACCTGACATGGAACTGGTTGTAAAAAGCGTAGCCGCAGCATCCTTGAAAACCGCCACCCTGGTACTGCCCGTGGCAGAAGGCGGCAAACTCGGCGCCATTGCCAAAGCCATCGACGAAGCCACCGGCGGTGCCCTGGCCAGCGTGCTCAAGCGCGGCGATTTGGCCGGCAAGGTCGGCCAGACCCTGCTGCTGCACAGCCTGCCCAACCTCAAGGCCGAGCGCGTACTGCTGGTCGGTACCGGCAAGGATGCCGAACTGGGTGATCGTAGCTGGCGCAAGGTCATTGCCAGCGTGCTGGCAGTGCTCAAAGGCCTGAACGGCAGCGATGCGGCACTGGCCCTGGACGACGTCGCCGTCACCGGCCGCGATGCCTTCTATGGCAAGACCCGCCTGCTTGCCGAAACCCTGCTCGATGGCCAGTACGTTTTCGACCAGTTCAAGAGCAAGAAGGCCGAACCTCGCGCCCTGAAGAAGATCACCCTGCTCAGCGCCAAGGCCGGCGCCAGCGACGTTGAGCGCGCGGTCAAGCACGCTGTCGCCATCGCCAACGGCATGGGCTTCACCCGCGACCTGGGCAACCTGCCACCGAACGTTTGCCACCCGAGCTACCTGGCCGAACAGGCCAAGGCCCTGGGCAAGGAATTCAAGGGCCTCAAGGTCGAGGTGCTGGACGAGAAGAAGATCAAGGACCTGGGCATGGGCGCCTTCTACGCCGTTGGCCAGGGCAGCGACCAGCCGCCACGCCTGATCGTGCTCAACTACCAGGGCGGCAAGAAAAGCGAGAAGCCTTTCGTGCTGGTGGGCAAAGGCATCACTTTCGACACCGGCGGCATCAGCCTCAAGCCCGGCGCCGGCATGGATGAAATGAAATTCGACATGGGCGGTGCTGCCAGCGTCTTCGGCACCCTGCGCGCCGTGCTCGAACTGCAACTGCCGATCAACCTGGTGTGCCTGCTGGCCTGCGCCGAGAACATGCCAAGCGGCGGCGCTACCCGTCCGGGTGACATCGTCACGACCATGAGCGGGCAGACCGTCGAGATCCTCAACACCGACGCCGAAGGCCGCCTGGTGCTGTGCGATACCCTGACCTACGCCGAGCGCTTCAAGCCACAGGCAGTGATCGACATCGCCACCCTGACCGGCGCCTGCATCGTCGCCCTGGGCAGCCACACCTCAGGCCTGATGGGCAACAACGACGAGCTGGTCGGGCAACTGCTCGACGCCGGCAAGCGCGCCGACGACCGCGCCTGGCAGCTGCCGCTGTTCGACGAGTACCAGGAGCAACTGGACAGCCCGTTCGCCGACATCGCCAACATCGGCGGGCCGAAAGCCGGCACCATCACCGCCGGTTGCTTCCTGTCGCGCTTTGCCAAGGCCTACCACTGGGCCCACCTGGACATCGCCGGTACCGCCTGGATCAGCGGTGGCAAGGACAAGGGCGCCACTGGCCGCCCGGTACCGCTGCTGACCCAGTACCTGCTCGATCGCGCCAACGCCTGAGATGACGCTGGCCGTCTGCGCCTTCGGGCGTAGCCGGCCGGCAGGCTGACCATGACCAAAGTCGATTTCTACATATTGCCCAGCGCCGCGCCCTCGGCGCGCCTGGATTTCGCCTGCAAGCTCTGTGACAAAGCCTGGCGCCTTGGGCACCGGGTCTACCTGCATTGCAGCGACGCCGCCCAGCGCGATGAACTGGACGCACGCCTGTGGGCGTTCAAGGGCGAGGCCTTCGTGCCCCACAGCCCGACTGAAGACGACCCGCAGGGCAGCGTGGCCCTGGGCCTTGGCGATGATGCCGGCAGCCATCAGGACCTGCTGATCAACCTTGACCTCAAGGTGCCGCCGTTCGCTGCCCGCTTTGCCCGGATCGCCGAGATCGTGGTCGAAGAGCCGGCGATTCGTCAGGCGGCCCGAGAGAGTTTCCGTTTCTACCGCGAACAGGGCTATGCTCTGCAAGATCACCGCTTACAGCGACTCTGAAGACGATGGACAAATCCACTCCCCTGCCCCAATCCGCGCACTTGCTGGACGACCTGGAGTCGATCCGCCAGTTGCTAGGTGATGCATCCCTCGAACCACCGCTGTTGACCGACACCGTCGAGGAGCAGATCCCGCTGTTGCTCGAAGAGGCCGAAGCGGTGCCTCAGCCTGCACCTGAAGCCCCTGCCGACCCGCAGGCCAAGCGTCAGGAAACCCTGCTGCACCTGGACGCCGAACTGCGCGCGGCCGCGCAACTGATCATGCAGGACGTGATCAACGATTTCGCCCCGCATATCGAGAGCGAGATCAAGCGCCGCCTCGATGCCAGGCTTGAGCGCATGCTTAACCAATAAAAAGGCAGTTACAAGCTTCAAGCGACAAGCTGCAAGAGCCGTGCGGCGCTCTGAGCTTGCAGCTTGTCGCTTGAAGCTTGCCGCTTCGTTATACTCTCCGGCTTTCCTGAATAAATGCCTAAGGGTCCCGCCGCGCATGGATAAGACCTACCAGCCGCACGCTATTGAAACTTCCTGGTACAACACCTGGGAGTCCGAGAATTATTTCGCTCCGCAAGGCGCGGGCGATTCCTACACCATCATGATCCCGCCGCCGAACGTCACCGGCAGCCTGCACATGGGGCATGGCTTCAACAACGCGATCATGGACGCCCTGATCCGTTTCCGCCGCATGCAGGGCCGCAACACCCTGTGGCAGCCAGGTACCGACCACGCCGGTATCGCCACGCAGATGCTGGTCGAGCGTCAACTTGAGGCCAAGGGGCAGAGCCGCCACGACCTGGGCCGCGAGAAATTCCTGGAAAAGGTCTGGGAATGGAAGGATCAGTCCGGTGGCAACATCAGCCGCCAGATTCGCCGCCTGGGCTCGTCGGTCGACTGGAGCCGCGAGCGCTTCACCATGGACGACGGCCTCTCGGAAGCTGTGAAAGAAGCCTTCGTGCGCCTGCATGAAGACGGCCTGATCTACCGCGGCAAGCGCCTGGTCAACTGGGACACCAAGCTGCACACGGCGATCTCCGACCTTGAAGTGGAAAACCACGACGAGAAAGGTCACCTGTGGAACCTGCGCTATCCGCTGGCTGACGGCGCCAAGACCGCCGACGGCAAGGATTACCTGATCGTCGCCACCACTCGCCCGGAAACCATGCTCGGCGACGCCGCCGTTGCCGTGAACCCGGAAGACGAGCGTTACAAGGCGCTGATCGGCAAGTTCGTCGAGCTGCCGCTGGTTGGCCGGCGCATCCCGATCATTGCCGACGACTACTGCGACCCTGAATTCGGCACCGGCTGCGTGAAGATCACCCCGGCCCACGACTTCAACGACTATGAAGTCGGCAAGCGCCACAACCTGCCGCTGCTGAACATCTTCGACAAGAATGCCTTCGTCCTGCCGGCCGCCCAGGTGTTCAACCTCGATGGCAGCGTCAATGAAAGCGTCGACGCTACCCTGCCTGCCCAGTATGCCGGCCTGGACCGCTTCGTCGCACGCAAGCAGATCGTCGCCGATTTCGACGCCGCAGGCCTGTTGGTCAGCGTCGACGACCACGCCCTGAAAGTACCGAAAGGCGACCGTTCCGGCACCATCATCGAGCCGTGGCTGACCGACCAGTGGTACGTGTCGACCAAGCCGCTGGCGGAGCCGGCGATTGCTGCCGTTGAAGACGGCCGTATCCAGTTCGTGCCCAAGCAGTACGAAAACATGTACTTCTCGTGGATGCGCGACATCCAGGACTGGTGCATCAGCCGTCAGCTGTGGTGGGGCCACCGTATTCCGGCCTGGTACGACGAATCCGGCAAGGTCTATGTCGGCCGCAGCGAAGAAGAAGTCCGCAGCAAGCACAACCTCGGCGCCGACGTGGTCCTGAACCAGGACAACGACGTACTGGACACCTGGTTCAGCTCGGGCCTGTGGACCTTCTCGACCCTGGGCTGGCCGCAGCAGACCGAATTCCTCAAGAAATTCCACTCCACCGACGTGCTGGTCACCGGCTTCGACATCATTTTCTTCTGGGTAGCCCGGATGATCATGCTGACCATGCACCTGGTGAAGAACGAGGACGGCACCCCGCAGGTACCGTTCAAGACTGTCTATGTGCACGGTCTGGTGCGCGATGGCCAGGGCCAGAAGATGTCCAAGTCCAAGGGCAACGTCCTTGACCCGCTGGACATCGTCGACGGCATTACCCTGGACGAGCTGCTGGAAAAACGCACCAGCGGCATGATGCAGCCCAAACTTGCCGAGAAGATCGCCAAGCAGACCAAGGCCGAGTTCCCTGAAGGCATCGCCAGCTACGGCACCGACGCCCTGCGCTTCACCTTCTGCTCGCTGGCCTCCACCGGTCGCGACATCAAGTTCGACATGGGCCGCGTCGAAGGCTACCGCAACTTCTGCAACAAGATCTGGAACGCCGCGCGCTACGTGCTGGACAAGGGCGAAGACTGCGGCCAGAACGGTGAGGCTTACGAGCTGTCGCTGGCTGATCGCTGGATCATCTCGCAACTGCAGCGCACCGAAGCCGAAGTGACCCGCCAGCTCGATCAGTTCCGCTTCGACCTCGCCGCCCAGGCGCTTTACGAGTTCATCTGGAACCAGTATTGCGACTGGTACCTGGAACTTTCCAAGCCGGTCCTGTGGGACGAGAACGCGCCGGTCGAACGCGCCCGTGGCACTCGCCGCACCCTGGTACGGGTACTGGAAGTGGCACTGCGCCTGGCCCATCCGTTCATGCCGTTCATCACCGAAGAAATCTGGCAGCGCCTGGCGCCGCTGGCCGGCGCCGAAGGCAAGACCATCATGCTGCAGCCATGGCCAGTGGCCAATGAAAGCCGCATCGATGCCGCTGCCGAAGGCGATATCGAGTGGCTCAAGGAGCTGATGCTCGGCGTGCGCAACATCCGCGGCGAAATGAACATCGGCCCGGGCAAGCCGCTGCAACTGTTCCTGAAAAACGCCAGCGCCGAAGACCAACGCCGCCTGCAGGAAAACGAAGCGCTGCTGAAGAAGCTGGCGAAGATCGAATCCTTCACCGTGCTCGGCGAGCAGGACGAAGCGCCACTGAGCGCCACTGCCCTGGTTGGCGACCTGCAGGTGCTGGTGCCGATGGCCGGCCTGATCGACAAGGACGCCGAGCTGGCTCGCCTGAACAAGGAAATCCAGCGTCTGCAGGGTGAGGTCCAGCGCGTCGGCGGCAAGCTGTCCAACGCCGCCTTCGTCGACAAGGCACCGCCTGCGGTGATCGACAAGGAGCGCGCGAAGCTGGCTGAGGCCGAACAGGCCCTGGCCAACTTCACCGAGCAGCATGCGCGGATTGCCGCCTTGTAACACTCGCTGATCTCAGCGACGCTATCGCGGGTCAAGCCCGCTCCTACAGTCTCTGTGGGAGCGGGCTTGACCCGCGATGCTTTCCACCGGACATCAAGATGACCACAACCAACAAACCGACCCTGCACCCGCGCAACCGCCACCAGGGCCGCTACGACTTCCCCCAGCTGATCAAGAGCAGCCCTGAGCTGGGCCGGTTCATGATCACCAACCCCCACGGCAAGCCGAGCATCGACTTCGCCAACCCGGACGCGGTCAGGGTATTCAACCGCGCCCTGCTCAAGGCCCAGTACGGTATCCAGCACTGGGATATTCCGGCCGATTACCTGTGCCCACCGATTCCCGGTCGTGCTGATTACGTGCACGTGCTGGCCGACCTGCTGGCTGAAGAAAACGGCGGCGAAATCCCCCGTGGCGCGCAAGTCCAGGCGCTGGACATCGGCATCGGCGCCAACTGTATCTACCCGTTGCTGGGCCACAGCGATTATCGCTGGCGTTTTCTCGGCTCGGACATCGACGCCACGGCGCTTGCGGCAGCCGGCGCAATCGTCCAGGCCAACGGCCTGGGCAAGGCCATCAGCCTGCGCCAGCAAGGCAATCGCAAGCACATCCTGCTGGGGCTGCTGAACAGCGACGAGCGCTTCGACCTGACCTTGTGCAACCCACCTTTCCACGCCTCGCGCGAAGAAGCCACCCGCGGCAGCCAGCGCAAATGGCGGGCCCTGGGCAAGGCCGATCCAAAGCGCAAGTTGCCGGTGCTGAACTTTGGCGGGCAGAACAACGAACTCTGGTGCGAGGGCGGCGAGATCCGCTTTGTCAGCCAGTTGGTGGCCGAAAGCGCCAGCCTTGGCCAGCAGGTGCTGTGGTTCACCAGTCTGGTGTCCAAAGCCTCCAACCTGCCCGGTATCCAGGCAGCGCTAAAAAAGGCCGGTGCTGTCGAACAGCGAGTGGTGGAGATGGGCCAGGGGCAGAAGCAGAGCCGCATGATCGCCTGGACCTTCCAGGATGCTGCGGCGCGCCAGGCCTGGCGCAACAGCCGTTGGGCGATGTAGGAGCGGGCTTGGCTCGCGATACGAGGTGACTGACAGGCCGCGATCGCGGGGCAAGCCCGCTCCTACAGAGGCATAAAAAAACCGCGTCCGGGCAACCCGGACGCGGCTTTTTCGAGCTGCTTACAATTACTTGTTTACAGCGTCGGTCAGCACTTTGGCTGGTACGAACTTGACGACTTTCTTGGCAGCGATTTCGATGGCAGCGCCAGTCGAAGGGTTGCGGCCGGTACGGGCAGGACGCTCGGTGATTTTCAGTTTGCCGATGCCTGGCAGGGTGATTTCGCTGCCATTTTCCAGTTGATCAGCAACGATCTGGCCCAGTTGCTCCAGAGCGTTACGCGCGGTGGTTTTTGGCGCGTCGATAGCTTCAGCGATATCGGCGATCAGTTGGTCTTTGGTCAATGCCATGGTGGTGTTCCTTCCCTATCAAATTCAGTGAGTATGCAGAGTGCTACGTCAGTCATCGAGCCAGACCTGCGGGGTAACCGGCGGTCCGGTGTTACAGCCACGTCAATCGCGTATGTAGATACGTAAAACGACGTTTGGTTCGACGTGACGCGAGCGGTCTGCCAGCAATGCGCCACACACGGGGCGCAAGACCGGGCAAAACTACCACAGGAATAGATAAATATCCGCCTCCCACAGGGCAAATGTGCAGGTTTTTCGGGGGTTTGCGCGAAAAAACGCAAAATTTTGAACAAAAAACGAACAACCGACATATCTGCCAACATCTGGCCGCTGAATCACCCCTGTGCTGAGGTACACTTGGCGACTTTGCAACGCGGCCAGCACCGCCCATTTTCGACCGAGAATCCCATGCCGATCCGTCATTGCATCGTCCACCTGATCGACAAGAAACCCGATGGCAGCCCCGCCGTGCTGCACGCCCGCGACTCTGAACTGGCCGAGTCCGGGGCCATCGAAAACCTTCTGGCCGACCTCAACGACAGCTACAACGCCAAACAGGGTAAAGCCTGGGGCTTCTTCCACGCAGAATCCGGCGCCCACCCGTTCAGCGGCTGGCTCAAGGAATACCTGGATGAAGGCAGCACCTTCACCGCCTTCAGCCGCGTCGCCGTCGAGCACCTGCAAAAGCTGATGGAAGAGTCCAACCTGTCCGTCGGCGGCCACGTCCTCTTCGCCCACTACCAGCAGGGCATGACCGACTACCTGGCGATCGCCCTGCTGCACCACAGCGAAGGCGTGGCGGTGAACGCCGAGCTGGACGTGACCCCGTCGCGCCACCTGGACCTGGGCCAGTTGCACCTGGCTGCGCGCATCAATATTTCCGAGTGGCAGAACAACAAGGCCTCCAAGCAGTACATCTCGTTCATCAAGGGCAAGAACGGCAAGAAGGTCTCGGAGTACTTCCGCGACTTCATCGGCTGCCAGGAAGGCGTCGACGGCCCGGGCGAGACCCGCACCCTGCTCAAGGCCTTCAGTGACTTCGTCGAAAGCGAAGACCTGCCCGAGGAAGCCGCCCGCGAGAAAACCCAGACCCTGGTCGACTATGCCACCAGCCAGACCAAGGCCGGCGAGCCGGTGGCCCTCGAGGAGCTATCGGGACTGATCGACGAAGACCGGCCACGGGCCTTCTATGAGCACATCCGCAACAAGGACTACGGCCTGTCGCCGGAAATCCCCGCCGACAAACGTACCCTCAACCAGTTCCGCCGCTTCACCGGCCGCGCCGAAGGCCTGTCGATCAGCTTCGAGGCGCACCTGCTGGGCTCGAAGATCGAGTACGACGAAGAAGCCGGTACGCTGATCATCAAGGGCTTGCCGACGCAATTGACCGATCAGCTCAAGCGCCGCAAGGACTGAGACCGGGCCACGAGGCCACCAGGGCTTCCTTGGCGCTTTTGCGCAGCTTCTTCACCAGCCGCTCCTGTTGCAGGGCCTTGGCCTTGTCCGGCCAGGCTTCGACATAGACCAGCGCCACCGCCGGGCTAGTGCTGAAGTAGCGTGCACCCTGGCCCTTCTGATGGGCCAGGAAGCGCCGCTCGGGGTTATCACTGATCCCGCAGTACAGCGAGCCATTGGCGGCGCGCACCAGGTAGACGTACCAGGGTTTGTTCAGCGGTTCGGGAGTGGGCTCGGACACGGTGGCTACTATCGACGGCAAAGCGCACAGCTTAGCGCCTCAGCGCCCCGCCTGGAACGCCCGCAGGCCTTTCTGGGCCTGGGCGCGCACCTTGCCCTGCACCAGCGGTGACCAGCCCAGCAACCACCCGGTGGTGCCCAATGCCTGACGCGACCAGCGCCACAAGTCGAAGCTGTCGTGGTGTTCGCAAATCTTGCCGTCACGAAACACGAAGCGTGCCTGGATGTCGTTGACCACGGTGCGGCCGGTCTGGCTGAACAGGTAGCGGGCCACCCAGTGGGCACTGCCGCCACGCTCGTCGGCACGCACACTGTCGAAGGCCAGGGAAAAGTCCTTGGCGCGGGTGGTGAGCATGCGCCACATGTCAGCGGCATCCTTGCCGCGCAAGGTGCCGAAGGCCGGGTCGCTGAAGACGATATCGTCGCTGTAGCAGGCGATCATGGCTTCGGCGTCCAGGCGCTGGAAGGCCTGGTAGAAGCGGGTGATCAAGGCGGTGTTGGCGTCGCTCATGGGGCGGGTCCGTTTCCGAGGGAATAGACCTGAACGATAGTCCGCAGATGTGGCAAAAAGCTATGGGCATTTGCCTGGCGAATGCCTGGTTAAATCCGGGCTGCTTCGCAGCCATCGCCAGCAAGGCCGGCGATGGCTTCAACGCACTCTCAAACCCGCTCGCTGACTACCTGCACATGCAGGTTGCGCCCGGCCTTGAGGCCAAAGCCGATAGCGCCGACACCGAGCACGGCAAAGATCCAGCCCACCGCGTTCCAGCCACCGGTCAAGTCATGCACCAGGCCGACCGCGAACGGCCCCATCGAAGCCAGGGTATAACCGATGCCCTGGGCCATGCTCGACAGGTTGGCCGCCACATGGGCGTCCTTGGAGCGCAAGACGATCAGGGTCAGCGCCAGGGCGAAGGTGCCGCCCTGCCCCAACCCAAGCACGATGGCCCAGCCCCACAGGCCGTCCAGCGGCGCGTACAGGCAGCCAAACAAACCGGCCAGGGCCATGAGCATGACAATCACGATGGCCAGGCGCTGGTCCTTGCCGCGGGTTGCCAACCAGGGCGCGCTGAGGGAGCTGATCAATTGCATGATCACCGAACCGGACAGCACCAGCCCCGCCTGGGTCGGGCTCAGGCCGCGACCGATGAGGATCGACGGCAGCCAGCCGAAAACGATGTAGGCCAGCGACGACTGCAGGCCCATGTACAGGGTCACCTGCCAGGCCAGCGGATCACGCAGCAGGCCTCGTACGCGGTAGGCCACGTGGTGGGCACCATGGCCGTGACGGGCCTGGGGCAACCAGATCAGCGCCGCCAGCAGTGCGGGGATCAGCCAGAAGCCCAGGCCCAGCGACCAGCTGTCGCCCAATTGCTCGGTCAATGGCACGGTAGCGCCAGCAGCCATTGCCGCGCCCAGGCACAAGGCCATGGTGTAGACCCCCGTGAGGGTCCCGGCATGCTGGGGGAAATCACGCTTGACGATGCCCGGCAGCAACACACCGATCACGCCAATGCTCGCCCCGGCCATGAGGCTACCGACGAAGACGCCGGTGGCGCCAAAGGCGCTACGCACCGCAATACCCGCAGCCAGCACCAGAAGAATGCCGAGGATCACTCGCTCACTGCCAAAACGACGCGCCAGAACCGGTGCCAGCGGGGCGAAAAGGCCCAGGCACAGCACCGGCAAGGTGGTCAACAGGCCCGCCTGAGAGGCTGTCAGGCCGAGGCTGTCGGACACCTGGCTAAGCAGCGGCGCCATGCTCGACAGCGCCGGACGCAGGTTCAACGCCACCAGTACCAGACCGAGCAGCAACAGCCAGGGCCGGCTCAACAGCAGGGGCTGGTGCTGGACCTGTTCGTCGTCGGCTTCGGCGTCGATCAGCAGTTCTTCAAGTTCCGGCGCGCGTCCTGCGCGTTCGGTCTGGACAATATCCTGGGACATGGCGGTCTCGGTGTCAGGGTTCATTGATAAGTGTCCGGGTCAGGGCCTTGGCGCGCTCCGCGTCGCCTTGCTCTACTGCCTCGAGGATCTCCCGGTGCAGGTCCAGCACCGGTTGGCGTCGCGGTCCTTCGTTCATGCTGTGATGCAGAGTGCTGGCCAGCACGCCGGAAAAGTAGCGGTACAACTCGCTCAACGCCGGATTGTGCGCAGCGTCGACCAGACGCTGGTGGAACACCAGGTCGCAGGCGATATAGCAATCCAGGTCGTGATGAAAATGCGCACTGCTGTCGCGCAAGGCTTCGTGCAGGCCCTTGAGGTCTTCGTCGGTACGGCGCAACGCCGCCAGGCCGATGGCTTCGGCTTCGAGGATGTGCCGCGCTTCGCGCGCCTGCTTGAGGCTGCAGCGCGACAAGGCCTGTACGGTTTGCAGGGGGTCGACCGTGGCCCGCAGGTAACTGCCGTCACCCTGGCGAACCTCGACCAACCCGCTGAAGGCCAGAACGCGCATGGCTTCACGCACGGTATTACGGCTGATACCCAGTTCGCTGGCCAGCTCTGGCTCAGTGGGCAGGCGCTGGCCCACGGTCCAGGCGCCGCTGGCGACGCGCTGGCGCAGTTGCTCGACGGCTTGTTCGACCAGGGAGCGCTTGATCAGTAAGGTCATGACATCCAATCATCGGATGAATTTGAGAAAGGGAGGTTACCGGTAAAATCCATCGCGGGGCAAGCCCGCTCCCACAGAGGGTCACTGTGGGAGCGGCGGTGCGACGCCTCGACTTGCCCCGCGACAAGGGCTGCGCTCTATCAGTTCAACGCATCAAGCAACGCCTGGTTCTGCTCCGGCGTACCAATGGTGATGCGCAGGAACTGGGCAATCCGCGCCTGCTTGAAGTGCCGCACGATCACCCCTTGTTCACGCAGGCGGGCTGCCAGTTCGGCAGCATCCTGCTGCGGGTGGCGGGCAAAGATGAAGTTGGCCGCCGACGGCAATACTTCGAAACCACGGGCGCTCAATTCCTTGACCAGCAACTCGCGGCTGTCGATCACTTTGCGGCAGGTTTCGTCGAAGTACGCGCGGTCTGCAAACGCTGCCGCCGCACCGACGATCGCCATACGATCGAGCGGATAGGAGTTGAAGCTGTTCTTGATCCGCTCCAGCGCCTCGATCAGGTCCGGATGGCCCACCGCCAGGCCGACCCGCAAGCCCGCCAGCGAACGCGACTTGGACAGGGTCTGGGTGACCAGCAGGTTGTCGTAGCGATCCACCAGGCTGATCGCCGTCTGACCACCAAAATCGATGTAGGCTTCATCGACCACCACCACCGAATCGGGGTTGGCCTTGAGCAGTTGCTCAATGGCCTCCAGGGCCAGCAGGCAACCGGTCGGCGCGTTGGGGTTGGGGAAGATGATCCCGCCATTGGCCTTGCGGTAGTCCCCGACGCGGATCTGGAACTGTTCGTCCAGCGCCACCGCCTCGAACGGGATGCCGTACAGGCCGCAGTAGACCGGGTAGAAGCTGTAGCTGATGTCCGGGAACAGCAGCGGCGCATCGTGCTGGAACAGGCCATGGAAGATGTGCGCCAGCACTTCATCCGAACCGTTGCCGAGGAACACCTGGTTGCCCTGCACCCCGTAGTAGTCCGCTACCGCCTGCTTGAGCAGGTCGCTGTTAGGGTCCGGGTACAGGCGCAGGTTGTCGTTCAGCTCGCCGCGCATGGCTTCCAGCGCCTTGGGCGATGGGCCGTAGGGGTTCTCGTTGGTGTTGAGCTTGACCAGCTTGGCCAGCTTTGGCTGTTCGCCCGGCACGTAAGGCACCAGGTCCTTGACGAAGGGGCTCCAGAATTTACTCATGTTCAGTTCCCCTTCTTGTCGGCAAGGATGCGGTATTCGGCGCTGCGGGCGTGGGCGGTCAGCGATTCGCCGCGGGCCAGTACCGAGGCGGTGTGGCCCAGCTCGGAGGCGCCCTGCTCGGAGCAGAAGATGATCGACGAACGCTTCTGGAAGTCATACACCCCCAGTGGCGACGAGAAGCGCGCGGTACCGGAAGTCGGCAACACGTGGTTGGGGCCTGCGCAGTAATCGCCCAGGGCTTCGCTGGTGTGGCGGCCCATGAAGATCGCACCGGCATGGCGAATCTGCGGCAGCCAGGCCTGCGGATCGGCCACCGACAACTCCAGGTGCTCCGGCGCAATGCGGTTGGCAACGTCCATCGCCTGCTGCATGTCGCGCACCTGGATCAGCGCACCACGGCCGTTGATCGAGGTCTTGATGATCTCGGCGCGCTCCATGGTCGGCAGCAGCTTGTCGATGCTCGCAGCAACCTTGTCGAGGAACGCGGCGTCAGGGCTGACCAGAATCGCCTGGGCATCTTCGTCGTGCTCGGCCTGGGAGAACAGGTCCATGGCGATCCAGTCCGGGTCGGTCTGGCCGTCGCATACCACGAGAATCTCCGACGGACCGGCGATCATGTCGATACCGACCTGACCGAACACATGACGCTTGGCGGTGGCCACGTAGATGTTGCCCGGGCCAACCACCTTGTCGACCTGCGGCACGCTTTCGGTGCCATAGGCCAGGGCAGCAACCGCCTGGGCGCCACCGATGGTGAAGACCCGGTCGACACCGGCGATGCAGGCGGCGGCCAGGACCAGCTCGTTGACCTCGCCACGCGGGGTCGGCACCACCATGACCACTTCACCGACACCGGCGACTTTGGCCGGAATCGCGTTCATCAGTACCGAAGAGGGGTACGACGCCTTGCCGCCCGGCACATACAGGCCGGCGCGGTCCAGTGGCGTGACCTTCTGGCCGAGCACGGTGCCGTCGGCTTCGGTGTAGCTCCAGGAATCCTGCTTCTGCCGTTCGTGGTAGCTGCGCACCCGCTCGGCGGCCTTTTCCAGGGCTTCGCGCTGGGCCGGGGTGATACGGGTCAGGGCCAGTTCCAGGCGCTCGCGACCGAGGATCAGGTCGTCGATCGAGGTGGCCGGCACGCCATCGAAACGCTGGGTGAACTCTACCAGCGCCGCATCGCCACGCTCGCGCACGGCCTTGATGATGTCGAGCACGCGCTGGTTGACCGCGTCGTCAGAGACACTTTCCCAGCTCAGCAGATGATCCAGATGTCGGGCGAAATCCGGGTCAGCGGCATTGAGTCGGGCGATTGCAGTGGACGTGGTCATAGCGAGGGCCTCAATAAATGGCGAATGCTCAGGCGCCCTAAGCTACCAGTCCATCCGCGCGGGCACCCGAGAAAATTGGCTATGACGCGGATAGACGGGCGCGACAGCGAAGGTCGCGCGCAGAAGTCAGCCGCGGTGTCGCGATTCGACAGCCTGACGCAGGGTGTCGATCAGGCTCTGGATGCGGGCGTGCTGCATCTTCATCGAAGCCTTGTTGACCACCAGCCGGGAGCTGATGGTGGCAATCAGTTCCTGGGGTTCCAGGCCATTGGCACGCAGGGTGTTACCGGTATCGACGACGTCGATGATCTTGTCGGCCAGGCCGATCAGCGGCGCCAGCTCCATCGAGCCATACAGCTTGATGATATCGACCTGACGGCCTTGCTCGGCGTAGTAACGCTTGGCGACGTTGACGAACTTGGTGGCGATGCGCAGACGGCCTTTAGGCTCGGCAGCGCCGATCTTGCCGGCGGTCATCAGCTTGCACTGGGCAATCTGCAGGTCCAGCGGCTCGTACAAGCCCTGGCCACCGTACTCCATCAGCACGTCCTTGCCCGCCACGCCCAGATCGGCGGCACCATGCTCGACATAGGTCGGCACGTCGGTGGCGCGCACGATCAGCAGACGTACGTCTTCCTGAGTCGTAGGGATGATCAGCTTGCGGCTCTTGTCCGGGTTCTCGGTCGGAACGATACCGGCTTCCGCCAGCAGCGGCAGGGTGTCGTCGAGAATCCGACCTTTGGATAGCGCGATGGTCAACATGGGAAACGTCGGTCCTTATGCGGCTACAGCCGGCCGGGCACTCAACAGGCCCGACCGCATTAATTCGGTGCAGCAATTGGCTGGCGCGTCCCTGCGCCACTCACAGACTAGCCCGGTACGCGACGGATCTTGGCGCCGAGCATCTGCAGTTTTTCCTCGATGCACTCGTAACCACGGTCGATGTGGTAGATGCGGTCGATCAGCGTATCGCCTTCGGCAACCAGCGCCGACAGCACCAGGCTGGCCGAAGCCCGCAGGTCGGTGGCCATTACTGGAGCGCCTTTGAGGGTCTTGGTCCCGGTAACGATGGCAGTGTTGCCTTCGACCTGGATCAGGGCACCCATGCGGTGCATTTCGTAGACGTGCATGAAGCGGTTTTCGAAGATCGTCTCGATCACCGCACCAGTGCCTTCGGCAATGGCGTTGAGCGAGATGAACTGCGCCTGCATGTCGGTCGGGAACGCCGGGTACGGAGCGGTACGCAGGTTGACGGCTTTCGGCCGCTTGCCGTGCATGTCCAGCTCGATCCAGTCTTCACCGGTGGTGACTTCGGCGCCGGCTTCCTTGAGTTTCTCAAGGACGGCTTCAAGGATGGTCGGATCGGTGTCCTTGACCTTGACGCGGCCGCCAGTAACGGCAGCGGCGACCAGGTAGGTACCGGTTTCGATGCGGTCAGGCATGACGCGGTAGGTCGCCGAACCCAGGCGCTCGACGCCATCGATGGTGATGGTGTCGGTACCGGCGCCCTGGACTTTCGCACCCATGGCGTTGAGGAAGTTGGCAAGGTCGACCACTTCCGGCTCGCGCGCGGCGTTTTGCAGCACGCTGCGGCCTTTGGCCAGGGCTGCGGCCATCATGATGTTCTCGGTACCGGTCACACTGACGGTATCGAAGAAGAAGTGTGCGCCACGCAGGCCGCCTTCAGGGGCCTTGGCCTTGATGTAGCCACCTTCGACCTCAATCTTCGCGCCCATGGCTTCAAGGCCGCGGATGTGCAGGTCGACCGGACGCGAACCAATGGCGCAACCGCCAGGCAGGGCCACTTCGGCTTCGCCAAAGCGGGCAACCATCGGGCCCAGTACCAGGATCGAGGCGCGCATGGTTTTCACCAGCTCGTAAGGCGCGACCAGGGTCTTGATGGTGCGTGGGTCGATTTCGACCGAGAGCTTCTCGTCGATCACCGGCTCAATGCCCATGCGGCCGAACAGCTCGATCATCGTGGTGATGTCATGCAGGTGCGGCAGGTTGCCAACGGTGACCGGGCCATCGCAGAGCAAGGTGGCCGCCAGAATCGGCAGGGCAGCGTTCTTTGCCCCGGAAATGCGGATTTCGCCATCGAGGCGAACGCCGCCAGTAATAATCAGTTTGTCCATTAGAGTCTCGCCGCCAAGTTGGCTCAGGTGCGCTCAGCCCAGGCTGCGCTGCTGAAAAATTTCATGGTTACCGCATGGATGCTGCCATCGGTGATCCACGGGTTAAGGTGAGCATAGATCTGCTGCTGACGCTTGACCGGGCTCAGGGCCGCCAATTCGTCGCTGATCACGTTCAACTGGAAGTTGCAGCCTTCGCCTTCAACTTCGACCCGGGTTCCCGGCAACTTTTCTTCAAGGAAGTTCTTAACTTCTACGGCCTGCATGCTCAACCTCAATCGGCGCCCTTTGCGCGCGGGTCGGCCATCATACAAAAAAGCCCCTCGCCTGCGAACCCCGTAATCGGAGACTCTGACAGAGGGGCCAGTCGCTGGCTGGCGGTCATTGACCGGCCAGCACCTCGTCGAGGTCATAAACCTCGGCGATTTCACGCATGTCCTGGGGCATCGTGCGAACTTCGACGGCCTTGCCGGCCGCCTTGCCATCGCGCATGAAGGCCAGCAGCAGGGACAGACCGACGCTGCTGGATTTCTCCACTTTCGAGCAATCCAGCACCAGGCCCGGGGCCTTGCACGCCGCAATCAAGGCCTTGCCTTCCTTGCGCAAGGCCGGCCCGCTGCGATAGTCGAGCACCCCGGCCAGGCTCAATATACCTGGCTCGCTCATGGTCACGGCGCTGTCGGTCATTGCGCTTGCTTCTCAGCCGCTTGTTCGGTGGTTTCCTTGGCCTTGGCCACTTCACCGGCCCACCCGTCGATGGTCTTGTCCAGGTCGTTGCCGTTGCGCTGCATGGCATCGGCGAACTGGTCACGGAACAGCTTGCCGATGTTGATACCGTTGACGATAACGTTGCGCACCTTCCACTCGCCATTGAGCTTGGTCAGGGTGTACTGCACCGGGTACACGGCACCGTTGTTGCCCTTGACGCTCATGTCGACGCTGGCACGCTCGTCACCATCTTTCTTCTCGCTGCCGACGGTGATGCCCTGGTTGTTGTACTCGAGCAGGGCATTGCCATAGAACTGCATCAGGCTGCGCTTGAAGTTCTCCTGAAAGCGCTGCATCTGCTCAGGGGTGGCCTTGCGCGAATACTTGACGGTCATGATGCTTTTCGAGATGCCATCGGCATCGACAACCGGGCCCAGGTTGGCGTTGAGCGCATCGTAGAACGCGCTCGGGTTGGCCTTGTACTGCTCTTTGTTGGCCTTGAGGTCAGACAGCAACTGGGTGGTGGTCTTCTCGATCACTTCTTTGGGTGACTGAGCAGCCGCACCGGCCATCAATGGCAGCGCTGCCAGCAACACCAGCAAGCCGCGTCGCAGGATAGAAATCATGGAAACTCCTTATTTAGCTTCTTTGCCAACGGTATTGAGCAGGAACTTGCCAATCAGATCTTCCAGTACCAACGCCGACTGGGTGTCATGAATGGTTGCACCATCCTTGAGCACCGCATCTTCTCCGCCCACGCTGATACCGATGTATTTCTCGCCGAGCAACCCGGCGGTGAGGATGGATGCAGTGGAATCGACAGGCAGGTTATCTACCCGTTTTTCCAGCTGCAGCGTCACCCGACCGGTAAAGGTGTCACGATCCAGATCGATGGCAGTGACCTTGCCGATGGTCACACCGGCCATGGTCACTTTAGCTCTGACAGTCAAACCGGCGATATTGTCGAAATTGGCATAAAGTTTATACGTGTCGCTGCTCGGGCTCGCCGACAGGCCGCTGACGCGCAGGGCCAGCAGGATCAGCGCCAGGATCCCGGCCAGAAGAAACAGGCCGACACCGATTTCCAGGGTGCGGTTTTGCATCAGAAATCTCCAAACATCAAGGCGGTCAGAATAAAGTCCAGACCCAGGACTGCCAATGAGGCATAGACCACGGTCTTGGTGGTGGCACGACTGATCCCTTCTGAGGTGGGCTCGCAGTCATAACCCTGGAATACGGCGATCCAGGTCACGACGAAGGCAAAAACCAGGCTTTTGATCACCCCGTTGAGCACATCATCGGTAAAGGAAACACTGTTCTGCATGTTGGCCCAGAACGAGCCTTCGTAGACGCCCAGCCAGTCCACCGCGACCCACGAACCACCCCAGATGCCGACCACGCTGAAGATCAGCGCCAGCAACGGCAGGGAGATGAAACCGGCCCACAGCCGCGGAGCGACAATGTACTTGAGCGGGTCGACACCGATCATTTCCAGGCTGGACAGCTGCTCGGTGGATTTCATGTTGCCGATCTCGGCGGTCAGCGCCGAACCGGCGCGGCCAGCGAACAGCAGCGCGGTAACCACCGGCCCGAGCTCACGCAGCAAGGTCAGGGCGACCATCTGCCCCACCGCCTGCTCGGAACCGTACTTGGTGAGGATGCTGAACCCCTGCAGGGCCAGCACCATGCCGATGAACACGCCGGAAACGACGATGATCGCCAGCGACAGCACGCCCACCGAGTAAAGCTGCCGGACCAGTAGCTGGAAGCCGCCGCCGGTGCCACTGCGCCCTACCAGCGAATGCAGCAGGAACAGAAAGGAACGGCCGAGCACGGCCAGTACGTCGATGGCCGAGCGGCCAAAGCGACGAATACGTTCGAGCATGGATTTTCTGCGCATCAACGCTTCCCCAGAAGATCGGCGCGGTAATCCGGCGCAGGAAAGTGAAAGGGTACCGGGCCATCCGGGTCGCCTTTCATGAATTGACGAATGCGCGGGTTGTCGGAGCCCATCAGTTCTTCTGGCGTACCCTGCCCCAGCACCTGGCCATCACCGACCACATAGATATAGTCGGCAATACTGGCGGTTTCGGCCAGGTCATGGGAAACGACGATGCTGGTGATGCCCAGGGCATCGTTGAGCAGGCGAATCAGCCGCACCAGCACACCCATGGCAATCGGGTCCTGGCCGACGAACGGTTCGTCGTACATGAGGATCTGCGGGTCAAGGGCAATCGCCCGGGCCAGGGCGACGCGGCGCTTCATGCCACCGGACAGCTCGTCGGGCATCAGTTCGATGGCGCCGCGCAAGCCAACGGCCTGGAGCTTCATCAGGACGATGTCGCGAATCATCTCGTCAGACAGCTGGGTATGCACCCGCAACGGGAACGCCACGTTCTCGAACACATCGAGATCGGTGAACAGCGCACCACTCTGGAACAGCACGCCCATCTGCTTGCGGGCATCGAACAGGTCGCTGCGCGACAGGGTCGGCAGGTTCTGCCCGGCCACCCAGACCTCGCCACTGGCCGGACGCAACTGTGCGCCCATCAGCCGCAGCAGCGTGGTCTTGCCGCACCCGGAAGGCCCCATGATGCCGGTAACCTTGCCGCGGGGAATGCGTATATCGACATTATTGAAGATGCTGCGCGAACCGCGCTTGAAGGTCACACCCTTCAATTCGACCGCGTAGGCGTTATCAACGCTCATCTAGACTCCTTGCGATGCAGCCTTCTCACTCAGACGCGCGCCCCCTTCGTGGAGGCACGCACGCGCCGAGCGGGCCGAACAGCGGCGAACTATAGCACCGCTGATAGGGCCGCCCCAAGGCCGCCACGGTGCTTGTTCAGGTATGGTTAAGCTAAGTGGACGACTGTATGACAATCACAAGGTGAGGCTTTTGCCCTTTACCGCTATAATCGCCGCCTTTTCATCAGGCAATCCGATTTTCGACATGAGCCAATCCAGCGACCTGATCCAATCCGCGCAGCGCACCATCCGTTTCGAACTCGAGGCGGTTGAGGGCCTGCTGGCCCACATCGACGCCGATTTCGTCAAGGCATGCGAGCTGATCCTGGCCAGCAAAGGCCGGGTAGTGGTGGTCGGCATGGGCAAGTCGGGGCACATCGGCAACAAAATCGCCGCCACCCTGGCCAGCACCGGTACGCCGGCGTTTTTCGTCCACCCGGCCGAAGCCAGCCATGGCGACATGGGCATGATCACCCGTGATGACGTGATCCTGGCCCTGTCCAACTCGGGCTCGACCGCCGAGATCGTTACCCTGCTGCCGCTGATCAAGCGCCTGGGCATCCAGCTGATCAGCCTCACCGGCAACCCCGACTCGCCGCTGGCCAAGGCCGCCGAAGTCAACCTCGATGCCCGCGTTGCCCAGGAGGCCTGCCCGCTGAACCTGGCACCGACGTCTTCGACCACCGCGGCCCTGGTCCTGGGCGACGCCCTGGCCATCGCCTTGCTCGAAGCCCGTGGTTTCACCGCTGAAGACTTCGCGTTCTCGCACCCAGGCGGCGCCCTGGGCCGACGACTGCTGCTGAAAGTCGAGAACGTCATGCACGCGGGTGAAGAGCTGCCCCAAGTACAACGCGGCACCCTGCTCAAGGACGCACTCCTTGAAATGTCTCGCAAAGGTTTGGGTATGACCGTGGTGCTTGAAGCCGACGGACGGCTGGCCGGGATCTTCACCGACGGCGACCTGCGCCGCAGCCTCGATCGCAACATCGACGTACACAAGACCCTCATCGAAGACGTCATGACCGCCCACGGCAAGACCGCACGCGCCGAAATGCTCGCCGCCGAAGCCCTGAAGATCATGGAAGACCACAAGATCAGCGCCCTGGTGGTGATCGACAAGGACGAGCGCCCGGTCGGCGCCCTGAACATGCACGACCTGTTGCGTGCGGGAGTGATGTAAATGACCCAGGACCTGCTCCAGCGCGGCAAGGCCATCAAACTGGCGGTTTTCGACGTAGACGGCGTACTCACCGACGGACGCCTGTACTTTCTCGAAGATGGCAGCGAATTCAAGACCTTCAACACCCTCGACGGTCAGGGCATCAAGATGCTCATGAACTCGGGCGTGACCACCGCCATCATCAG
Organism: Pseudomonas sp. ZL2; assembly: GCF_054788455.1. Classification (NCBI taxonomy): domain Bacteria; kingdom Pseudomonadati; phylum Pseudomonadota; class Gammaproteobacteria; order Pseudomonadales; family Pseudomonadaceae; genus Pseudomonas; species Pseudomonas sp. ZL2. The sequence goes on along the minus strand of NZ_JBGOGX010000004.1, from coordinate 229,345 downwards.
CGGGCGCAAGACCCCGGTGGTCGAGCGCCGGGCAAAGAACCTCGGCATCCCCCACCTGTATCAGGGGCGCGAAGATAAATTGGTGGTTCTGGACGAGCTTCTTGGCCAGCTCAACCTAAGCTATGAACAGGTCGCCTATCTGGGCGACGACCTGCCCGACCTGCCGGTGATCCGCCGGGTGGGCCTGGGCATGGCAGTGGCCAATGCCGCTACCTTCGTCCGCGAGCACGCCCATGGCGTAACCCGCGCGCGCGGTGGCGAAGGCGCAGCCCGCGAGTTCTGCGAACTGATCCTGCAAGCCCAGGGCAACCTGGACGCGGCCAATGCCCACTACCTGTAGAGCGACACATGTTCAGTAAGAAAATCCGTAACATTGCGCTGTTCAGTGTGCTTGCCGCCTTGCTGGTGGCGGTTGGCTACTGGAACATCAGCCCCGAGAGCTTTCTCGACAACAAGCCGGTAGCCGCGCCCGACCAGAGCGCCATCGACTACTACGCGATCAATGCCCATAGCGTGCAGTTCCTGCCCGACGGCAAGATGCAGTACGAGATGACCGCCGACAAGGTCGAACACCTCAAGGTCAGCGAAGTCACCCTGCTGACCACGCCTGACCTGCAGATGTACCGCGGCACCACCTACCCGTGGCACGTGCAGAGCGAGCGCGGCGAGGTCAACCCCGATGGCAGCGAAGTCGAATTGATCGATTCGGTACGGGTTGCCCGCACCGATGAAAAAAACCGCACCATGATCATTACCACCAGCCGCATGACGGTATTCCCGCAGAAGCAATATGCGCAAACCGAGCAAGCCGTTAGAATCGACGGCGCCGGTGGCGTAACTACGGGCAATGGAATGAAAGCGTATTTGAAAGACGGCAGGATGGACCTGCTGTCCAACGTAAGAGGACAGTATGAGGCTCGTTAAAACCCTCCCCTTTTTGCTCAGCCTGAGCGCAGCACTGGGAAGCGCGAGCGCCTGGGCCCTGCCGACCGACCGTGACCAGCCGATCCGTATCCAGGCTGACCATGCTCAACTGGATGACAAACAAGGCGTCGCCACCTACACCGGTGACGTGATCATCACCCAGGGTTCGATGATGATCAAAGGCAACACCGTGACCATCACCCGCACTGCCGGTGGCGACATCGACGTGGTGACCTCGGTGGGCAACCTGGCCTACTTCGAACAGCAGCAGAGCGCGGCCAAGCCAGACAAGATGCAAGGCTATGGCAAGACCATCCAGTACAATGCGCCGCAAAACCGCATCGTCCTGATCGACCGCGCCAAAGTGATCAACGAAGGCAACACCACCGAAGGCGAGAAGATCGTCTACGACACGGTGAAACAGATCGCTACCGCCGGTCGCGGTGGCAAAGTCACCGAGTCGCGTCCGCGCATCGACATGGTGATCCAGCCGAAGAAGAAGGCCGAGTAAATGGCAACCCTCAAAGCCCAGCACCTGGCCAAGAGCTACAAGAGCCGCCAAGTGGTTCGCGACGTCAGCCTGTCGATCGACAGCGGCCAGATCGTCGGCCTGCTCGGCCCCAACGGCGCCGGCAAGACCACCTGTTTCTACATGATCGTCGGCCTGGTCCAGGCCGATCAGGGCCGCGTCCTGATCGACGACCTCGATGTCAGCCACCAGCCCATGCACGGCCGCGCCCGCGCCGGCATTGGCTATCTGCCGCAGGAAGCCTCGATCTTCCGCAAGCTGTCGGTGGCCGACAACATCATGGCGATCCTCGAAACCCGCAAGGACCTGGACCGCGATGGCCGGCGCAAAGAGCTGGAAAGCCTGCTGCAGGAATTCCACATCAGCCACATCCGCGACAACCTCGGCATGAGCCTCTCCGGTGGCGAACGCCGCCGCGTCGAGATTGCCCGCGCCCTGGCCACCGCGCCCAAGTTCATTCTGCTCGACGAACCCTTTGCCGGTGTCGACCCGATCTCGGTCGGCGACATCAAGCAGATCATCCACCACCTGAAGGCCAAGGGCATTGGCGTTCTGATCACCGACCACAACGTCCGTGAGACCCTGGATATCTGCGAAACCGCTTACATCGTCAACGATGGCCAACTGATCGCCGAAGGCGATGCAGAAACCATCCTGGCCAACGATCTGGTCAAAGAGGTTTACCTCGGCCATGAGTTCCGCCTGTAGGCTCAAGGTGTAAGGCGCAGCCAGAGCGCTCTCGATCAAGCCAGTTCATGGCTTAATTGTTACGGCGCTCTAGGCAAACGCTGCAATTTCAGGCATATAATTTGCTTAAAGTTGGCGCTTCGGTGCCCTTGTAGTGGATGGCGCATGTGCGCCGGCAAATAAGGTGTTAAGCCCCTGCCATGAAACCATCGCTCGTCCTAAGAATGGGCCAGCAACTGACGATGACCCCGCAGTTGCAACAGGCCATACGTCTGCTCCAGCTTTCTACCCTGGACCTCCAGCAGGAAATCCAGGAAGCGCTGGAATCAAACCCGATGCTCGAGCGCCAGGAAGATGGCGACGACTTCGACAACAGCGACCCGATGGCCGACAACGCCGAGAGCAAACCCGTCGCCGAAGTTCAGGAAACCAGCTTCCAGGAGACCGCCCCGACGGTGGACAACCTCGAAGAAGGCGAGTGGAACGAACGCATCCCCAACGAGCTGCCGGTCGACACCGCCTGGGAAGACATCTACCAGACCAGCGCCAGCAGCCTGCCCAGCAACGACGATGACGAGTGGGACTTCACCACCCGCACCTCCGTTGGCGAGAGCCTGCAAAGCCATCTGCTCTGGCAACTGAACCTGGCTCCGATGTCCGACACCGACCGGCTGATCGCCGTGACGTTGATCGACTGCATCAATAACCAGGGCTACCTCGACGAAACCCTGGAAGAAGTCTGTGATTCCTTCGACCCCGAGCTCGACATCGAGCTGGATGAAGTCGAGGCCGTGCTGCACCGTATTCAACAGTTCGAACCGGCCGGCATCGGCGCGCGCAACCTCAGCGAGTGCCTGTTGCTGCAACTGCGCCAGCTGCCGCCGCGCACGCCGTGGATGGCCGAAGCCCAGCGCCTGGTCAGCGACTACATCGACCTGCTCGGTGGCCGTGACTACAGCCAGCTGATGCGCCGCATGAAGCTCAAGGAAGACGAACTGCGCCAGGTCATCGAGCTGGTACAGAGCCTCAACCCGCGCCCCGGCTCGCAAATCGAGTCGAGCGAAGCCGAATACGTGGTGCCGGACGTGATCGTGCGCAAGGACAACGAACGCTGGCTGGTCGAGCTCAACCAGGAGGCGGTCCCCCGCCTGCGGGTCAACCCGCAGTACGCCGGCTTCGTTCGCCGCGCCGACACCAGCGCCGACAACACCTTCATGCGCAACCAGCTGCAGGAAGCGCGCTGGTTCATCAAGAGCCTGCAAAGCCGCAACGAGACCCTGATGAAGGTCGCCACCCAGATCGTCGAGCACCAGCGTGGCTTCCTCGATCATGGCGACGAAGCGATGAAACCGCTGGTGTTGCACGATATCGCCGAAGCGGTGGGCATGCACGAGTCGACGATTTCCCGGGTGACCACGCAAAAATACATGCACACGCCCCGCGGTATTTACGAGCTGAAGTACTTTTTCTCCAGCCACGTCAGCACCTCCGAAGGCGGCGAATGCTCGTCCACGGCGATCCGCGCGATCATCAAAAAACTGGTTGCAGCGGAAAATCAGAAAAAGCCATTGAGTGACAGCAAGATCGCTGGTTTACTGGAGGCACAAGGCATCCAGGTAGCACGTCGCACCGTCGCCAAGTACCGCGAGTCCCTCGGCATTGCACCGTCGAGCGAGCGCAAGCGATTGATGTAACGGCTCCTGAGGTGTGCCACCGCAGTTCAGTGGCAGGCGCAACACCTGCCTCTTATGCACCGGCAACAAAGGAGAAGCTGTATGCAAGTCAATATCAGTGGACAGCATGTAGAAGTTACTCAGCCCCTGCGTGAGTACGTCGAGCAAAAATTGAAACGGCTGGAGGGGCATTTCGACAAGATTACCAATGTGACGGTAATCATGAAGGTCGAGAAGTTGCAGCAGAAGATTGAAGCAACGCTGTTCATTCCCGGCGGCGAAGTGGTTGCAAATGCCGAACACCAAGACATGTATGCAGCGATCGATGCCTTGACTGACAAGCTCGACCGCCAACTGAAAAAACACAAGGAAAAACAGCAAAGCCTGCTGCAAGGTGCAGCGGCCCGCTGATCCCCCTCATCCATGATCCGACTTGAAACCATCCTGACCCCCGGCCGTTCCCTTGTGAACGTGCCGGGCGGCAGTAAAAAGCGTGCGCTCGAACAGATCGCCAATCTGATCGGCAAACAAGTGCCCGAGCTGGACACCCAGGACGTGTACGAAGCCCTGATCGCCCGGGAAAAACTGGGCTCTACCGGCTTCGGCAACGGCATTGCCATTCCGCATTGCCGCCTCAAGGGCTGCGAATCGCCGGTCAGCGCACTGTTGCACCTTGACGCCCCTATCGATTTCGACGCCATCGATGGCGCCCCGGTCGACCTGCTGTTCGTACTGCTGGTCCCGGAAGCGGCTACCGATGCGCACCTGGAGCTGCTGCGCCAGATCGCCAGCATGCTCGACCGCCAGGACGTACGCGACAAACTGCGTGCGGCCACCAGTAACGAATCCTTGTACCAGGTCGTGCTGGACGTACAAAACGGGCACTGAACATGCGCTTGATCATCGTTAGCGGCCGGTCCGGCTCCGGCAAGAGCACCGCCCTCGATGTACTTGAGGACAACGGTTACTACTGCATCGACAACCTGCCGGCGGGCTTGCTGCCGCAGTTGGCCGAAAGCGCCCTGATCAACACTGAATTGATGCAGCCCAAAGTGGCCGTATCGATTGACGCGCGCAACCTGCCCAGCCACCTCTCGCGCTTTCCCGAGTTGCTTGAGGACGCCCGTAGCCGGCACATCCAGTGTGACGTGTTGTACCTGGATGCCGATGAAGAAACCCTGCTCAAACGCTTCTCGGAAACCCGCCGCCGCCACCCGCTAACCAACAACGAACGCTCGCTGGCCGAAGCGATCGAGGTCGAAAGTGAACTGCTCGGGCCGATCGCTGACCTCGCCGACCTGAAAATCGACACCACCAACCTGAACCTGTATCAGCTGCGTGATTCGATCAAGTTGCGCCTGCTCAACCAGCCGGAGCCAGGCACGGCATTTCTGGTCGAGTCCTTCGGCTTCAAGCGCGGCATGCCGGTAGACGCCGACCTGGTGTTCGATGTGCGTTGCCTGCCCAACCCCTACTGGAAGCCGGAACTACGTGACCATTCGGGCCTCGAGCAACCGGTAATCGATTACCTGGCAGCGCAGCCGGATGTCGAGGACATGTTCCAGGACATCTCCAGCTACCTGCTCAAATGGTTGCCACGCTTTGCCGCCAGCAACCGTGCTTATGTCACCATTGCCATTGGCTGCACTGGCGGCCACCACCGTTCGGTGTACCTGACCGAGCGCCTGGGCCAGTTACTGCAACAATCGTTAAAGAACGTCCAGGTCCGCCACCGCGACCTCTAGCCCACAGGACCAGCGCCTCGATGCCCGCAAAAGAAATCACCATCATCAACAAGCTGGGGCTGCACGCCCGGGCGGCGGCAAAGTTCGTTGGAGTCGCTGGCAGGTTCCCCTGCCAGGTTCGCGTAGGCCGAGCCCCGGAATCATTGGTCGATGGCAAGAGCATCATGGCGGTCATGATGCTGGCGGCCGGTAAAGGCACCGCCATTCATCTGCACACAGAGGGCGAACAGGACGATGATGCACTCAAGGCCCTGATCGAGCTGATCAACAATTACTTCGACGAGGGCGAGTAACCGCCCCCGTTTTCTCACGAAAGCGCCGTATCCATCACCATCATCAGGCAGAAGCCGATGCACAGGCCAAGACTGGCCAGCCGGTGATGGCCATTGCTGCGTGATTCCGGAATGATTTCCTGGGTCACCACCAGCAACATCGCACCCGCCGCGCAAGCCAGCCCCAATGGCAGCAACAACTCCGCCACGCTAACCAGCCAGGCGCACACCACCGCCGCCAGCGGCTCGACCAGACCTGAAGCCGCACCGATCAGAAACGCCTTGAAGCGGGCCATCCCCGCCCCTGCCAGCACCAGGGCGATGACCAGGCCTTCGGGCACATCCTGCAAGGCGATACCCATGGCCAGGCTGTCGGCATCAGGCATGCCGCCGCCGGCAGACACGCCAATGGCCATCCCTTCCGGAATGTTATGGGCAATGATGGCGATGACGAACACCCAGATCCGCGCGGCGATCACCGGCTGCTGGGCAGTGCCGACCAGCGCCTCCGGTGAAGCGCCGGAGACCTTCAGGTCCACCAGGTACAGACAGAAGGCCCCGAACAACAAGCCGAAGCTGACCAACCCACCCGCACCCCATTTACCCAGGCCAATGGCCTGGGCGGCATCCAGCCCGGGAATGATCAGCGAGAAAGCCGTGGCTGCCAGCATCACCCCGGCCCCGAAGCCCAGCAGGGTATCGGCGAGCGCCACCGGCATGTTGCGGATCACCAGCACCGGCACGGCGCCCAGGGCAGTGCCCAGGGCGCACAGCGCACCGCCTTCAAGTGCCCGCAACATGCGCGGCTCAAGATCAAGCCAGGCGATACCCTGAGCCACCAGCAGCGCGAAGCCGACCAGCAACAACAGGGTACCGAGCGCCAGGCGAAACAGCCGCACTCCGGCAATGGACATCACATCCGAACGCATACCAGCGCGACTCACACAAGCGCGGCTGCGTAACGACGCTCTACCTCGGACCAGTCGATCACGTTGTAGAACGCGTTGATGTATTCCGGACGGCGGTTCTGGTACAGCAGGTAGTAAGCATGCTCCCAGACGTCCAGGCCGAGTATCGGCGTGTTGCCGTTCATCAGCGGGCTGTCCTGGTTACCACTGCTTTCGACCACCAGGGTCTTGGCCGGGGTCACGCTCAACCAGGCCCAGCCGCTGCCGAAACGGGTCAGCGCAGCCTTGGTAAAAGCCTCCTTGAAGGCGTCGAAACCACCCAATTGCTCCTCGATGGCCTTGGCCACGGCGCCTTGTGGCAAACCCCCGCCCTTGGGCGACATCACCCTCCAGAACAGCGAATGGTTGGCGTGGCCGCCGCCCTGGTTAATCACTGCGTTCTGCAACTTCTCCGGCAACTGCCTGACGCTGGCGACCAGTTTTTCCACCGGCCACTCGGCATACTCGCTGCCTTCTACCGCCGCATTGAGGTTGTTGATATAGGTCTGGTGGTGCTTGCTGTGGTGAATCTGCATGGTCTGAGTATCGATGTGCGGTTCCAGCGCATCGTAGGCGTAGGGCAATGCAGGCAAGGTGTAAGGCATTTCACTGGATTCCATATTGTAGGGGTGAAGGCCCGGCGCTTTCCTGGCCGGCATGCAGGGCCGGCTGCGGCTCGTGCCGGTAGAGCAGGCGTTCGGTACGCGGGTACTGGCCGTACTCGCCGATGAAGCTCAACAACTCGGTGTAGGTCTTGCTGCTGTGGCGCAGCGCAGCTGTGCGCAGCATCGGCGCCATGCGCGGATCCTGGGCGGTCTGTAACAGCCGCTGATGAATGGCGCAGAGGTACTCGGCGCTTTCCTGCGGCTGATTCAGGCGCAGGTGCAGGTCGGCCAGGTTGTGGTGAGCGATGACACAAACGGCCACCGCCTCGTCGGCGTCATGCCAGCGCTCGAACAACACCTGGGCAAGCGCCAGGGCCTGCAGATACAACTCGCGGGCGTCGACCAGCTCGCCCTGTTCGAACAGGCGGTTGGCAATTTCGGTGGTGCGTTTCCAGTGCTGCATGGCAAACCTCCAGAGCGGTGGACCGGCTCAGATCCCGCCAGCGGTGAGCTTTTCCGGGTCGAGCAGCGCTTCAAGCTGGCTGCGCGGCAGGTCGGTATGTTCCAGGGCCACGTCAATGATCGGGCGTCCCTGCTTGTAGGCGGTCTTGGCGATCTCGGCAGCCTTCTGGTAGCCGATGATCGGGTTCAGCGCGGTCACCAGGATCGGGTTGCGCGCCAACGCTTCCTTGAGCTTGGGCTCATTGACCTTGAAGCTGGCAATCGCCTTGTCGGCCAGCAAGCGGCTGGCGTTGGCCATCAGCTCGATACTGCTGAGCAGGTTCTGGGCGATGATCGGCAGCATCACGTTGAGCTCGAAGTTGCCCGACTGCCCGGCCACGGCGATGGTTGCGTCGTTGCCGATAACCTGCGCGGCAACCATGGCGGTCGCTTCCGGAATCACCGGATTGACCTTGCCCGGCATGATCGAGGAGCCCGGCTGCAACCCTTCGAGCTCGATTTCGCCAAGGCCTGCCAGCGGCCCGGAGTTCATCCAGCGCAGGTCGTTGGCGATCTTCATCAGCGCCACGGCGGCGGTCTTGAGCTGACCGGACACCGCCACGGCGGTGTCCTGCGAGCCGATCAGGGCGAACAGGTTCTGCCCCGGGACAAATTCGACGCGGGTCAGCGCGGTCAGTTGCTGGCTGAAGCGCGCGGCGAATTCAGGGTGGGCATTGATGCCAGTACCTACGGCAGTGCCGCCCTGGGCCAGCGCCTGCAGGCTTGGCAGGGTGGCCTGTAGATGGCCGATGGCCGCCTTGATCTGCGCCGCCCAACCACCCAATACCTGGCTCATGCGCACCGGCATGGCGTCCATCAGGTGGGTGCGGCCGGTCTTGATGAACGGATGCACCTGCTCGGCCTTGGCGTCGATCACCTTGACCAGGTGGTTCAGCGCCGGCAGCAGCTGCTCGTGCAACGCCAGGGCGGCACTGACATGAATGGTGGTGGGAATGATGTCGTTGCTGCTTTGCCCGCAGTTGACGTGATCGTTGGGGTTGACCGTGTCGCCCAGCACGCGGCTGGCCAAGGTGCCGATCACCTCGTTGGCGTTCATGTTCGAGCTGGTACCGGAGCCGGTCTGGAAGATATCCACCGGAAAGTGCTGCATGAAGTCACCGGCCAGCAGTTGCTCGACGGCTTTGACGATCGCCTCGCCCCGGGCCTGGTCCAGCTGCTTGAGCTCGATATTGGCCTTGGCCGCGGCAGCCTTGGCCAGCAGCAGCGCGCGGATGAACTGGGTCGGCATGCGTTGCTGGCTGATCGGGAAGTTGTTCACCGCGCGCTGGGTCTGAGCGCCATACAGGGCCTCGGTCGGCACCAGCAGTTCACCCATGCTGTCGCGCTCGATACGGGTATTACTCATCATCAAGTCCTTGCATCAGTTCATCGTAGGAAATCGAAGGCAGCAGCACGCAGTTCGCCAGTTGCAGGGCGAAGGGCTGCCAGCGCTGGTTGTGTTCGCGACGGTCGAGGTTGCGCAGTTCCAGCAGCGGTCGCCAGGCCTGGTCCAGGCACAGGCAGCGCCAATGCCAGGGCAGCGCGCGATCGCAGGCGGTATCCAGCAGCAGGCGGAAAGAGGTCAAGGCGACGGTCCAGGCGCTGGTATCGGTGCAACACACCAGATAGCGGCCTTCGGTGAGGTAGTGTTCGATCAGCCGCGGCTCGTCCGGGTCAAGGGCACAGCGAATGCGCCGGCTCAGCCAGCGCCAGTTTTCCAGGTAGGGCAATTCGTGGAGGACTGGTTTCATGAACATCATCGCCTAGATAATGATATTCATTATTAAGTGATAATCAGAATCAGTTCAAGGAAATGAAAAAAGAAAAACAAAAAGCCCGACACATGGCCGGGCTTTTGGAGGGGGTGTAGGAACGGGCTCTACCCGCTCGATCACTGGCAAGTCCAGCTCCCACAGGTCCAGCTTACATAGAACCATTGTGGGAGCTGGCTTGCCAGCGATGAGGCCGGTAGGGGCTTAACTGCCCGCTACGGTCATCCGCTCGATCAACACGGAGCCTGTGTGGATATTGCTGCGGGTTTCCAGATCATTACCAATCGCGACGATTTGCTGGAACATATCCTTCATATTGCCGGCGATCGTCACTTCTTGAACGGCGAACTGAATCTCGCCGTTTTCTACCCAGTAACCTGCGGCACCACGGGAATAGTCGCCAGTCACCATGTTCAGGCCATGGCCCATCAGCTCGGTGACCAACAGGCCACGGCCCATGCGCCGCAGCAAGGCAGGCTGGTCTTCTACACCATGGGTAACAAACAGGTTATGCACGCCACCGGCGTTGGCAGTACTCGGCAAGCCGAGCTTGCGCCCGGAATAGGTACCCAGTACGTAGGACACCAGCTGGCCATTTTCAACGAACGGTTTGGCGTAGGTCGCCAGGCCGTCACCGTCGAACGCAGCACTGGCCAGCGCCCTTTGCAGGTGCGGACGCTCGTCCAGGGTCAACCAGGAAGGGAACAGGCGCTGGCCCATCGCGCCGTCGAGGAACGATGACTTGCGGTACAGGTTGCCGCCGGAAATCGCCGAGAGGAAGCTGCCGAACAACCCGCCCGCCAGCTCGGCCGAGAACAGCACCGGCACTTCACAGGTCGGCACCGGGCGTGCGCCCAGGCGGCTCGCCGCCCGTTGCGCGGCGCGTATACCGATGCTGCGCGGGTCAGCCAGCAATTCGCCCTGGCGGTTGACGTCATACCAGTAGTCGCGCTGCATCTGCCCGTCGGCTTCGGCGATCATCACGCAGCTCAGGCTGTGCCGGGTCGAGGCGTAGCCGCCGATGAAGCCATGGCTGTTGCCATAGACGCGGCAGCCCTGGTGAGTGTTGAGGGTGGTACCGTCGGCGTTCTTGATCCGCGCATCGGTGTCGAACGCCGCAGCCTCGCACTCCAGGGCCTTTTCGATGGCCTGCTCGGGGGTGATGTCCCAGGCGTGATACAGGTCGAAATCCGGCTGTTCACGGGCCATCAGCGCCGGGTCGGCAAGCCCGGCGCACTCGTCTTCGGAGGTGTGCCTGGCAATCGCCAGGGCCGCGGCAACGGTTTCCCGGATCGCCTCGCTACCGCTGGCCGAAGTGCTCGCCGAGCCCTTGCGCTGCCCCACGTACAGGGTGATACCAAAGCCCTGGTCGCGGTTGAACTCGACGGTCTCGACTTCGCGCTGGCGCACCGAGGTCGACAGCCCCTGCTCCAGCGATACCGCCACTTCACAGGCACTGGCCCCCTGGCGCCTGGCTTCGGCGATGATCTGTTCGACCTGTTCCTGCAACGCCGGCAGGGCCTGCGGACCTACGCTCTGGACTGCACTCATGGTTTTCTCCACTCAAATTCTGCGTTCGGCACGGGTCAATCTACGACCGGACCGGACAAGCGGCCCCCGACTGGTTATCATGGCGGCGATTCTCAGCGGACTGCCCCCATGGTTGATTCTTACGACACCGCCTTTGACGGCGAAAAAAGCAAAACCCAGATCAAGCGCGAGATGCAGGCGCTGGTCGACATGGGCGAGCGCCTCACCACGCTCAAGCCCGACACCCTGGCCAAACTGCCGTTGACCGACGAACTGCGCGCGGCTCTGGAAGAACACAAGCGGCACACCGCGAACGAGGCCAAGCGGCGTCACAAGTCGTTCATCGGCAAGCTGATGCGCGACCAGGACATCGACGCGATCAATGCCCTGCTTGACCAGCTCGACGCATCCTCGCGCCAGTACAACGAGCGGTTCCACAACCTCGAACGCTGGCGCGACCGGCTGATCGACGGTACCGACGAAGTCCTGGAGAAGTTCGTCCAGGAGTTTCCGGAAGCCGATCGCCAGCAGCTACGCTCGCTGATCCGCCAGGCCCAGCACGAGCTTGCGCGCAACAAGGCACCAAGCGCGAGCCGCAAGATCTTCAAGTACATCCGCGAACTCGACGAGGTCCAACGCGGCCTGCGTTGAGCCCCGCACACGGGCAGGCGCCCTGCCTGCCCGGTTTCATCTTCATGCGCCCGTGCCACCGACGGTGATCGCATCGATCTTCAGGGTCGGCTGGCCAACGCCCACCGGCACCGATTGCCCATCCTTACCACAAGTACCGACACCGCTGTCCAGTGACAGGTCGTTGCCGACCATCGATACCCGGCTCATGGCTTCCGGCCCGTTGCCGATCAGGGTTGCGCCTTTGACCGGGGCGGTGATCTTGCCGTCTTCGATCAGGTACGCCTCGCTGGTAGAGAACACGAACTTGCCGCTGGTGATGTCCACCTGGCCACCGCCGAGGTTGGCGCAGTAGATGCCCTTTTTCACCGAAGCGATGATTTCTGCCGGGTCGCTGTCGCCGGCACGCATGTAGGTGTTGGTCATGCGCGGCATCGGCAGGTGCGCGTAGGATTCGCGGCGGCCGTTGCCAGTGCGGGCCATGCCCATCAGGCGGGCATTGAGCTTATCCTGCATGTAGCCCTTGAGAATGCCGTTCTCGATCAGCGTGGTGCACTCGGTCGGCGTACCTTCGTCATCGACGCTCAGCGAACCACGGCGGCCTTCCAGGGTACCGTCATCGACAATGGTGCACAGGCTCGAGGCGACCTTTTCGCCCATGTGGCCGCTGTAGGCCGAGCTGCCCTTGCGGTTGAAGTCGCCTTCCAGGCCATGGCCCACCGCCTCGTGCAGCAACACCCCGGACCAGCCCGAACCGAGCACCACCGGCAGGGTACCGGCCGGCGCCGGAATGGCTTCGAGGTTGACCAGTGCCTGACGCAAGGCCTCACGGGCAAAGCCCATGACCCGTTCGTCGGTGAAATAGCGGTAATCGGTGCGCCCGCCACCACCATGACCGCCACGTTCGCGGCGACCGTTCTGCTCAACGATGACACTGACGTTGAAGCGCACCAGCGGGCGAATGTCGGCCGCCAGGCTGCCATCGGCGGCGGCGACCAGAATGCGCTCCCAGACCCCGGCCATGCTCACGGTGACTTGCTGGATACGTGGATCGAGCTTGCGCGTGGCGGCGTCGACGCGCTTGAGCAGCTCGACCTTTTCGGCGCGGCTGATCACCTCAAGCGGGTTGTCGGTGCCATACAGCTGGGTAACGTCCTGGCTGTTGAACGCCTGCACGCTGCCGTTCTGCCCGGCACGGGAAATCGAACGGGCCGCGCGGGCCGCCGAGGTCAGGGCTTCAAGGTTGATGGCGTTACTGTAGGCAAAGCCGGTCTTCTCGCCGGACTGGGCACGCACGCCCACGCCTTGGTCAAGATTGAAGCTGCCTTCTTTGACGATGCCGTCTTCCAGCGCCCAGGATTCGGAAATCTGCCCCTGGAAGTACAGGTCGGCGGCATCGATGCCTGGCCCGGCCAGCTCGCCCAGCACCGACTGCAGGCTGTCGAGGGTCAGGCCGCCCGGCGCCAGCAGGTGTTCGCTGACAGTGGATAACATCTCGCTCATAGTCACTCCGAGGTGTGCGCAGGCCGCAAAGCGTCCTGCGAGAAAAAGCGCCGGTGCAAGGTCACCGGCATCCGCGCCCGGATGGACGCTTGTTCGCTGCTGTCGCGTTCGCTCAGCAGCACGGCTTCGCCACTTGCCTGTTCGGCGACGATGCGCCCCCAGGGGTCGACGATCGCCGCATGGCCATAGGTTTCCCGCGGCCCCGGGTGGGTTCCGCCCTGGGCCGCGGCCAGGACATAACATTGGGTTTCGATGGCCCGCGCCCTGATCAGCACTTCCCAGTGCGCGGCACCCGTCACGGCGGTGAAGGCCGACGGTGCACTGATCAATTCGGCCCCGGCCTCGCGCAACGCGCTGTACAGCTCGGGGAAGCGCAGGTCATAGCAGACGCTCAGGCCCAGGCGTCCCACCGGGGTATCGGCGACCACCACCTGCCCGCCATGGGCATAGTCATCGGATTCGCGATAGCGACCGCGGTTATCGGCCACATCGACATCGAACAAGTGCAGCTTGTCGTAGCGCGCCACCTGCTCGCCGTGCTCATCGATCAGCAAGGAACAGGCATGGGACTTGGCCTCGGCCTGGCCGACCGGCGGCAACGGCAAGGTACCCGCCACTATCCATAACTTGAGGTCGCGAGCTGCCTGTTTCAACCAGGGCAGGATCGGGCCTTCGCCCAGCGCTTCGGCACGGCCGATTGCAGCGCTGTCACGCCGGCCCATGGCGGCGAAGTTCTCCGGCAGCACGGCAAGCCGCGCGCCACCTGCGGCCGCCTGCTCGAGCAGGTGCCGGGCTCGTTCCAGGTTGGCCAGAACGTCGCTCTGGCTGACCATCTGGATAACCGCTGACTTCATGCCGACTCCTAGCGCGATTTTTCGAAGGGTTTGATAAAGCTAATCTTAGGCTCTTTCCACGGCCCCTCGACGCGATAATGCACACTGGCGTAACGCGCCACCCGATCACCGAGCAGCCGGTCGACCAGGAACAGCGCCCCGCCGATGGCCGGCGCTCCGACAATCAGCGCGGCAATCGGCAGGTTGTTGGTCACCGGCAAGGTGACCAGCAGGTTGGCATCGACCCGGTCGCGGACCATGTCCAGGGTACCGTCCAGTTCAAGATTGCTCGAGGGGCCGGTCACGGTGATCGGTTCACGGGTCACATAGACCCCCTCACTGGCCACCAGCAGGCCCTTGACCCGGTCGTAGCTCAGGCCTTTGTCGAGCAAGTCGGAAAAGTCCAGGCGCAGGCGCCGGCCAATCGAGTTGAAATTGAGCAGGCCGAACACCCGCAGGGCCTGGGCACCGCCTTCGACTTCAACGAACTGGCCCTTGCGCAAGGCGGCATCGAGGCTACCGGAGAAACGCTTGAGACCGACCCAGGCCGGTGAGCCGGGCCAGCGACCATCGACATCCAGGCGAAAATCTCGGCTGGTAACCGTCGGCGCGAAGTTGAAGGCCTTGAGGATGTCCGCCAGGTTCTTGCCTTCCAGGCGGCCCTTGTACCAACTGCTGCTAGCTCCCGGGACGCCTTCCCAACCGCCGTTACCGTCGATCTGCAGGCCTTTGACGTTGACGTCCAGGTCATTGAGGGCGATGCCCTTGGCGGTCGGGCGGACTTTTACCGCCCAGCTGCCGAGCGGGTCGTCACCGCGGAACAGCTTGTCGATCGATAGATCAACGGCCGGAATCTTGCGCGGATCGATGCTGGCCATCGGGTCCGGGCCATCATCGGAAGTAGTTTCAGCAGGGTCGGCAGCCGGCAGGTGAATGGTCTGCAGGTTGATCACCATCGGCGCGCCCTTGGCATCAGGGATGCGTGCGTTGCCGATGACTTCCTTGCTGTCCAGGCGCACGGCCCACAGGTTGCCGCCGCGGTCCACACGCACCACCGCCTGGGCCAGGTTCAGGCCAAAGCCCTTGAGCTGGCCGATGCTCAGGTCGACGCCGCGCAGCATCTGCTTGGCGCTGCCACCGGGGTCGTTACCGGCAACGCGATCAAGCTGTTTCTGCCAGGGTTCCAGGTCCAGCTCTGCCAGACGACCACGCACCCGCAGGCCCTGGCCCGGTGGCAACTGGGCGGTCCCGGCGCCGAAGAGCAATTCGCCGCGCCCCTGGTCGAGCTTGTCCATGGGCGCCGCATAGATCGCCTTGGCGACATCGGCGTAAGTGACATTGAACCGCCGCTCCGGCCCCTGCAGGCTCATGCTGAACTGGCTGTTGCGAGTCTCGTTGGCGGCCTTGCCGAAAGGCGCGGGCAAGTCCACCGCCAGGCCCTTGAGGCTGGAATCGACCGTCAGCTGGTTGTCGCGACTGCCCAGGCTCACCTGCAACTGGTAAGGCAATTCGCCGGACAGCGGCAAGGTTTGCTTGAGCTGCAGCCAGTCAGTCAGTGCCTTGAGGGGCATCTGACCTTTGGCGTTGACCCGTGTCTGCAACTGACCAGGCTTGCCTTCGGCAAAGATTTGCGCGGTCATCGGCTTGTCGAAGGCCCGCGCACTGATGTTCTCGCCACTCAGGCCCTTGTCGAAGTCAAAGCGGAAGTCGCCCTTGAGCTGGTGCAACTCCAGGGCGGGCGAGGCGATCTTCAGCCGTGCGTCGCGGGTATCGAAGTCGACCACGATCTTCGGTTGCTGGCCTTTGGCCAAGGGGATATCCAGCTTCAACTTGCCCTTGAGGCTGCCCTCGCCTTCCCAGCCGGCGAAAATCTGCCCGGTACCGATAGGCGCATCCTGGAGGATTTTCAGGCCGTCACCGAGCCCGCCGTCGAATTCGCCGTCCAGATACAGGTGATTGTGTTCACCGGCCGCAACATGGGGAATGTTGACCGCCACGTTACGCACCTGGGTATTGAGCAACTGCCCGCTTTGCGCCTTGATGCGTACGCCATCGTCGTCGATGAAGACATCACCCGTGACTTTCTGCACCTGCGGCCAGCCCGGCTGGAAATCCAGTGCGGCATCGTGGACCTTGAAGAACAGGCTGATACTGCGGGCCTGCTCCGCGGCACCATGATTGAGCGAACCCTGGTACTGGAAATAACCTTCATCGACCGCGCCTTTGAGGATTGCCGTGCGCAGCCACTCATCCAGCGCCGGGCTGAGCACCTCGGGCAGGTACTTGGCGGTGTAACGACCATCACCCTCGACCAGGCCGACGCGCAGGTCCATGTAGTCTTCGCGGGTTTCATCGAACAGCAGGCGAATCAGGAAGTCGCCAGCGATCTTGCCCTCTTCGCCCAGCACCTTGAGATACGGTGCAATCAGGGTGAAGCCTTCCTGGTCCAGGCGCCAGGTCAGACGCGCGTTGGCCTTCTGGTAGTGCCAGGGTTTTTCGAAGATCGGGTACAGGTGCAGCATGAAGGCATCGGTATCCAGGCGCAGTTCGCCCTGACCGAGGTCGCCGCTGATGCTGCCGCTGACATTCCCAGCGGCCGGGGCACCGTGGTAGGCGTCGAAGCCAACCCGCTCCAGGTTGGCGGCAAAGCTCAAGCGCTGGTCACCGGTCGCTTTGGGCCGGACGTCCAGGCGCACATTGCGCAAGGCGCCGGTGACCTTGAGGCCATCGACCACGGCCATGAGTTTTTCCGGCAGCGGCGCCAGTGCATCGACCAACGGGGTAACCGGCGTCAGATCGAGGCGGTCGGCCTGGATCTGCCAGGTTTCTTCGCTGGTTTCAGTGGCGGCCGTCTGCTTGAGCTGCAGGTGGGACTCCCAACGGGTCTTGCCCAGGCTCATGGCCAGCGAGTCGACCAGTACGTCAACGCCCTTTTCGCCTCGCTGGAACCAGGCATTGAGGGCCAGGTTGTCGATCTGCACCGGCTTGCGTTCGGTGTAGTTACCGCGCAGCTCCGGCGCATTGAGGCGAACCATCGCGCTCTGCAGCTGGCCCTTGCCCCAGTTCACCCAGAACTCGCCGCCCGCACGCAGTTCGGCAGCCTGCCACTTGCCCAGCAGGCGCGGCGGCAGCCAGCGCGCCCAGTCGCTCTGGGGCAGGCTGAGGTAGGCATCGATTTCACCATCGCGCCACTGGCTGGGGCGAATGCGGCTGCGCAGGCTCAACGCCAGCGGCTGGCCATCGGGCAGGGTCACCCGCGCGTCCAGGCGCTGACGCACGCTGCCCGTCTGCAGGCCGAGGCTGACGTAGGTGAGGGTCATGGGGTCGCGCTGGAACGGCTCCAGGGTCACCTGGCTGTCGACCACCGTGACTTTGGACACAACCTGTACCTGCTTGAGCAGTTGTTCGGGGTCCAGCGGCTGGTCGTCTTTTTTCGGCAACCCTTCCAGGGCCCAGGCGCCGCTTTCATCTTCGCGCAGGCTCAGGTGCAGGCCGCCGACTTCAAGGTTAGCCAGGCGCACCTGGCGCTGAACCAGACTGGCCCAGAGGTCAGGCACCAGCTTGACGCCATCCAGGCGCAGGGCACTCGGCCCTTCGCCGACCTGGATGTCGCGTACCCGCACTATCGGCGCCAGGCCGCTCCAGTGCCCTTCCAGGGCGCCGATATGCACCGGCATGCCCAGGGCCTGCTCGGCCTTGTCTTCGACTTCGGCCCGGTACTCGGCCACCAGCGGGATGAACTGCCGGCCAAGACTGACATACAGCGCCACCAGAACCGCCAGCAAGGCACTGATGCCCAGCCCCCAGCGGGTCAAGGCGCCGAGAACGCGCATCAGTCGTTCCATGCCAGTGGCCCTCCGGTTCGTGCCTTAACTATGGCCGCAAGCCGGCGGTTTGCCAGCCCGGACAGCGCGCATTGGTGTTCAGACCGAGTCAGAGCAGCACCACATCGTATTGTTCCTGGGAATACATGGACTCGACCTGGAAGCGAATGGTTCGGCCGATGAAGGCTTCGAGCTCGGCAACGTTGCCCGATTCCTCGTCCAGCAGGCGGTCGACCACCTTCTGGTTGGCTAATACTCTATAGCCTTCGGCCTGATAGGCGCGGGCTTCACGAAGGATCTCGCGAAAAATCTCGTAACAGACAGTTTCGGGGGTTTTCAGCTTGCCGCGTCCCTGGCAGCAATAGCACGGCTCGCACAGCACCTGCTCGAGGCTTTCGCGGGTGCGCTTGCGGGTCATCTGCACCAGCCCAAGCTCGGTGATGCCTATGATGTTGGTCTTGGCATGGTCGCGCTCCAGCTGTTTTTCCAGGGTGCGCAGCACCTGGCGCTGGTGTTCTTCATCTTCCATGTCGATGAAGTCGATGATGATGATCCCGCCGATGTTGCGCAGGCGCAGTTGCCGGGCAATGGCGGTGGCCGCCTCCAGATTGGTCTTGAAGATGGTCTCTTCGAGGTTGCGGTGGCCGACAAAGGCCCCGGTGTTGACGTCGATGGTGGTCATCGCCTCGGCCGGGTCGACCACCAGGTAGCCGCCGGACTTGAGCGGGACCTTGCGGTCGAGGGCGCGCTGGATCTCGTCTTCGACGCCATAAAGGTCGAAGATCGGCCGCTCGCCTGGGTAATGTTCCAGACGATCGGCGATCTCCGGCATCAGTTCGGCGACGAACTGCGTGGTTTTCTGGAAGGTTTCCCGCGAGTCGATACGGATCTTCTCGATTTTCGGGTTGACCAGGTCGCGCAGGGTGCGCAGGGCCAGGCCCAGGTCTTCGTAGATTTCGGTCGGCGCGCCGACGGTCTTGATCTGGGTGCCGATCTGCTCCCAGAGCCTGCGCAGGTAGCGGATGTCCATGAGGATTTCATCGGCCCCGGCGCCTTCGGCGGCGGTACGCAGGATGAAACCGCCGGCGTCCTGGATGTTTTCCTGGGCGATGCAGTCGGTGACCACCTGCTTGAGGCGCTCACGCTCGGCCTCGTCTTCGATCTTCAGGGAAATGCCGACATGACTGGTGCGCGGCATGTACACCAGGTAACGGGACGGGATCGACAACTGGGTGGTCAGGCGCGCGCCCTTGGAGCCGATCGGGTCCTTGGTCACCTGCACCACCAGGCTCTGTCCTTCATGCACCAGGGCACTGATGCTCTCGACCGACGAGCCTTCGCGCAGGGAAATTTCCGAGGCGTGAATGAACGCTGCGCGGTCCAGGCCGATGTCGACGAACGCCGCCTGCATGCCCGGCAGCACCCGCACCACCTTGCCTTTGTAGATGTTACCGACGATGCCACGGCGCTGGGTGCGCTCGACATGCACCTCCTGCAGTACACCATTTTCCACCACCGCCACGCGTGATTCCATCGGTGTGATGTTGATCAGAATCTCTTCACTCATGGCAGGCTCTCGTCAAAGGACTTCAGTAATGATGGATCGCTCGCGGGCGACTGGCTAGGGCTGTTCTGGCTTATCCTCGCTCAACGGGCCGGCAGGCGCTGCCAGCAAGGGATGCCGAATTGACCGAGCAGCTCGGCGGTTTCATTCAGCGGCAGGCCGACCACCGCCGAATAGCTGCCTTCAAGGCGTTGTACGAAAACTGCCCCCAGACCCTGTATGGCATAGCTGCCGGCCTTGTCGGCCGGTTCGCCGCTGGCCCAGTAGGCCTCGGCTTCCTCAGCACCGATGGAGCGAAACAGCACATGGCTGCTGACACTGACGCTCAGGCAACGCTGATGATCGGCCACGGCGACGGCGGTCAGCACCTGATGCTCGCGCCCGGAAAGGGCTGCCAGCATCGCCAGGGCATCTTCGCGGTGTTGTGGCTTGCCGAGAATTCGACCTTCGAGCACCACGGCGGTATCGGCACCCAGCACCGCTACCGGGCTGTCGTCGCCCTGGGGCAACGACGCCAGGCCGGCGCAGGCTTTTTCCCGCGCCAGACGCTCGACATACGCCTCGGCCAATTCGGCGGGCAGCGGCGTCTCGTCGATCGCGGCACTCAGCGAAATAAAGGGAATGCCGATCTGGGTGAGCAACTCACGGCGGCGTGGCGAGCCAGAGGCCAGGTACAGCAGGGTCATCTTGACGTCTCCCTGTCAGCGTCGAATGTGAGTGCTCAGTTGATGCTCAGGCGGCGGCGCAGACCACGCAGGCCATAGCTGATCCACGGCCAGAGCAAGGCGCTGATGACCGCCGACCAGATCAGCGCCAGGGTCGGCAGGCGGTTGCCGGTCAGGGCACTGAGCCACAGCTGGATCAACTGGGCCAGGCCGAAGATCACCAGGATCACCAGGCTCTGCTGCCACATCGGGAACATCCGCAAACGCTGTTGCAACGACAGCACCAGGAAGGTGATCAGGGTCAGCACCAGGGCGTTCTGCCCCAGCAAGGTGCCATACAGCACGTCCTCGGCCAGGCCCAGGACGAATGCGGTGGTCATGCCCACCCGGTGCGGCAGGGCCAGGGTCCAGAAGGCCAGCAGCAGTGCCAGCCACATCGGCCGGAACACTTCGGCGAAGGGCAGCATCGGCGATACGCTGAGCAGCATACCGATCAGAAAGGTCAGCCAGACGACCCAGCCATTACGGCTGCGGGTGCTTACCATCAGTGTCTCTCCCGGGAAATGACTGGCGCGCCCGGCGTTGCAGCAGGGGCTGCGGGGGCTGCCGTGGCGGGCGGATGGGCACTGGTTGCCGGAGTGGCGGGTGCGGCAGGCGCTGGTGCTGCTGGCGTCGAAGCGGACGCTGCCGGAGTGACCGCAGCAGGCGCAGCCGGGGACGTGGCCGGCGCAGTACCCGCCGCCGAAGCAGGCAGGCCCTGACGATCAGCCTGTTCCTGGGCAATCGCGGCATCGCTGGCACGTTGCTCGGGCGAACGGCTGTCGGTGAACACCAACAGCAGGTAGCGGCTGCGGTTAAGCGCAGCCGTCGGGATCGCCCGGACGATGGCAAACGGCTGGCCGGAGTCGTGGATCACTTCCTTGACCGTGGCCACCGGGTAGCCAGCCGGGAAGCGCTGACCGAGGCCCGAGCTGACCAGCAGGTCGCCTTCCTTGATGTCGGCGGTGTCGGCAACGTGGCGCAGCTCAAGGCGCTCCGGGTTGCCGGTACCGCTGGCAATCGCCCGCAAGCCGTTGCGGTTGACCTGCACCGGAATGCTGTGGGTGGTGTCGGTGAGCAGCAATACCCGCGCGGTGTAGGGCATCAGTTCGACCACCTGGCCCATCAGGCCACGTGCGTCGAGCACCGGCTGACCGAGGACCACGCCATCGCGCTCGCCCTTGTTGATCAGGATCCGGTGGGTGAAAGGATTGGGATCGACGCCGATCAATTCGGCGACTTCGACCTTCTCGTTGACCAGCGCCGACGAGTTGAGCAACTCGCGCAGACGCACGTTCTGCTCGGTCAGGGCCGCCAGCTTCTGCAGGCGACCTTGCAGCAGCAAGGCTTCGGTCTTGAGTTTCTCGTTTTCGGCAGCGAGTTCGGTACGGCTGCCAAACTGGCTGGCAACCCCCTGCCACAAGCGCTGGGGCAGATCGGTAACCAGGTAGGACGGCATCAGCACCAGGCCCATCTGGCTGCGCAGAGGCTTGAGCAGGGTGAAGCGTGCATCGACCACCATCAGGGTGATCGACAGCACAACCAGCACGAGCAGGTGTACGCCCAGCGAAGGGCCCTTGGCGAAAAGCGGTTTAATGGGCCGCTCCTCGTGGACGACGATTCAAGAGGTCATTCATACGGCAACGCACCGGCCTGCTTGCGGATTGACGGAAAACGACGCCCACACGGACGTCAGCCCAGCACATACAGGTAGCACTGTGGGCACTACCTGTAAACAGGGCGGCGTGAACTGCAGGCTCCGGCTTATTCGCTGGAGAGCAGGTCCATGGTGTGTTTGTCCATCATTTCCAGGGCACGGCCACCACCGCGAGCCACGCAGGTCAGCGGGTCTTCGGCGACGATTACCGGCAGGCCGGTTTCCTGGGCCAGCAGCTTGTCGAGGTCGCGCAGCAGGGCGCCACCACCGGTCAGCACCAGGCCACGCTCGGCGATGTCCGAAGCCAGCTCTGGCGGCGATTGCTCCAGGGCGCTCTTGACCGCCTGGACGATGGTCGCCAGGGATTCCTGCAGGGCTTCAAGCACTTCATTGGAATTCAGGGTGAAGGCACGTGGCACGCCCTCGGCCAGGTTGCGGCCGCGGACATCGACTTCACGGACTTCGCCGCCCGGGTAGGCAGTACCGATTTCCTGCTTGATGCGCTCAGCGGTGGATTCACCGATCAGGCTACCGTAGTTGCGACGTACGTAGGTGACAATGGCTTCGTCGAAACGGTCGCCACCGACCCGTACGGATTCGGCGTAAACCACACCGTTCAGGGAGATCAGCGCGATTTCAGTGGTACCACCACCGATATCGACAACCATCGAACCGCGTGCCTCTTCAACCGGCAGGCCGGCACCAATGGCGGCCGCCATCGGCTCTTCGATCAGGAACACTTCGCGGGCACCGGCGCCCAGCGCCGATTCGCGAATGGCCCGGCGCTCGACCTGGGTCGATTTGCACGGCACGCAGATCAGAACCCGCGGGCTTGGCTGCAGGAAGCTGTTCTCGTGAACCTTGTTGATGAAGTACTGCAGCATTTTCTCGCAAACGCTGAAATCGGCGATCACGCCGTCTTTCATCGGACGAATGGCAGCAATGTTGCCAGGCGTACGGCCCAGCATGCGCTTGGCTTCAGTACCGACAGCGACGACACTTTTCTGGTTGCCGTGAGTACGAATGGCCACAACCGATGGCTCATTCAGGACGATACCGCGCTCACGCACGTAAATAAGGGTGTTGGCAGTGCCCAGGTCGATGGAAAGATCGCTGGAAAACATGCCACGCAGTTTCTTGAACATGGGAAAGTGACCCTAGGCAACGCGTGGGTAAAAAAGTGCGGCAAACTCTAACAACGGCGGGGATTTTGGGCAAGGCACCAATATGTTAAATTGGCGGTTTTTCCGAGCAAGCCTGCACATGATCGCGGCCTTATGACCGTAATACTGCCAGCATGTTCCTCATCGCGGAGCAAATCCGTTTCTGTTTTCCCAGGAGATCCCCATGGCGCTTGAACGCTGCGACGTGGAAAAGATCGCTCATCTGGCCCGACTGGGCCTGAATGAAGGCGATCTGCCACGCACTACCGATGCCCTGAACAGTATTCTGGGACTGATCGACCAGATGCAAGCGGTCGACACCACTGGCATCGAGCCACTGGCCCACCCTCTGGAAGCCACTCAGCGCCTGCGCGCCGATGTGGTAACAGAAAGTAACCATCGCGACAGCTACCAGGCCATCGCCCCGTCGACGGAAGACGGCCTGTACCTGGTTCCGCAAGTCATCGAGTAAGGGAATAGAGCCTGCCATGCATCAACTGACCCTGGCCGAGATCGCCCGCGGACTCGCCGACAAGAAGTTTTCTTCCGAAGAGCTGACCCGTGCCTTGCTGGCGCGGATCAACCAGCTCGACCCGCAAATCAACAGCTTCATCAGCGTCACCGAAGAACTGGCCATCAGCCAGGCCCGGGCCGCCGACGCCCGCCGCGCCGCCGGCGAGAACGGCGCCCTGCTCGGCGCGCCGATCGGCCACAAGGACCTGTTCTGTACCCAGGGCATCCGCACCAGCTGCGGCTCGAAGATGCTCGATAACTTCAAGGCGCCGTACGACGCGACGGTGGTCAGCAAGCTGGCCGAAGCCGGCACCGTGACCCTGGGCAAGACCAACATGGACGAATTCGCCATGGGTTCGGCCAACGAGAGCAGCTACTACGGCGCGGTGAAAAACCCGTGGAACCTCGAGCACGTGCCCGGTGGTTCTTCCGGTGGTTCGGCTGCCGCGGTTGCCGCGCGCCTGCTGCCGGCAGCCACTGCCACCGACACCGGCGGCTCGATCCGCCAGCCGGCGGCACTCACCAGCCTGACCGGCCTGAAACCGACCTACGGTCGTGTTTCGCGTTGGGGCATGATCGCCTACGCGTCGAGCCTCGACCAGGGTGGCCCGCTGGCCCGTACCGCCGAAGACTGCGCGCTAATGCTGCAAGGCATGGCCGGCTTCGACCCCAAGGACTCCACCAGCATCGATGAACCGGTGCCGGACTACAGCGCCAGTCTCAATGCCTCGCTCCAGGGCCTGCGCATCGGCCTGCCGAAGGAATACTTCGGTGCCGGCCTCGATCCGCGCATTGCCGACCTGGTCCAGGCCAGCGTCAAGGAGCTGGAAAAGCTCGGCGCGGTGGTCAAGGAAATCAGCCTGCCGAACATGCAGCACGCGATTCCGGCCTACTACGTGATCGCCCCGGCAGAAGCCTCGTCCAACCTGTCGCGTTTCGACGGCGTGCGTTTCGGCTACCGCTGCGAGAACCCGGTTGACCTCACCGACCTGTACAAGCGCTCCCGTGGCGAAGGCTTCGGTGCCGAAGTGCAGCGCCGGATCATGGTCGGTGCCTACGCTCTGTCGGCCGGTTACTACGATGCCTACTACCTGCAGGCGCAGAAAATCCGTCGCCTGATCAAGAACGACTTCATGGCTGCGTTCAACGACGTCGACGTCATTCTCGGCCCGACCACGCCAAACCTGGCCTGGAAAATCGGTGCCAAGAACAACGACCCGGTCGCTGAGTACCTGGAAGACGTCTACACCATCACCGCCAACCTCGCCGGCCTGCCAGGCCTGTCGATGCCGGCCGGTTTCGTCGATGGTCTGCCGGTTGGCGTGCAGTTGCTCGCGCCGTATTTCCACGAAGGCCGCCTGCTCAACGTCGCGCACCGCTATCAGCAAGTCACTGATTGGCACACTCGCGTACCTAACGGCTTCTGAGGGATCACCACATGCAATGGGAAGTTGTCATCGGGCTGGAGATTCATACCCAGCTCGCCACCCAGTCGAAGATTTTCTCCGGCAGCTCCACCACGTTCGGCTCCGAGCCGAACACCCAGGCCAGCCTGATCGACCTGGGCATGCCCGGCGTACTGCCGGTGCTGAACCAGGAAGCGGTGCGCATGGCCTGCATGTTCGGCCTGGCCATCGATGCCGAAATCGGCCAGCACAACGTGTTCGCGCGCAAGAACTACTTCTACCCTGACCTGCCCAAGGGCTACCAGATCAGCCAGATGGAACTGCCGATCGTCGGCAAGGGCCACCTGGACATCGCCCTCGAAGACGGCACCGTCAAGCGTGTCGGCATTACCCGTGCGCACCTTGAAGAAGACGCCGGCAAAAGCCTGCACGAAGACTTCAGCGGCTCCACCGGCATCGACCTCAACCGCGCCGGCACGCCACTGCTGGAGATCGTCTCCGAGCCGGACATGCGCAGCGCCAAAGAGGCTGTTGCCTACGTCAAGGCCATCCATGCCCTGGTGCGCTACCTGGGCATCTGCGACGGCAACATGGCCGAAGGCTCGTTGCGTTGCGACTGCAACGTTTCGGTTCGCCCGAAAGGCCAGGCCGAGTTCGGTACCCGCTGCGAGATCAAGAACGTCAACTCGTTCCGTTTCATCGAGCGCGCGATCAACACCGAAGTGCAGCGTCAGATCGAGCTGATCGAAGATGGCGGCCGGGTCATCCAGGAAACCCGCCTGTATGATCCGAACAAGGACGAGACCCGCTCCATGCGTAGCAAGGAGGAAGCCAACGACTACCGTTACTTCCCCGACCCGGACCTGTTGCCGGTGGTCATCGAGAACGCCTTCCTCGAAGACATCCGCGCCACCCTGCCCGAGCTGCCACCGCAAAAGCGCGAGCGTTTCCAGAGCCAGTTCGGCCTCTCGGCCTACGACGCCAACGTGCTGGCGACCAGCCGTGAGCAGGCTGACTACTTCGAACAGGTGGTCGGCGTGTGTGGCGATGCCAAGCTTGCCGCCAACTGGGTCATGGTCGAGCTGGGCAGCCTGCTCAACAAGCTGGGCGTGGAAATCGACCAGTCGCCGGTCAGCGCCGCGCACCTGGGCGGCATGCTCAAGCGCATCCTCGACAACACCATCAGCGGCAAGATTGCCAAGGTAGTGTTCGAGAAGATGGCCGCCGGCGACGGCGATGCCGACCAGATCATCGAAGCCGAGGGCCTGAAACAGGTCACCGACAGCGGTGCGATCGAGAAGGTCCTGGACGAAGTGTTGGCAGCCAACGCCGAGCAGGTCGAGCAGTACCGCGCCGCTGACGAAGCCAAGCGCGGCAAGATGTTCGGCTTCTTCGTCGGGCAGGCCATGAAAGCCTCCAAGGGCAAGGCCAACCCGCAGCAAGTGAACCAATTGCTCAAGAGCAAGCTCGAAGGGTAGTTCGCATTACCCTGTGGGAGCCGGCGTTGCCGGCGATGCAAGGCGAAGCCTTGCCAGTTTCTGGGGCTGCCGAGCAGCCCATCGCCGGCAACGCCGGCTCCCACAGGTGATCACTTCACCTCGGAGCAACTGATTTGATGTGGCGTCCCCTCAGCGCACTCGCGCTCTTCACCCTGCTGGCCGGCTGCGCCAGCCACGATATCGACTCCCGCGGTTACGACAAGACCGGCACCGCCTCCTATTACGGCTCCCGACACCACGGTAAACGCACCGCCAGTGGCGAAGCCTTCAACCAACACGGCATGACCGCTGCCCACCGTAGCCTGCCCTTCGGCACGCGGGTCAAAGTCACCAACCTCAACAACGAACGCAGCGTGGTAGTCCGCATCAACGACCGCGGCCCGCATACCCGTGGCCGGCTGATCGACCTGTCGCGCGCTGCCGCGGAAAAACTCGGGATGATCCGTAGCGGAACCGCGCGCGTACGGGTACAAAGTCTCAGCGACTGACCTGCCCCCGGAGCACGACCATTTTCGACCTGGCCGCTTTACCTACTTTCAGCCTGTTGCAACTGAGCATCGGCCTGCTGTTGCTGATCGCCGGCGCCGAACTGCTGGTACGCGCCGCCCTGCGCCTGGCCGCCAGCCTGCAAGTCCGACCACTGATCATCGGCCTGAGCCTGGTGGCATTCGGCAGCAGCGCACCGCAACTGACCGTCAGCCTGCAGGCGGCCTACACCGGCGCGCCGGATGTCGCCGTCGGCAGCGTGATCGGCAGCAACATCTTCAACATCCTGGTAACCCTGGGCCTGGCCGCGCTGATCATTCCGCTGCGGGTCTCGCGCCAGTTGGTGCGCCTGGACATCCCGTTGATGATCGTCGCCAGCCTGGCAGTGTACCTGCTGGCCTTCAACGAACTGCTGGGGCGCCTGGAGGGTGCCCTGCTGTTGTGCGGCCTGTTCGGCTACCTGGCGATACTCTGGCACCAGTCCCGACACCATGCCCGCACCTACCCTGCCCCCGGCCCGCGCCCGCAGCGTGGCGGCCGATTCTGGCTAGGGAGTGTGCTGTTGATGCTGGCCGGGCTAGGCCTGCTCAGCCTGGCCGGCCATCTGCTGCTGGAGGCAGCAGTGGAGGTAGCGCAGGACCTGGGGCTGTCGGAACGGGTCATCGGCCTGACCGTGGTGGCCGTCTGCACCTCCCTGCCGGAACTGGCCACCTCGCTGATCGCCGCCCTGCGTGGTGAGCGGGAGATCGCCGTAGGTAACGTCATCGGCAGCAATCTGTTCAACCTGCTGGCGGTACTCGGCCTGACCGCGCTGGTCGCCCCCGAGCCGCTGTCGATCTCGCCCAATGCCCTGGCCTTCGACCTGCCGGTGATGCTCGGGGTCGCGGTGCTGGCATTGCCGGTGTTCTACTCGGGTTACCGGGTGACGCGTGCCGAGGGGCTGGTGTTCCTCTGCCTGTACCTGGCTTATGGTCTGCATGTGGTGGCCTTCACCACTGGCATGCCGCTGGCCAGCCGACTTGAAAAACTGATGCTGTTCTACGCATTGCCAGCACTGGGGGCGTTGTTGCTGTACACCACCCTGCGTGCCTGGCGCCGCCAACACTAAGGAAAACAACATGGGCGACAACAACAAATCCGGCGAACAGGTTCGCCGCCAGGTCATGGGCGATGCCTTCGTCGATCGCGCACTGAACAACGCCACCGACTTCAGCCAGCCGCTGCAGGACTTCGTCAATGAGCATGCCTGGGGCAGCGTCTGGAGCCGCGAAGGCCTGCCGCTGAAAACCCGCAGCCTGATCACCCTCGCCGCCCTAACCGCACTCAAGTGCCCGCAAGAGCTCAAGGGCCACGTGCGCGGCGCCTTGAACAACGGTTGTACGGTCGAGGAGATTCGTGAGGCGCTGCTGCACTGCGCGGTATACGCCGGCGTGCCGGCGGCGGTCGATGCCTTCCGCGCCGCCCAGGAAGTGATCGACAGCTACCAGCAGGGCTGATCGATCACTTCGGGCGAGGCCGTCAGTTGCTGACGACGGCGGCCTTCTGCCCCTTCTTCTTCAGCCAGAAAGCCACGCCCAGGGTGGCGATCCAGGCCGGGATCAGCATCACCGAGATGCGGATCGGCGGGGTCAGGTACATCACCACCAGAATCAGCCCGATGAACGCCAGGCACAGGTAGTTGGTCACCGGGTGGCCCCAGCTCCGGTAGAAGGTCGACTCGCCCGACGCCTGCTTGGCGCGGCGGAACTTCAGGTGGGTGATGCTGATGCTTGCCCAGTTGATCACCAGCGCCGATACCGCCAGCGCCATCAGCAGGCCGAAGGCCTCGCCCGGCATCAAGTAGTTGATCAGCACGCACAGGCCGGTGGCCAGGGCGGAAACCGCCAGTGCGGTCAGCGGCACGCCGCGGCGGTTGACCTTGAGCAGGGCACGCGGCGCGTCGCCCTGGCTGGCCAGGCCGAACAGCATACGGCTGTTGCAGTACACGCAGCTGTTGTACACCGACAGCGCGGCGGTCAATACCACCACGTTGAGGATGGTCGCCACCAGGTTGCTGTCCAGGTTGTGGAAGATCATCACGAACGGGCTGCCACCCTGCACCACCTTCTGCCACGGGTACAGCGACAGCAGCACGGCCAGGGCGCCGATGTAGAAAATCAGAATGCGATAGACCACCTGGTTGGTGGCGCGCGGAATACTGTGGCGCGGATCGTCGGCTTCGGCGGCGGTGATACCAACCAGCTCCAGGCCGCCGAAAGAGAACATGATCACCGCCATGGCCATCAGCAAACCGGTGAAGCCATTGGGGAAGAAGCCGCCGTACTGCCAGAGGTTGGCCACGCTGGCATCCGGCCCGCCATTACCGCTGGCCAGCAGCCAGGCGCCAAAGCCGATCATGCTGACGATGGCGATGACCTTGACCAGGGCGAACCAGAACTCCATCTCGCCATAGACCTTCACCTGGGTGAGGTTGATCAGGTTGATCACCACGAAGAAGATCGCCGCCGTCGCCCAGGTCGGGAAGTCCGGCCACCAGTACTGCACGTAGATGCCCACGGCCGTCAGCTCGGCCATGCCGACCAGGACGTAGACCACCCAGTAGTTCCAGCCGGAAACGAAACCGGCGAACTCGTTCCAGTAGCGGTGGGCAAAGTGGCTGAAGCTGCCGGCAACCGGCTCGTCGACCACCATCTCGCCCAGCTGGCGCATGATGAAGAACGCCATCAGGCCGGCAATCGCGTACCCCAGCAGCACGGCCGGGCCGGCCATCTGAATGGTCTGGGCGATGCCCAGAAACAGGCCGGTACCGATGGCGCCACCCAGGGCAATCAACTGGATATGGCGATTTTTCAACCCGCGCTGTAATCGCTCTGGGGGGTTCTGTTCTTGCATGAAGTGTCCTTGAAGGTGGAAGGCAGTGTTGGCTTTATTGTCGGCACAGAATCTAGATCCAGCCGCCCCACTGCAAGAGGAAAATGCCGATATTCGTGGTTATGGCGGCCATCAGCGTGGTTATCACGATGATCGAGGCGGC
The DNA here is from genome assembly GCF_054788455.1 of Pseudomonas sp. ZL2. Classification (NCBI taxonomy): domain Bacteria; kingdom Pseudomonadati; phylum Pseudomonadota; class Gammaproteobacteria; order Pseudomonadales; family Pseudomonadaceae; genus Pseudomonas; species Pseudomonas sp. ZL2. The sequence continues at coordinate 199,344 of NZ_JBGOGX010000004.1, read as the reverse complement.
CAGTTCATGGTTACCGTTGGCCGCTCGGGACATGACATAACTGGCGGCGGCGGTCGGGCTACCGATGTACAGGAACAGGATGCCCAGCTCCGCCCCGCGAAAACCGCAAAGCCAGGCCGCCAGGGTGCCGATCACCGGCAGCCAGATCATCTTCACCAGGCTGGCGCTGACCGCCAGGCCGCCACTCTCACGCAGCGAAGCCAGCGACAGGGTACCGCCGATGCAGATCAATGCCAGCGGCAGGGTCATCTGCGCCAGGTAATCGCCGGAAGTCAGCAGCCAGTTCGGCAGCGGCACTTGCCCGTAGGCCATGGGCGTGGCCAGCAGCACGCTGATGATCAGCGGGTTGCGCAGGATACTCTTGAAGATGCTCCAGGGGTCGGACTTCATGCTCGGGCTGTACACCGCCAGCACCACCGACGACAGCGAGTTGTACAGCAAGATCACCAGGCCGGCGAGGATCGCCCCCAGCGAGATACCGTAATCGCCGTACATGCTCGCTGCCAGCGCCAGGCCGATGACCCCGTTGTTGCCGCGGAAACCGCCCTGGGTGTAAATCCCGCGATCCTCGCGCGGGCAGCGCCACAGGGCCACCCCCCAGGCCAGGGCAAAACTGCCCAGGGTGGCTGCCACGAAAAACACCAGCAGCCCGGGTTTGACCGCCGCCGTCAGGTCGGCGTGATAAATCCCCAGAAACAGCAGCGCCGGCATGCACACGTTGAACACCAGCGACGACGCGGTGTGGATGAAGCCGTCGTTGATGGCCTTGATGCGCTTGAGCAGCACGCCCATGAACAGCATGGCGAACACCGGCGCCGTGATGTTCAGCGTCTGGATAAAAAGGGCGAGCATGCAGGGTGGTCCCGATGGCTGTCGTTAGGGGGCTAATGATACGTCAGCCATCCGTTGATGCCTCGCATTCTGACGTAAGAAAAAAGAATTGTTGACGTAGGAAATGGTTTGGATATGATCAAAACAACTGTACATACATACAGTTATTTATCGAAATCCATGACATCTCAAAGGAGTTGAATATGTCAGGTATGCAAACCGGACTGCACGCCCAGAAGGCGCTCGCCACCACCGTGGTCGCCGACCTCGATGCCCTGTTCAGTGTCGACGGCATCAAGATTCCCGGCCCCGACACCCGCGTCGTATTGGTCATCGACGGCCACCACACCATCAAGTACCACCGCCTCGGCCTGCCGGCCAAACCGCCAGCCAGCGGCAAGCCGGTGCTGCGTTTTGAAGGCGGCGAACACACCGCCATCGGCGACAACGCCCTGCTGCGCTTCAGCCAGGACAGCGCGCCGATTCCAGCCTGGAAAGTCGCCCTGCACCTGGCCAATGGCCTGACCCTCAGTTACGGCCAGATCGTCGCTCTGGGCGGCGACTTCTATGGCATTCCCGAGCGGCCGATTGCCGATGGCGCCAATGCTGAAGAACGCGTCCAGCGTTTTGCTGCCGCCTTTGATTCGCTGGCCGTGCTTCCCGCCTCCCGGGAAGAAGCCGGCAAGATCCTCGCGGTCATGCAGCAAGAAATCGCCGCTGCCAACCAGGCGATCAAAGACGGTCGCCAGCCCCACGAAGCCTACGATCAGTTGGGCGATACCCTCTCGGAAGAATGGAACAAGATCACCGGCGGCGGCAGCTTCGTCTCGCCGATGTTCCCCCTGGGCCGCTACCTCAAGCTTGCCGCCAGCAACTGGGACCACTTTGGTGAATGGGCGCTGCTGGCCTACATCGCCGGGCACACCGCGGCCCTGCGCCAGGCCGTGAAAGCACGGGCCAGTGGCGATGACGGGCAACTGGAACTGGCCTACGCGATGAACGCCTTCGCTGATCACTTCCTCACCGACCTGTTCTCGGCCGGCCATGTGCGTGTACCGCGCAAGGCGATCAAGGACAACGTCACCCCGGCCGACCTCGGCTCGCTGATCTCGCGTTTCATGCACGATGAAGACAGCAAGTACGGCCTGGTGCTGCGCAATGCCCAGGGCGATACCTGGCGTGGTTATGGCGACAAGCGCTATTTCGACAGCATCGACGTGACCAACCGCAAGCAGGTGGGCCTGGCCGTGCAGAAGTCTGTCGATGAAATTTTCCAGGCTTTCGACACGGGCAATCTACCTGCGCCGACAGCCTACGGTGCGCTGCGCATCGCCGCCGACCTGCAGGCCGCAGTAGAAGGGCAAGTGCCGGGCAACTTCGCGCCGCTGTTTGCCCTGCGCAACGGCAAACTGATGCGCCGCGCCGACGTCAACAACCTCAATGACCCGGCGCAGATCGACAACTGGTGGGGCTGGAGTACTTACCTGCTGCTCAAGGACTACACCCCGAACAAACCCACCGGCCACCTCGAAGCCCCTGCCGGTGCCCCGAGCGTTCGCGCCGACGGCTGGCAGACCCAGGTGCCGAGCCAGCCAAACTGGCTGCCTGGTCATGCCGTGCGTTACGCAGTGAGTGTGGTCAACGGCCTGAACGAATCGTACATCGGCCCGTGGAGCGACTATGCCGAATTGACTGAGCGCTTCCAGCCGACCCTGACGGTGCCGGTGGACACCTCCGGCAAGTCTGTTTCGCGCAACCTGTTCCGCCAGTTCCGCGGCGGCTCGCCGGAACTGATCGCCTCGCTGGATGCGGGCACCACGACCTATATCGATCAACACCAGTGATAAGGAAATCACTTATGAGCATTACCCTGAACATTGAACTGGCGTCGGGCCAGTCGCTCAAGGATGTACCCCTGGAACTGTTGCGCGATGGCGTGGTGATCAGCCGCGCCAAGCTGGCTGCAACGGGCAAGGTGGTGTTTGATGCCGCGCCCGGGGCCGGGCAGTTGGCAGTGCGGGTGGATCGAACGATCCTGAATCGCTAAGGGCTGCTTCGCACCCCATCGCCGGCAAGACCGGCTCCCACAAAGGTCAGTGCCATGCACAAGTCCTGTGGGAGCTGGCCTTGCCAGCGATGGGGCCAGAACAGATTTGAAGCTATCAGCGCCGCACCGGGCGCTTCTGCAGTTTGCGCTGCAAGGTCCGCCGATGCATGCCCAGGGCCCGGGCCGTGGCGGAGATATTGCCTTCATGCTCGGTCAGCACGCGCTGGATGTGCTCCCACTGCAGGCGGTCCACCGACATCGGGTTTTCCGGCACCAGGCTGTCGAGGTCGGCGTGTTCGGAGAGCAACGCGGCCAGCACATCGTCGGCATCGGCCGGCTTGCACAGGTAGTTGCAGGCGCCGCGCTTGATCGCCTCAACCGCCGTGGCGATGCTCGAGTAACCGGTGAGGATCACCACGCGCATTTCCGGGTCCAGCTCCAGCAGCTTGGGCAGCAGTACCAAGCCGGAATCGCCGTCCATCTTCAAGTCCAGCGTGGCGTAGTCCGGCACGTCGTCCTGGGCGATTTTCAGGCCCTCCTCGGCAGAACCTGCGGTGCTCACGCGAAAGCCGCGGCGACTCATGGCCCGGGCCATCACCCGGGTAAAGGTGGCGTCGTCGTCAACCAGCAGCAGGTGCGGCAGCTCTTCGCCTTCAACCTGGATTTCATCACTCATCACACATCTCCTCGCGCGTCACGCGGCAGGCGCAGCTCGGTGAGCGTACCGCCTTCCTCATGACTATAGAGTTTTACCGAGCCGCCAGCACGGGTCACGCTGGCCTTGCTCAAGAACAGGCCCAGGCCGAAGCCTTTGCCCTTGGTGGTAAAGAAGGGTTTTCCAATCGATTCGGCAATGGCCGCCGGCACGCCGGGGCCGTGGTCGCGGATGCTGATCACCATGTCCTGGGCGTCCCAGTCCAGGCGTACTTCCAGATCATCCGGGCAGGCATCGGCGGCGTTGTTCAACAGGTTCAGCAAGGCCTGGGTCAGGTCCGGCGGCGGCGCCAGGCGCGGCACGCTGCCCTGGCCCAGGCGCTGGAAGCGGTAGCTGGCCTCCGGGCGCATCAGGTGCCAGCGGTTGAGCGCCTCGTCGAGCCAGAAGGTCACTTCCTGGTTCTCGACCGCCAGGCGCCGGTTGGCTTCCGCGGCGCGCACCAGGTTCTGCAGGGTCTCCTTGCACAGCTTGACCTGGTCCTGCAGCACCGCCAGGTCTTCCTGCAGCAGCGGGTCGCTGTGGTCCTGGCGCATTTCCTTGATCAGCACGCTCATGGTCGCCAGCGGCGTGCCCAGTTCATGGGCGGCGCCAGCGGCCTGGGTGGCCACGGCCAGCAGTTGCTGGTCACGCAGTCCCTCCTCGCGGCGTTCAGCGCGCAGTTGCTCCTGGCGACGCAGCTCTTCGGCCATTTTCGCGGCGAAGAAGGTAATCACGGCGGCGGCCAGGGCGATACTCAGCCACATGCCGTAGACCTGCATCTTCTCCCGGGCCATGGGGAAGGTTTCGAGCGGATAGAACTGCACCAGCAGCAGGCTGTAGGCCGCCAGGGCGATACCGGAGAGGATCAGCGAGTAAACCCAGGGCAAGGTCACCGCAGCGATGGCCAGCGGCACCAGGTAATAGGACACGAAGGGGTTGGTCGAACCGCCCGAGTAATACAGCAAGGCACTGTGGATCAACAGGTCACAGGCCAGCTGGAAGGCATACTCCAGCTCGGTGACCGGCAAGGTCAGGCGCAGGCGCAGGGCCGTGAACGCGCACAGCAGCATCGACAGGCCGAGGGTGATGACCAGCGACAGCCACGGCAGCGGCAGTAGTTCGGTCCAGTAGGCGACACCGACCGAGCCGGCCTGGGCAGCAAGCACCAGGATGCGGATGAAGGTCAGGCGCCAGAGGTTCTGACGGGTTGCAGACAACATTTGTACGGGGGCGAGCATGAGCTCTCCTGATGAGTGCTCCAGGCGAATCGTCGCGAGTATACCGAAGCTGTGGCCTGGTCTGCAGTGATGCGGCAAAGCGCCACACTTTTTTACATAACAATGATGGCCATTTTGAACCTCACTACACTGTTGCCAGTCTTATGGGCCAGCGTGCAAAGGTTATGTCCGTGCCCGCGCCTCAATTTCAAGGAGTCATACATGTCTATCACCCGCAGCAGCGCCGCCCTGGTCATGGCCACCAGCTTGCTAGCCAGCCTTCCGGCACTGGCTGAAGAAGCGCCCCGCTACAACCAGATTTCGCTGCGCGCCGAAGTCAGCAAGGAAGTGGCCCGCGACCTGATGGTCGTGACCCTGTACAGCGAAGCGCAGAATACCGACCCGGGCAAGCTGGCCACGCAAATCACCGAGACCATGAACAAGGCGGTGAAACAGGCCCGCGAAGTCAAGGACGTGAAGATCAGCCAGGGCAGCCGCAACAGCTATCCGATCTACGACAACAAGGGCCAGAAGATCACCGGCTGGCGTGAGCGCGCCGAACTGCGCCTGGAAAGCGCCGACTTCCCGGCCCTGTCGCAACTTACCGGTACCCTGCTGCAGGACCTGAAAATGGGCGGCATGGACTTCTCCATCGCCCCGGCCACACGCAAGACCAGCGAGGACGACCTGCTCAAGGATGCCGTCAACGCCTTCAAGGCCCGCGCCCAACTGGCTACCGAAGCCCTGGGCGGCAAAGGCTACAAAGTGGTCAACCTCAACCTCAACAGCAGCGGCTACCCGCATCCTTATGCCCGTAGCGCGCCAATGATGATGAAAGCCGGCATGGCCGAAGACGCTGCTGCCGTTCCGGAAATCGAAGCGGGCACCAGCCAGGTGACCCTCAGCGCCGACGGCACCATCGAAGTCCAGATGCCCTGATCGACGTTACTTTTCCGCTGTTTCGCGGCAGCTTCGGCTGCCGCGAACGCTGTTACTTGTAGCACCTCGCGCCCCAATTTAGTGCAAAGACTGACTCGATACAGAGATATCGTCTTCGAAACACACTGAAACACCCCCTCGCAAACGATCAACTCCGTAAAAAATTATACGGATGCGACATTCCTGTACGTTCGTCCCACTGTTTTCTGTCACACATCCCTTTGAGTGTTGCATTGGGTATGGGGCCTGCATAAGTATCCGCAGGTCGGCTCACAAGGCCCCCTCAAATCAAAAATGACAACAATGAGGCCACCATGCTCAAACACGCGGTCATTCCGTTTCTGGTCGGCGCAGGCTTGCTTGCCAGCGCACCCTCCGCCCTTGCGGCGACTAACCTGGTGTTTTGCTCCGAAGGCAGCCCCGCGGGCTTCGACCCGGGCCAGTACACCACCGGAACCGACTTCGATGCTTCAGCCGAGACCGTCTTCAACCGCCTGAGCCAGTTCGAGCGTGGCGGCACCGCGGTCATCCCGGGCCTGGCGACCAGCTGGGACATTTCCGAGGATGGCCTGACCTATACCTTCCACCTGCGCGAAGGGGTCAAGTTCCACACCACCGAGTTCTTCAAGCCGACCCGCGCGTTCAACGCCGACGACGTGCTGTTCACCTTCAATCGGATGCTCGACAAGGACATGCCGTTCCGCAAGGCGTATCCCACCGAGTTCCCGTACTTCACCGACATGGGCATGGACAAGAACATCGCCAAGGTCGAAAAGCTCGACGACCACACGGTCAAGTTCACCCTCAATGGCGTCGATGCCGCGTTCATCCAGAACCTGGCCATGAGCTTCGCCTCGATCCAGTCCGCCGAATACGCCGACCAGTTGCTCAAGCAGGGCAAGCCCGCCGACATCAACCAGAAGCCGATCGGCACCGGCCCGTTCGTGTTCAGCAAATACCAGAAAGACGCGCAGATCCGCTTCAAGGGCAACAAGGATTACTGGAAGCCTGACGATGTGAAGATCGACAACCTGATCTTCGCCATTACCACCGATGCCTCGGTGCGCATGCAGAAACTCAAGAAGAACGAGTGCCAGGTCACTCTGTTCCCGCGCCCGGCCGACATCGAACCGCTGAAGAACGACCCGAACCTGAAGATGCCTGACCAGGCCGGCTTCAACCTCGGCTACATCGCCTACAACGTGATGGACAAGATCAAGGGCAGCAACGAGCCTAACCCGATGGCCCAGCTCAAGGTCCGTGAAGCGCTGGACATGGCGGTGAACAAGCAGCAGATCATTGACTCGGTGTACCAGGGCGCCGGCCAGATGGCAGTCAACGCCATGCCGCCGACCCAGTGGTCCTACGACACCACCATCAAGGATGCCAAGTACGATCCGGAGAAGGCCAAGCAACTGCTAAAGGAAGCCGGCATCAAGGAAGGCACCGAGATCAACCTCTGGGCCATGCCGGTGCAACGCCCGTACAACCCCAACGCCAAGCTGATGGCCGAGATGCTGCAATCGGACTGGGCCAAGGTCGGCATCAAGGCCAAGATCATCAGCTACGAGTGGGGTGAGTACATCAAGCGCTCCAAAGGCGGCGAAAACGGCGCCATGCTGATTGGCTGGAGCGGCGACAACGGTGACCCGGACAACTGGCTGGGCACCCTGTTCGGTTGTGATGCCCTGGAAGGCAACAACTTCTCCAAATGGTGCTACAAGCCGTACGACGACCTGGTCAAGCAAGCCAAGGCCACCTCCGACCAGGCCAAGCGCACCGAACTGTACAAGCAAGCGCAACACATCCTCAAAGAACAGGTTCCGATGACACCCATCGCTCACTCGACGGTGTATCAACCTATGCGTTCAACCGTACAGGACTTCAAGATCAGCCCGTTTGGCTTGAACTCCTTCTATGGGGTCAGCGTGACCAAGTAGCAGCCAACCGGATCGGCCCCGCGACGCCACACGGCACCCGGGGCCGTACCCTGATGGCCTGGCAGGTCAACCGCTAGCGCATCGACACGGAACCGTCGCCCGCCCTATCGGATACCTCCTACACACCTCTGCGTAATCGCACCTATCTGCAACGCCCTGATGGACCTACCGTCAAGGGTGCAGCGTAGTCGGCGCGATTCGTACAGCTGTGCGCCATGGACCACGTGAAAAACAACAAGAGAGAAGGGACTGTCATGCGCCACACCCCGATTTATGCGGCACTGCTGGGCTTCGGCCTGCTCGCCCAGGCCCCGGCAAGCCTGGCCAAAAACCTGGTGTTCTGCTCCGAAGGCAGCCCGGGCGGATTTGACACCGCCCAGTACACCAGCGCCACCGACAATGACGCCGCCGAACCGATCTATAACCGCCTGGTGGAATTCGAACGCGGTGCGACGGCCGTCAAGCCGGCCCTGGCGAAAAGCTGGGAGGTTTCCGACGATGGCCTGACCTACACCTTCCACCTGCGCGAAGGGGTCAAGTTCCACAGCAACAAGGATTTCACCCCGAGCCGCGACTTCAACGCCGACGACGTGCTGTTCACCTTCAACCGGATGCTCGACCGCAACCACCCGTTCCGCAAGGCCTACCCCACCGAGTTTCCCTACTTCGTCAGCATGAGCCTGGACAAGAACATCGCGCGGATCGAGACGACCGACCCGATGACCGTGGTCTTTACCCTCAACAGCGTCGATGCCGCTTTTGTGCAAAACCTGGCGATGAACTTTGCCTCTGTGCTCTCGGCCGAATATGCCGAGCATCTGATGACGTCGGGGCGCCCCAGCGACATCAACCAGAAGCCGATCGGCACCGGTCCGTTCGTGTTCCAGCGTTACCAGAAGGACTCGCAGATCCGCTACCGCGGCAACAAGGACTACTGGGACCCGAGCCAGGTGAAGATCGACCAGTTGATCTTCTCGATCAACACCGACCCGTCGGTGCGCATCCAGAAGCTGCGCAAGAACGAATGCCAGGTCACCCTGCACCCGCGCCCCGCCGATCTCAACGCCCTGAAGAGCGACCCGAAGCTGCAGGTCATCGAGAAGCCCGGTTTCAACCTCGGCTACATCGCCTACAACGTGCGGCACAAACCCTTCGACCAGCTCGAGGTGCGCCAGGCCATGGACATGGCGATCAACAAATCGGCCATCGTCAAAGCGGTGTACCAGGAGGCTGGGCAGCTGGCGGTGGGCAGCATGCCGCCGACCCAGTGGTCCTACGACGACAGCATCAAGGATGCCGATTACAACCCGGACAAGGCCCGCGAATTGCTCAAGGCCGCCGGGGTCAAGGAAGGCACTGAAATCACCCTCTGGGCCATGCCTGTGCAACGCCCGTACAACCCCAATGCCAAGCTGATGGCCGAAATGCTCCAGGCCGACTGGGGCAAGGTCGGTCTGAACGTGAAGATCGTCAGCTACGAATGGGGCGAATATCTCAAGCGCACCAAGGACGGTGAACACGACATCTCGCTGATCGGCTGGACCGGCGACAACGGTGACCCGGACAACTGGCTCGGCACCCTGTACAGCTGCGACGCGATTGGCAGCAACAACTACTCCATGTGGTGCGACCCGCAGTACGACGCCCTGGTCAAGAAAGCCAAGACCATCACCGACCGCGAGCAACGCACCGCGCTTTACCAACAGGCGCAACAGCGCCTCAAGCAACAATTGCCCATCACCCCGATCGCCCATTCGACGGTCAACCAGCCGCTCAGTGCCAAGGTCGTGGATTTCAAGGTAAGCCCCTTCGGGCGCAACAACTTCTCAGGCGTCAGTACCGAATAAACCACTGCATCGGCCACGGGGGTGCACTCCACCCTCGCGCCCGATATCAGCCTGAATATGCCCGATCGCCTTACAGCAAACGATTGCAACCCTTGTACCAACCGGCAAGACGCCCAGCTCACAAAGCCAGGCGGTAACTAAAAAAAGAAAAGAAAAGGGAGCTTTACCTTGAGACGAACCAAAACCGCAGTACTGGCAATGTCCCTCAGTGGTCTGTCAGCCATGGCCCAAGCCGAGCCCGCCAGCCAGGACTTCGTTCCGGTCAGCGTCAAATCCACCAGCGCCCAGAGCGAAGCCAAGGGCTTCATCGAAGGCCAGAGCCTGTCCGGCTCGACCCGCAACTGGTACGCCCGCGAACGCGCCACCCGCGCGCCGCTGTGGAAGTACTACAAAAGCGACGGCACCCAACACGACACCCACAGCCGTGACAACTGGGTACAGGGCACCATCCTCAACTACACCTCGGGCTTTACCGAAGGTACCGTCGGCTTCAGCACCGAAGTCGCCGCCTACAACGCCATCGCCCTGGAGCGGGGCCGTGCCGCAGTCGCCGGGCCGAACAACCGGACTCTGACCCACAGCGATGGCGACGTCATCGGCCAGTGGAGCAAGATGGGCCTGGCCAACGTCAAGGCGCGGGTCTCCAACACCACCCTGACCGCCGGCCGCCAATCGATGGACACCCCGGTGCTTGCCTATATCGGCAACCGCGCCTTGCCGTCGAGTTTCGAGGGTGTGAGCATCCGCAGCGAAGAATTCGACAACCTGTCCTTCGATATCGGCACCTTCGACCGGCTCTCGACCCGGACCGAACAAGGCACCAGCAAATTCGTTGCCGAGTATGGTGATCGCGCCTTTGAAGCCGATCACGTCAACATCGCCGGCGTCAGCTACCAGCCACTGAAGAGCCTGAAAACCAGCTTCTACGTGTCCAACGTCGAAGACCTGTGGAACCAGTACTACTTCGGCGCCAGCCATGAGCTGGGCGACAGCGCGGTGCTGAGCCTGACCACTGGCCTGAACTACTACAAGACCAAGGACGAAGGCAAAAGCAAGCTCGGCGACATTGATAACGACACCTACAGTCTGTCGTTCGGCCTGACCCACCAGGCCCACAACCTGACCTTCTCCTACCAGCAGGTCAACGGCAACGAATACTTCGACTACCTGCACGACACCAACGCGATCTTCCTGGCCAACTCCCTGCTCTCGGACTTCAACGGCCCGAACGAGAAATCGATGCAGATCGCCTACGTGTTGAACATGGCCCAGTACGGCGTACCCGGCCTCAAGTTCAACCTGTACAACGCCCGCGGCTGGGGCATCGACGGTACCCACTACAAGAGCACCGGCTACGACGTCCGTGGCCTGGACGACGAGAACCACTACGAGTGGGGCATCGGCACCACCTACGCGGTGCAGAGCGGCACGCTCAAGGACACCACCATCCGCGCGACCTACACCGCCCACCGGGCCAGCAAGGCCCAGGCCGACGGCAGCCTGGACGAGCTGCGGATTGTCACCACCATTCCATTCAATTTCCTCTAGAACGCCCTGGCCCGGTCGGTTCGCCGAATCGACCGGGACGGCTACTCTGGTTAATCGATTGCAGGAGGTTTCATGAAACTGTTACCACTACAGGCTGCCCTGGCAGCCGTCCTGTTGAGTACTGCGGCGGGCCTCTCGGCCAAGCCGCTGGTGGTGTGTACCGAGGCCAGCCCGGAAGGCTTCGATATCGTCCAGTACACCACTGCCGTGACCGCCGATGCCTCGGCCGAGGCCATCTTCAACCGCTTGGTCGACTTCAAGCCAGGCACCACCGATATCCAGCCGGCCCTGGCCGAACGCTGGGACATCAGTGACGACGGCCTGACCTACACGTTCCACCTGCGCGAAGGGGTCACGTTCCACACCACCGATTACTTCAAGCCCACGCGCGACATGAATGCCGACGACGTGTTGTGGAGTTTCCGACGACAGCTGGACCCGAATCACCCGTGGCACAACAAGACCAGCATCGGCTTCCCCTATTTCGAAAGCATGGGTTTCAAGGACCTGCTCAAAAGCGTCGAGAAGACCGACGAGCACACCGTTGTCTTCACCCTGACCCGCCCCGAAGCGCCCTTCCTGCGTGACCTGGCCATGGCCTTCACCTCGATCTACTCTGCCGAATATGGCGACCAGCTACTCAAGGCTGACAAGACCACCGACCTCAACAGCAAACCAATCGGCACCGGCCCGTTCATCTTCCAGCGCTACAACAAGGACGCGCAGGTTCGCTACAAGGCCAACCCGGAGTACTTTCGCGGCAAGCCTCCAGCCGATGCGCTGATTTTCGCCATCGCCAATGACAACAACGTGCGCCTGCAGAAGCTCAAGGCCAACGAGTGCCAGGTGGCGCTGTATCCCAAGCCCGACGACATCCCCAGCATCAAGGCCGACCCCAAATTGAAAGTGGCCGAGATGGAAGCGCTGACCACCGGCTACATCTCGCTCAACACTGAACACAAGTACCTGAGCGATGTGCGCGTGCGCAAAGCCATCAATATCGCCTTCGACCGCCAGACCCACGTCGACCAGCTGTTCGGCAAAGGCAACGCGCTGGTCGCGGTCAACCCTTACCCACCGACCATGATCGGCTACAACACCGACAACAAGAACCCGCCCCGCGACCTCGACAAGGCTCGTGCCCTGCTCAAGGAAGCCGGTGTGCCCGAGGGCACGGTGCTGACCTTGTTCACCCGCAACGGCGGCGGCCCGACCAACCCCAACCCGCGACTGAGCGCCGAAATGCTCCAGGCAGACCTGGCCAAGATCGGCCTGACCGTCGACATCCGCGTGATGGAGTGGGCGGAGATGCTGCGCCGCGCCAAAAAAGGCGAAGCCGATATGGTTTCCACCGGCTGGGCCAGCGACAACGGCGACCCGGACAACTTCCTCAGCCCACTGCTTAGCTGCGACGCGGTGAGAAGTGGCGAGAACTATGCCCGCTGGTGCAATCAAACTTTCCAGCAGTTGATCACCAAGGCCCGCGAAGTCACCGACAACGATGAGCGTGCAGCGCTCTATGTAAAGGCTCTGGCGGTGTACGATGAAGATCAACCGTGGATCAGCATGGCGCACCCGCAGATGTTTACCGCCATGCGCGACAACGTTGAGGGGTACCACATCAATCCCCTCACCAATAACAACTTCGCCACTACCCAGGTGAAGTAGAACAAGAACGACCGCCGGCGCCCCACCCGGGTGCCGGTGGGCATGCCTGACCGGCTGATGAGGTACTCCAGAAGATGTTTAGTTTTATTGCCCGGCGACTGGGATTGCTGATCCCGACCTTCTTCGGCATCACCTTGCTGACGTTTGCGCTCATACGGCTGATACCCGGCGACCCGGTGGAGGTCATGATGGGCGAGCGCCGGGTCGACCCGGAAATGCACGCCCAGGCCATGGAACGCCTTGGCCTGAACAAGCCGCTGCCCGAACAGTACCTGGACTACGTCAGCAAGCTCGCCCAGGGTGACCTTGGCGAATCGCTGCGCACCCGCGAAAGCGTCTGGACCGAGTTCCTCGCGCTGTTCCCGGCGACCCTCGAACTGGCCATGGCGGCACTGTTTTTCGCTGGCGTGATCGGCCTGCTGGCCGGGGTGATTGCCGCGCTCAAGCGCGGTTCGCTGTTCGACCACGGGGTCATGGGCATCTCGCTTGCCGGCTACTCGATGCCGATCTTCTGGTGGGGCCTGATCCTGATCATGTTCTTCTCCGTGAGCCTGGGCTGGACCCCGGTTTCCGGACGCATCGACCTGCTCTACGACATCGAGCCGAAAACCGGCTTCATGCTCATCGATACCCTGCTCAGCGACGAAGAAGGCGCCTTCAAGGATGCGCTGATGCACCTGATCCTGCCGGCCATCGTGCTCGGCACCATTCCGCTGGCGGTAATCGCACGGATGACCCGTTCCTCCATGCTCGAAGTGCTGCGTGAAGACTACATCCGCACGGCCCGGGCCAAGGGCCTGTCTCCGGCCCGCGTGGTGTTCGTGCACGGCCTGCGCAACGCGTTGATCCCGGTGCTGACAGTATTCGGCCTGCAGGTCGGCACCCTGCTTGCCGGTGCGGTACTGACCGAAACCATCTTTTCCTGGCCGGGCATCGGCAAGTGGCTGATCGAAGCCATCGGCGCCCGTGACTACCCCGTGGTACAGAACGGCATCCTGTTGATTGCCTGCCTGGTGATCCTGGTCAACTTCGTCGTGGACATCCTCTACGGCCTGGCCAACCCACGCATCCGTCATCAGCGCTGAGGGCCCCGTCATGACTACCCCACTTCCGAAATCTGTCACCACCCCGGCCACCGCTGTCGACCAGAGCCTGCTCTACCCTTCGCCGTACAAGGAGTTCTGGCAGGCCTTTTCACGCAACAAGGGCGCGGTCGCCGGTCTGATGTTCATGAGCCTGATCGTGTTCTGCGCGTTGTTCGCCCCCTGGGTGGCGCCGCACAATCCCAGCGAACAGTACCGTGATTTCCTGCTGACCCCGCCGGTATGGCTCGAAGGTGGCAACTGGCAGTTCATCCTCGGCACCGATGAGCTCGGCCGGGACCTGCTCTCGCGGTTGATCCAGGGCTCGCGCCTGTCGCTGCTGATCGGCCTGTCGTCGGTGGTGATCTCGCTGATCCCGGGGATCTTCCTTGGCCTGCTGGCCGGATTCTTCCCGCGCATCCTCGGCCCGTCGATCATGCGCCTGATGGACGTGATGCTGGCCCTGCCCTCGCTGCTGCTGGCCGTGGCGATTGTCGCCATCCTCGGCCCTGGCCTGATCAACACCGTGATCGCCATCGCCATCGTCTCGTTGCCGTCCTATGTGCGCCTGACCCGCGCGGCAGTTATGGGCGAGCTGAACCGCGACTACGTCACCGCCGCACGCCTGGCCGGTGCCGGCCTGCCACGGCTGATGTTCGTCACCGTGCTGCCCAACTGCATGGCGCCGCTGATCGTCCAGGCCACCCTGAGCTTCTCTTCGGCGATCCTCGACGCTGCCGCCCTGGGCTTCCTCGGCCTTGGTGTGCAGCCGCCAACCCCCGAGTGGGGCACCATGCTGGCCTCGGCCCGCGACTACATCGAACGCGCCTGGTGGGTCGTGAGCCTGCCTGGCCTGACCATTTTGCTCAGCGTGCTGGCAATCAACCTGATGGGTGACGGACTGCGCGATGCGCTGGACCCGAAACTCAAGAATGCCGCCTGAGGAGATCGCCATGTCACTTCTGCAAATAAAAAATCTGAATGTGCGCTTTGGCGACGCCAACGCGGTACCGGTGGTCGACGGCCTGGACCTCACGGTCAATGAAGGTGAAGTGCTGGCCATCGTCGGCGAATCGGGTTCGGGCAAATCGGTAACCATGATGGCACTGATGGGCCTGATCGACGCACCGGGGCGGATCACCGCCGATGCCCTGACCTTCGACGGCACCAATATGCTCAAGCTCAGCGGCCGGCAACGGCGCAAGGTGGTGGGCAAGGATATGGCGATGGTCTTCCAGGACCCGATGACCGCCCTCAACCCCAGCTACACCGTGGGCTTCCAGATCGAAGAAGTGCTGCGCCAGCACCTCGGCCTGCGTGGCAAAGCCGCCCGCCAGCGTGCCCTGGAATTGCTCAAGAAGGTGGAAATTCCCGGCGCCGAAAGCCGCCTGGACGCCTACCCGCACCAGCTTTCCGGTGGCATGAGCCAGCGGGTGGCGATCGCCATGGCGATTGCCGGCGAACCCAAACTGCTGATCGCCGACGAACCGACCACCGCCCTCGATGTGACCATTCAGGCGCAGATCATGGAGTTGCTGCTCAACCTGCAAAAAGAGCAGAACATGGCGCTGATCCTGATCACCCACGACCTCGCCGTGGTTGCCGAAACCGCCAAGCGCGTGTGCGTGATGTACGCAGGGCAGGCCGTGGAAGTCGGCCAGGTGCCGGAATTGTTCGACGTGCCTGCGCACCCCTACAGCGAAGCGCTGCTGGCGGCGATTCCCGAGCACAGTGAAGGCGCCGAGCGCCTGGCGACCCTGCCAGGTATCGTCCCCGGTCGCTATGACCGCCCCGAGGGTTGCCTGCTGTCGCCGCGCTGCCCCTATGTGCAGGACAGCTGCCGTCGGCAACGGCCGACCCTCGATCCCCAGGCCCATAGCCTGGTGCGTTGTTTCTATCCGCTGAACCAGGAGGTGGCGTAATGACCGTCGTCCTTACCGCCCGTGAACTGACCCGTCACTATGAAGTTTCCCGTGGCCTGTTCAAGGGCCATGCCCTGGTACGTGCACTCAACGGTGTGTCCTTTGAACTGGAAGCGGGCAAGACCCTGGCCGTGGTTGGCGAGTCCGGCTGTGGCAAGTCGACCCTGGCCCGGGCCCTGACCCTGATCGAGGAGCCGTCGTCCGGCTCGCTGAAGATTGCCAGTCAGGAAGTCGCCGGGGCCAACAAGGCCGAGCGCAAGCAACTGCGCAAGGACGTGCAGATGGTGTTCCAGAGCCCTTACGCCTCGCTCAACCCGCGGCAGAAGATCGGCGACCAACTGGGCGAACCGCTGCTGATCAACACCAAGCTGTCCAAGGCCGAGCGCCGCGAAAAGGTCCAGGCGATGATGCAGCAGGTCGGCCTGCGCCCCGAGCACTACCAGCGCTACCCGCACATGTTCTCCGGTGGTCAGCGCCAGCGTATCGCCCTGGCCCGGGCGATGATGCTGCAACCGAAAGTGCTGGTAGCCGACGAGCCGACTTCGGCCCTCGACGTGTCGATCCAGGCCCAGGTGCTGAACCTGTTCATGGACCTGCAGAAAGAGTTCAACACCGCTTATGTGTTCATCTCCCACAACCTGGCGGTAGTGCGCCATGTGGCCGACCAGGTGCTGGTGATGTACCTGGGCCGGCCAGCGGAAATGGGCCCCAAGGAGGACATCTACACCAAACCGCTGCACCCTTACACCCAGGCGCTGCTGTCGGCCACGCCAACCATTCATCCGGACCCGCTCAAGCCGAAGATCAAGATCGCCGGCGAGCTGCCCAACCCGCTCAACCCGCCGCCTGGCTGTGCCTTCCACAAGCGTTGCCCGTATGCCACTGAGCGTTGTGCTGCCGAGGAGCCGGCGTTCAGGCAGGTGGGGACGCGGCAGGTGGCGTGCCATTACGCCGAGCAGTTCCTCTAAGGGCTGCTTTGCAGCCCATCGCTGGCAACGCCAGCTCCCACAGGATCCCTGTGTCCCGGACCCTGTGGGAGCCGGCCTTGCCGGCGATTGGGGCGCGCAGCGGCCCCAACGGCAGTTGAGCCTTGATCAGCCTTGGGGCACTATCAGTCAATGACCCCAGACCCAATCCCCGACGGCCCGGAACAAACCCCGGAAACCGCCGCCACCGTCCTGCGCTACCACCTGTGCTGGAAGCATCGCGACCTCGACGGGGTCATGGCCTTGTATCACCCCGATATCCAGTACAACGACTACTTCCAGAACCGCGTCCTGCACCTGGATGAGCTGCGCGAATACGTGCGCGTGAGCATGCCCGGCGAAGCCGATGAAGATATCGTCCATAGCGATCGCATACGTGTCGACGGCTGCACCGCCTTCATCCAGTACCAGGTCACCCTGCGTGGTGGCGAGGGCCTGGTGGCGTTCCAGTCCAGCGAAGCGATCACCGTGCGCGACGGGCTGGTCTGGCGGGTCAACGAGTACGCCTCGCTGGTCCGCACCCCCAGCCAGGACCCCGGCCACAACGACCTGCGCCCGGCAGTCAGCCGCCTGGGCCTGTCACCGCGCCAGCTGAGTTTCATGGCCCAGGACCTAGAGCAGTACTTCCAGCGCCAGCAACCTTACCTCGACCCGGAACTCGACCTGCAGCGCGTTGCCCGCGAAAGCGGCTACAGCCGCAACCAGATCTCCTACCTGCTCAACCAGGTGCTCGGCCAGAGCTTCTACCGCTACGTCAACCAGGCTCGCCTGCAACACCTGCTGACCAGCCTTGGTGCCACCTCCACGGTCGCGCGCATCGACGAACTGGCCTTTGCCGCCGGCTTCAACTCGCTGTCGGCGTTCTACAAGTGTTTTCGCCAGCACACTGGCCTGTCGCCCAAGGCCTATGTGAAGCAGAATTCTCTGCGTGCACGCACGTAAGACACAGCGCCCCGCAAGCTTCTAGGATCGCCACAGACCGTTACCAATGTGGAGCCGAACAATGCTGGCATGGCGCAGTATCAGCCTGTGGATGGACCAACTCGATGAGCCGTTGAGCGCCCGCCCGGCGCTGCAACAGGACCTGGACGTCGACGTCTGCATCATCGGCGCTGGCTATACCGGCTTGTGGACCGCCTACTACCTCAAGCGCCTGGCGCCGCAGCTGAACATCGCCATCATCGAAGCGCAGATTGCAGGCTTTGGTGCCTCCGGGCGCAATGGCGGCTGGCTGATGGGCAACCTGCTGGGCGAAGACCGCCTGCTCGCCGGCTGCACGCCCGAACAGCGGCGCGCCGCCTACGACCTGCTGCACGGCATCCCCGATGAAGTTGCCCAGGTGCTCGAACGCGAAAGCATCGACTGCGACTACCGCAAAGGTGGCGTGCTGTATTGCGCAGCGCGCTACCCCGAGCAGGAAACCAGCCTGCGCGCGTACCTGAACAAACTCTACAAACAGGGCCTGACCGAAGCCGACTACCGCTGGCTTAGCCCCAGCGAGCTGGCGCCAGAGCTGCGCATCAGCCGCCCTTATGGCGCAATCTTCAATCCCAACGTCGCCACCATCCAGCCGGCCAAACTGGTGCGTGGCCTGGCCCGCACGGTAGAGGCCATGGGGGTGAAACTCTATGAGAACAGCCCCGTCACCCAATGGCGCGCTGGCGAAGTACGTACCCTGCAAGCGCGGGTCAAATGCCAGTGGCTGGTACCGGCGGTCGAGGGCTACTCGGTCAACCTGCCGCCACTGGGCCGTTATCAATTGCCGGTACAAAGCCTGCTGGTGGCCACCGAGCCGCTGCCCGAACAGATCTGGGATCAGATCGGCCTCAACCGTGGCCAGGCTTTCAGCGAGAACAGCCGCCAGGTGACTTACGGCCAGCGCAGCGCTGACAACCGCCTGGTGTTTGGCGCGCGCGGGGGGTACCGATTCGGCGGACGCCTGCGCGAGAACTTCGACCTCACCAGCAGCGAAATCGAGCTGCGCCGCTACCTGTTCGGCGAACTGTTCCCGCAACTGAAGAACGTCAACATCACCCACGCCTGGGGCGGCAACCTGGGCATGGCCCGGCGCTTTGCACCGCACATGTTCTGCGACCGCAACCAGGGCATTGCCCTGGCCGGCGGCTACGGCGGCGAAGGCGTTGGCGCCAGCAACCTCGGCGGACGCACCCTGGCCGATCTGATTCTTGAGCGGCGCGGCGTGCTCACCGAACAACCCTGGGCCAGCCACGACCGTGCCCTGCACAGCCTGCCCGGCTGGGAGCCGGAACCCTGCCGCTGGCTGGGCTACAACGCGATCATCAAGAGTTTCGTCCATGAAGACCAGACCCTCGCCAACCCGTCCAGCGCCCCCTGGCGCCGACGCCTGGCCAGCGGCGTGGCGGACTTCATGGAAGGTTTCATGCGCTGATTTTTCGATCCCCCTGCACAGGACTCACCGGTATGAGCATTACCCAGTTCAAGAACACCGACAGCGTCACCCTGGACGAATCCAACCCGGTGGCCGTGCCGCTCGGCGAGCCGGTCTCGATCGCCTCGGTGACCTGCGTCGAGCGCAGCGATGGCGTCGAAACCGGCATCTGGGAATGCACCCCGGGACGCTGGCGCCGGCAGATCGTCCAGCAGGAGTTCTGCCACTTCATCAAGGGCCGCTGCACCTTCACCCCTGACGGCGGCGAACCGCTGACCATTGAAGCCGGCGACGCCATCCTGCTGCCGGCCAACAGCACCGGCATCTGGGATATCCAGGAGACCGTGCGCAAGACCTACGTGCTGATTTTCTGATCATTTGATCGCCTGCCTCCTTCGATAAAAAACAGACCAAGCAAGGAATCCAGACATGCGCCCATTGCTCTTCGCACCACTATTGCTGGCCGCCTCCATCGCCCAGGCGGCCGATACGGTGAAAATCTACAACTGGTCCAGCTACATTGCCCCCGACACCCTGAAGAACTTCCAGCAGGCCAGCGGCATCGTGCCGACCTACGACGTGTTCGACAGCAACGAAACCCTCGACGGCAAGCTGATGACCGGCAACTCCGGCTATGACGTGGTGTTCCCGTCCAACCACTTCATGGCCCGGCAGATCCAGGGCAAGGCGCTCAAGCAACTAGACAAAAGCCAGCTGCCCAACTGGAAAAACCTCAACCCGGTGCTGCTCAAGGCCCTGGAGGTCAACGACCCGGGCAACCAGTACGGCTTCCCCTACCTGTGGGGCAGTACCGGGATCGGCTACAACATCGACAAGGTCAAGGCGGTGCTGGGCGACGATGCCCCGGTGGATTCCTGGGACCTGATCTTCAAGCCCGAGTACATCAGCAAGCTGAAAAGCTGCGGCGTGGCGGTGCTCGACAACGGCCCGGAACTGCTGCCCATCGCCCTCAACTACCTGGGTTTGCCGCACCACAGCCAGCAGCCGAAGGATTACGACAAGGCCAAAGAACTGCTGATGAAGGTGCGCCCGTATATCAACTACTTCCACTCCTCCAAGTACACCGCTGACCTGGCCAACGGCGACATCTGCGTGGTAGTGGGCTTCTCCGGCGACGTGCTGCAGGCCAGGAACCGGGCCGAAGAAGCCAACAACGGCGTGAAGGTCGGCTACTCGATCCCCAAGAAAGGCGCGCCGATGTGGTTCGACATGGTCGCCATGCCGGCCGACGCCCCGGACGAAAAAGCCGGCTACGCCTACATGAACTACCTGCTGCAGCCTGAGGTGATGGCCAACATCAGCAACCATGTGCAATACGCCAACGGCAACCTCAAGGCCGACCCCCTGGTCGACCCCGCGCTCAAGGCCAATACCATGATCTATCCGAGCGACGAGATGCTCGGCAAGCTCTACGCCCTGGAAGCGATGCCGGCGAAGATCGACCGTATCCGCACCCGGATCTGGACCAGCATCAAGGCCGGCAATTGATATAAGTAACACCCCTGTCCTGCTTGCCCGCGGCAATCTCCAGCGATTGCCGCGGGGATCGGCCCCCGGTTGCCTTTTACCACCGGCCTGCAACGTTTTGCTGCACGCCATCACCGTACACCCCTCGCGCGGCAGCACCCCGGCCCTGTCCTTGATCGAGTTGATCTGGCACCCCGCGAACAAAACACAATGGCAGGCCAGTGCCGCGACAGCCCGGGCAATGTGGTCAAAGCGCTCAACCGCTACTACAGCGAACGTGACGAGATTGCCGGGGGCCTGGGTAGCCTGCGGGAGCGGGCCAAGGCGCAGGCTGTTGCTGCCCATGCACCGCTCTGGTTACGCAAGGCATCGGCAACCGATCAAGATCACCGGCACCCGGGACCTCAACCAGGCCCGCCAGGTGTTCTTGAATGACAACGAAAAACGCGCGCAGATCATGCTGTCCAATGCCGACAGCCTGGCATTGCTGATCTACCGGTTAGGCGCAGAACTGCACCCATGAGGGAGGCAACCCCGCCGCACCGAAGGCGGCGGGGTATGACAATCAGTGATGCTCGCGGGTCGCGCGGAACTTCACATCCGGCCAGCGCTCTTCCATCAGCGCCAGGTTGACCCGGGTCGGAGCCAAGTAGGTCAGGTGACCACCGCCGTCGATGGCCAGGTTTTCCACGGCCTTGTTCTTGAATTCCTCGAGCTTCTTCTTGTCGTCGCAGCTGATCCAGCGCGCCGACCAGACGGTGATGGGCTCGTAGGCACACTCGACCTTGTACTCTTCCTTCAGGCGGCTGGCGACCACATCGAACTGCAGCACACCGACGGCGCCGAGGATGATGTCGTTGCTGCGCTCCGGGAAGAACACCTGGGTCGCGCCCTCTTCAGCCAGTTGCTGCAAGCCCTGGCGCAGTTGCTTGGACTTGAGCGGGTCTTTCAGGCGCACGCGGCGGAACAGTTCCGGAGCGAAGTGCGGAATACCGGTAAAGCCCAGGGCCTCGCCTTCGGTGAAAGTATCGCCGATCTGGATGGTGCCGTGGTTGTGCAGGCCGATGATGTCGCCGGCCCAGGCCTCTTCCAGCTGCTCACGCTCGGAGGAGAAGAAGGTCAACGCATCGCCGATGCGCAGGTCCTTGCCGGTGCGCACGTGGCGCATTTTCATGCCTTTTTCGTAACGGCCCGAGCAGATACGCATGAAGGCGATACGGTCGCGGTGCTTGGGATCCATGTTCGCCTGGATCTTGAACACGAAACCGCTGAACTTCTCTTCGGTCGGCTCGACGGCGCGCTCGTTGGCCTCGCGCGGCAGCGGACGTGGCGCCCAGTCGACGACGGCATCGAGCACGTGGTCGACACCGAAGTTGCCCAGCGCGGTACCGAAGAACACCGGAGTCAGCTCGCCACGCATGAATTCGCCCTGGTCGAATTCGTGGCAGGCGCCCTGCACCAGTTCCAGCTGCTCGAGGAAGCGCTCGTACTCGTCGCCAAGGTGGGCGCGGGCTTCATCGGAGTCGAGCTTCTCGATGATCTTCACCTCGGTGCGCTCGTGGCCGTGGCCCGGGGTGTAGACGATGATGTAGTCGCCCGCCAGGTGGTACACGCCCTTGAAATCGCGGTAGCAACCGATCGGCCAGGTGATTGGTGCGGCCTTGATCTTCAGGACCGCTTCAATTTCATCGAGCAGTTCGATCGGGTCGCGGATGTCACGGTCAAGTTTGTTGATGAAGCTGACGATCGGCGTATCACGCAGGCGGCAGACGTCCATCAGGGCGATGGTCCGTGGCTCGACCCCTTTACCGCCGTCGAGCACCATCAGCGCCGAGTCGACGGCGGTGAGGGTACGGTAGGTATCTTCCGAGAAGTCTTCGTGGCCCGGGGTGTCGAGCAGGTTGATCATGTGCTCGCGATAGGGGAACTGCATCACCGAGGTGGTGATGGAGATACCACGCTGCTTCTCCATTTCCATCCAGTCGGAGGTGGCATGGCGGTCGGACTTTCGCGATTTCACCGTACCGGCGACGGCAATTGCCTTGCCCATCAGCAGGAGCTTTTCGGTGATGGTGGTCTTACCCGCATCGGGGTGGGAAATAATGGCGAAGGTGCGGCGTTTCGCGACTTCGGCGGCCTGGTTGGTCATGGGAAATCGCCTGGCAGGTGATTCAAAAAAAGGGCGCAGATTATAGCCCAAATTTGCCCCCGAACTGAACCGTTGGGTTAATCAGCGCTGGCCAAATGCCGCTTCAGATGGGAACCTTTACGGCTGTGGAGGCGTCCACTCCCCTGATCCGCAATCGGTCATGACCGTTCGTCAGGGTTGGTTTCACCGGCACTACGAGCCTGACGAGGCTTCGCTTATGGCGTGTTCCGCTCCGTTTTCGGACAACGCGCTGCTTATCGCGATCACACTGCCTGCCGCCTGGAATGGTGGCCGCCACGGGAGTGTGTTCGCCGACAACAAAAGGAGTCCGCCTGTGGCTAAAAGCTATGGCAAGGGGCTGATGGGATGTGCCTTCGTGCTCGTCATCCTGGCCCTGCTGATCCACTGGATCGGCATCGATACGATCGCGCACTACCGCGCCGATCTGTGGTTCTACCTGCAAGCGCACCTGATGCTGGTGTTGCTGTCGATGGTGGCGGCGTTAGCCGTGGGCATACCCGCTGGGATTGCCTTGAGTCGACCACACCGGGTCGACCGCGCCGAACGCTTCATGCAGTTTTTCAACATTGGCAACACCATCCCCCCTCTGGCCGTTCTGGCCATTGCCCTGAGTTTCCTGGGCATTGGCGCCGGTCCCGCGATCTTCGCGCTGTTCCTCGCCTCCCTCCTGCCGATCGTGCGCAACACCTACGAAGGCCTGAAAAACGTTCCCGCCTCGCTCAAGGAAGCCGCCACCGGCATCGGCATGACCCCGCGCCAGACCCTCTGGCGGGTCGAGCTGCCCAACGCCGTGCCGATCATCGTCGGCGGTGTGCGGGTGGCGCTGGCGATCAACGTCGGGACTGCGCCGCTGTCGTTCCTGATTGGCGCCAATAGCCTGGGCAGCCTGATCTTCCCCGGCATTGCCCTGAACAATCAGCCGCAACTGCTGCTTGGCGCGGCCTGTACCGCCCTGCTCGCCCTGCTGCTCGACGCCCTGGTGGCGCAGTCCAGCCGCCGTTGGCTTGAACGCGGCCTGGCCCACTAAGCGAAGGAACTCTCATGAAAAGAATCGCCTTGTTGCTGGGCGCGGCCCTGCTGTTCGCAGGATTTGCCCAGGCCGCCAGCAAACCTGTGATCCGCCTCGGTGCGCGGGTCTTCACCGAGCAGACGGTGCTGGCTGAAATCACCGCCCAGTACCTTAACCAGAACGGCTTCGACGTACGCATCACCGGCGGGCTGGGCAGCAACCTTGCCCGCAGCGCCCACGAAACCGGCCAGCTGGACATGGTCTGGGAATACACCGGTGTTTCGCTGGTGTCCTACAACCATGTCGACGAACGCATGCCCAGCGCCGCAGCCACCTACGCCAGGGTCAAGGAACTGGATGCGAAGAAAGACCTGATCTGGCTGACGCCGTCGAAGTTCAGCAATACCTACGCCCTGGCCCTGCCACGCAAGGTTGCCGAGCAGTACCCGCAGATCAACAGCATCAGCGAACTGAACCAGCTGCTGCGCGACGAGAAGGACCGCCCCCACGTGGTGGCCCTGGACACCGAGTTCGCCAACCGTCCCGATGGCCTGGTGGGCCTGACCGAAACCTACGACCTGCAACTGACCCGCCGCGACATCCGCCAGATGGACGCCGGCCTGGTCTACACCGCGCTGCGCAACGGCCAGGTATTCAGTGGCCTGGTGTACACCACCGACGGCCGCCTGAGCGCCTTTGACCTCAAGCTGCTGGAAGACGACAAGCACTACTTCCCCGACTACACCGCGGCGCCGGTGGTGCGCAAGGCCGTACTCGACGCCAATCCGCAACTGGCCAGCCTGCTCAAGCCACTGGCCGAACAGCTCGACGACGAGACCATGCGCCAGCTCAACGCCAAGGTCGATGTCGAGCACCAGAGCCCGGGCAAAGTCGCCGCCGAGTACCTGCGCCAGCACCCACCTGCACAGGAGCAGCCATAACATGCTCGATACCTTTACCCACCTCGACTGGGCCCAGGTACTGCACCTGACCTGGCAGCACATCACCCTGGTCGGTATCGCCGTCAGCCTGGCGATTCTGTTCGGCGTTCCGCTGGGCATCCTCATGACCCGCTTCCCGGCGCTCGCAGGCCCGTTGCAGGCCAGCGCCACGGTGCTGCTGACCATCCCCTCGATCGCCCTGTTCGGCCTGCTGCTGCCGTTCTACTCCAAGTTCGGCCAGGGCCTGGGGCCGTTGCCGGCGATCACGGCGGTATTTCTCTATTCGCTGTTGCCGATTCTGCGCAACACCTACCTGGCCCTGACCAACGTCGAGCCGGGCATTCGTGAAGCCGCCCGTGGCATCGGCATGACCTTCGGCCAGCGCCTGCGCATGGTCGAGCTACCCATCGCCGTGCCGGTGATCCTCGCCGGTGTACGCACCGCCGTGGTCATGAACATCGGCGTCATGACCATCGCCGCAACCATCGGCGCCGGTGGCCTGGGCGTGCTCATCCTCACCTCCATCAGCCGCAGCGACATGTCGATGCTGCTGGTCGGGGCCGTACTGGTGAGCCTCCTGGCCATCTTCGCCGACCTCATGCTGCAAGCCCTGCAACGCTCCCTGACTCCAAAAGGACTGCGCAAATGATCGAACTCCAGAACCTCAGCAAGACCTTTCACGCCAACGGCAAAGACGTCAAAGCCGTCGACTCCGTCAGCCTGACCGTCAACGAAGGCGAGATCTGCGTGTTCCTCGGCCCGTCCGGCTGCGGCAAGAGCACTACGCTGAAAATGATCAACCGCCTGATCGCGCCCACCTCGGGCAAGGTGCTGATCAACGGCGAAGACACCACCGGCCTGGATGAAGTGACCCTGCGCCGGCGCATCGGCTATGTGATCCAGCAGATCGGCCTGTTCCCCAACATGACCATCGAGGAGAACATCACCGTGGTCCCGCGCCTGCTCGGCTGGGACAAGCAGAAATGCCACGAGCGCGCCCGCGAGCTGATGAGCATGATCAAGCTCGAACCCAAGCAGTACCTGCAACGCTACCCGCGTGAGTTGTCCGGCGGCCAGCAACAGCGCATCGGTGTGATCCGCGCCCTTGCCGCTGATGCGCCATTGCTGCTGATGGACGAGCCGTTCGGTGCGGTCGACCCGATCAACCGCGAGATGATCCAGAACGAATTCTTCGAGATGCAACGGGCGTTGAACAAGACCGTGATCATGGTCAGCCACGACATCGACGAGGCGATCAAGCTGGGTGACAAGATTGCGATTTTCCGCGCCGGCAAGCTGATCCAGATCGACCACCCGGACACCCTGCTGGCCCATCCTGCGGACGACTTTGTCAGCAACTTCGTTGGCCAGGACAGCACCCTCAAGCGCCTGTTGCTGGTGCGTGCCGAAGACGCCGCCGACAACGCGCCGTCGGTAAGCCCGGAAACACCGGTGGCCGATGCCCTGGAGCTGATGGACGAACATGACCGTCGCTACCTGGTAGTCACCGACGGGCAGAACAAGGCCATGGGCTATGTGCGCCGCCGCGACCTGCATCGCCAGCAAGGCAGCTGCACCGATTTTCTGCGCACCTTCAACGCCACCGCGTCGCACGATGAGCACCTGCGCATCCTGCTGTCACGGATGTACGAGTTCAATCGCTCGTGGTTGCCGGTGCTGGATGCCGAGCAGGTGTTCCTCGGCGAGGTGACCCAGGAATCGATCGCCGCCTACCTGAGTTCGGGGCGTTCGCGTGGGGGCAAGACCTGCATTGTCTCGCCGGCACAAGCGCTGGCCTGACGCTGCAAAGCATCGCTGGCAAGCCAGCTCCCACAGGGTCCGGTGTCCACCCACCCTGTGGGAGCCGGTCTTGCCAGCGGCCCCTGCGGCTAAAACCCTACACTGGCCTGCACATAGAAGGTGCGCGGCTCACCCAGGTAGATCCCCGAGTTGTTGTCGCTGGAGCGGGTGTAGTACTGCTTGTCGAAGATGTTCTTCACCCCGGCCGCGAGCTTGAGGTTCGACAGTTCCTTGCCAAAGTCATAGCCGCCGCGCGCCGCCCAGGTCACGTAGCCCGGAATGTCGCCGTACTGGCCATCGGCACTCGGCTCGGTGATGTAGTTGCCGTTGAAGCTGCCGTCGGCATTCATGCCGGTCCCCGGTGCGCGCTGTTTCGATTGGGCGTAGGCATCCAGGTTCCAGGTCCAGCGATTGATCTCATAGCGCAGCCCGGCATTGACGATTTGCCGCGAATAAAACGGCAGGTCACGGCCCTTGAAGCCGGGGATCTCGCCTTCATAGGTGGCACGGGTGTAGGTGAAGCCAGCATTGGCACTCAGGCCCTGCAGACGCGGATCAAGGCCCGACAGGTCGTAGTGCATCGAGGCTTCGATGCCCTGGTGCTTGGTCGCCCCGAGGTTGGTCCAGCCGATGTCGTTGCTGATGTACTGCAGCTCGTCATCGAAGTCGATGTAGAACGCGGTCAGCTCACCACCCCAGGTACCGTTGTTGTAGCGGGTCCCCACTTCATAGGTCTTGGCTTTCTCGGCCTGCAGGCCGTTGGCGGTCTGGTCGCCGCTGCCACCCTGGCCGAGCTGGAAGTACTGCAGGCTGCCGAACGAGGTCTCGTAGTTGGCGAACAGCTTCCACTCGTCAGACAGGTGATACATCACGCTCAGCGCCGGCAGCGGCTCGTTGCTGGTCACGCTGCGGTTCTTTTCCTGCACGGGCACGCCGTTGGTACCGCGCACCGGGCGCTCGTGCCAGTCGGTGTTGATGTGCTCGAAACGGATACCCGGGGTGATGGTCCAGTTGCCGACATCGATCTTGTCATCGATGTAGTAAGCGCTGGCTTCGGTACCGCCGGTACGGTCCTGGAACACATGGCCGTCGGAGGTCGGGGTCACGGTCGGCACGTTGTTGATCAGCGCCAGGCGGGTCGACTGCTCGTGCATCGCTTCTTTCAGGTAGCGATAACCGACGCTGACTTCCTGAGTGGTCGGGCCGGCGAAGAAGATCCGTGAAACCCGTGGCTCGATGGCGAAGGTGTGGTAGCTGCGCGGGTACGACGACAGGGTCTTCTGGTCGCGGGCAGCGATGCTGCTGCCACGGAAACTGTCGGTGTAGTAGGTCTGCACTTCGAACTGGGTAACGTCGTCGATCTGGCGCAGGTACTTGAAGGATACGTCCTTGCGTCGGCCGCTGAACGTATCGTAATCGCGGTCGGACTGGTACGGGTCGTCGTCGAACTGGGCCTGGGTCAGGCCGCCGGGCATGTCGGCCTTGGCGTCGTAGTAATGAAAATTGAGCCAGAACTCGTCGCTGTCGGTGACCGCCCAATGGGTCTTGAGCAACACGTCATCGATATCGTTATCGTTGTTGCTGCTGCGATAGCCGTTGCCATTGACCCCGGAGTACAGCAGCGCCGCGCCCAGGCCGTTATCGGCAGTGCCGCCGAGAAAAGCCGACTCGATGTGCTTCCAACCGCCATGGCGGGAGGTTTCCATCGTGGTCGACAGCTCACCGGTGGCCTTTTCCGGGATCGCCCGGGTGACGAAGTTGATCACCCCGCCGACGTTCTGCGGGCCATAGCGCACGGAACCTGCGCCACGCACCACGTCGATGCTGTCGAGGTTGCCAGAGGAGATCGGCGCCATCGACAGTTGGGGCTGGCCGTAAGGCGCGAAGGCTGCCGGGATGCCGTCGATCAACACCGTGGAGCGTGGCGACAACCGCGAGGTCAGGCCACGCACGCCGACGTTCAAGGCGATGTCGCTGCCGCCGGTGCCGTTGGAGTCCTGCACCTGGACCCCCGGCACACCGCGCAGCACGTCGCGTACGTTCAATGCGCCCTGCTCGATCATCGCTTCGCGGCGCACCACGGTACGTGCGCCGGGATGGTTATGGACCACGGTTTCTTCGGCGCTGCCAAGCCAGTCACCGACGACCTTGACGTCGGTGGGTGCCAGCTCCAGGCTGCCGGTAGTCAAGGTCCCGGCAGTCTGCGCCGGGTGCAGGACGACGGTGCCCTGGGAAATTTCGTAGATCAGGCCGCTGCCCTCAAGCAACGCCCGCAGCGCCTCTTCCGGTTGCAGGTTGCCGGAGACCGCTGGCGCCTGCTTGCCCGCCACCAGCTCAGGGCTGAAGAACAGTTGCAGCGAAGTCTGCTGGCCCAGCTGGCTCAGCGCCGAAGCCAGCGGCTGGGCCTGGATCTGGATGCTGGCAGGCGCCGGGGCGGCATGGCCGCTGGCGATACCGCCGCTGACAGCCAGTGCCAGGGCCAGGGGCAACCAGCGGGAAGAACGCGGGGAAACGTTGTTGTTGTTCACGTCGTCGAGAGGTCCTGAGGGTCCGTACAGATGTCAATGCCGTGCAAATGGAAATGCTTGGCAGTTGCAGTTGGGCAGGAAGACGAACAACTGAAAAAAAACCTGAATTTATTTTGCGATTATTTCGCTGGAGCCGTCGGCATGGGCCTTGATGGTCACCGGCAGGATGCTCGGCAACGCCCGCAGCAAGGCGTCGGTATCGTCGGCATTGAAGGTGCTGCTCAAGCGCAGCGCGGCGACTTTGCCGGGGGCAACACGCAGGGGCAGCTCACGGTAGCGCGAAACGTCCTTGACCACTTCGCTGAGGGGTACATCGTTGAACACCAGCTTGCCCTTGCGCCAGGCGGTCACTGCTGCGGCGTCCACCGCGTAGGGCGCCGCCACCTGGCCGCGGGCATCGATATGCGAACCGAACCCGGCGGTCAGCAGAGCCCTGGAGGCATCACGGCCTTCAACCCGCACCGAGCCGTTTTCGACCGCCACGCGGGTTTGTTCCGGGTCCTGGCGAACATCGAAGCGAGTACCGGTGACCGTCACCGTGCCATGCCCGGTGCTGACCATGAAAGGCCGCCCGCTGTCGTGGGCGACGCTGAACATCACCTCGCCCTCACGCAATTCGATACGCCGCTGACCGGCGCTGAACTGTACGACCAGTTGCGTTCGACCGTTGACTTCAAGCTGTGAGCCATCCGGCAAGTCGAGCTGACGACGTTCGCCCAGGGCCGTCTGCACCTGGTCCTGATAATTGAGCTGGTGCTGCTGCCAGCCAAACCAGCCCAAACCCAGCGCCAGGCTCGCAACACCGGCCGCCAATGCCTGACTGATGAAGCGCCGACGCGGCAACTGGCTGACCGGATCGGCCTGGCACAGGGCCTCAAGACGCGCACGCGGCACGTGCCCGGCAGCGTCCCAGAGCGTGCCGAGCAGATCGAATTCGTATTGGTGCTGTGGGTGCTCGGCCAGCCAGCGCTGCATCTCACCCTGTTGCGCCAGCGCCAGGGCGCCATCACGGCTGCGGGCAAACCATTGGGCCGCCTGCTCGCGCACGGTTTCGCTGCCGCAAGGGCACGCGTGCTGATTCATGAAAACATTCGCCTGACTCATCTCGTCGACACATCCAGGTGCTCACGCAGATGCCGGAGCGTGCGGATCATATACTTTTCGACCATGTTCTTGGTCAAGCCCATGCGCTCGGCGATCTCGGCCTGGGTCAGGCCTTCGAGCTTCTGCCAGATGAACACCCGCCGGCAGTTGAGGGGCAACTCGGCCAGGGCACGCTCGACGCTGTCGGCCAGTTCCACGGCATTCATGTAGGCCTCCGGATCACCGCTGGCATCACTGCCGAGCTCGAAAGCATCCTGCTCCAGGGCCTGGCGACGGTCTTCGCGACGGTAGCCGTCCACGGCAATGTTGCGCGCAGTCTGGTGCAGATAAGCCCGCGGTTGCTCGACCCCGGCCTGGTCGCTTTCCAGTACCCGCACAAATGCATCATGCGCCAGGTCTTCGGCCTGCTGACGACTGCGCAGTTTGCGCGTCCAGGTACCGATCAGCTCATGGTAGTGGTCGAGAAAGCCTTTGTGTCGCGACACGATGCACCGGTCTTCACAGGCGAGTAGGAATGGCGCGAATAGTAATGTTTCTTATTAAGACCGGCAATCGAAGATCACCGCGGCCGACGAAGCGCCGGACAGGAAAAAAATCCGCGAAAAAGTGTGTAACCGACCGGCTGTCAGGGCGGAAAAAAATATGAACGGCCGCCGATTAATCGCACGCTGCGCTTGAGCGTCGCTGCGCCCCCAAATGACCGATATTTACCGCACTTTCGCCACCAACTTCGACTATTGCATCCATTTGCGTGTTCTACGGTAGATCCCGGCGTATACCGGTATTTTTAACGCTTTTGCCATCAAATTGAACATCTACTGTTTACCTGGGTCGGTAACAAAGTGGCTGGCCGCCCCGGGGCGACGGACGTGTGCAAAAACGCGACATTTTTTGTTGATCTCGAGCCCCTCAGGTCCTAAAGTTCGCGCCGAACGTCCATGCTGGAAACGATCCATCCGGCTCAAGTACTGACGACGAGACAGCAAGGTCACCCGTAGCTCGCTTTATCACGCACGGTTGACCTTTTTGCTTTCGGCGACATGCCTTGGGAAGTAGGCGAACCAAAGTGGGGATACGGAGGACGTTCAGTTGCAGCCACTTATTTTTTCAGTTTGCCCATGGAGTCCCTAAGCATGTCGATTCAGGTCGAAGACTACTTCGCGCGCGATACCTTCCAGAAAATGAAGGCCTTCGCCGACAAGCAAGAAACCCCGTTCGTGCTCATCGACACCCAGATGATCAGCCAGGCCTATGATGACCTGCGCGCCGGTTTCGAATTCGCCAAGGTCTACTACGCGGTCAAGGCCAACCCGGCCGTGGAGATCATCGACCTGCTCAAGGAAAAGGGCTCGAGCTTCGACATCGCCTCGATCTACGAGCTGGACAAAGTGATGGGCCGCGGTGTCAGCGCCGATCGCATCAGCTACGGCAACACCATCAAGAAATCCAAGGACATTCGCTACTTCTACGAGAAGGGCGTGCGCCTGTACGCCACCGACTCCGAAGCCGACCTGCGCAACATCGCCAAGGCCGCGCCGGGTTCGAAAGTCTATGTGCGCATCCTCACTGAAGGCTCGACCACCGCCGACTGGCCACTGTCGCGCAAGTTCGGCTGCCAGACCGACATGGCCATGGACCTGCTGATCCTCGCCCGCGACCTGGGCCTGGTGCCTTACGGCGTGTCGTTCCACGTTGGCTCGCAACAGCGCGACATCAGCGTCTGGGACGCGGCGATTGCCAAGGTTAAGGTGATCTTCGAGCGCCTGAAAGAAGAAGACGGCATCGAACTCAAGCTGATCAACATGGGTGGCGGCTTCCCGGCCAACTACATCACCCGTACCAACAGCCTGGAAACCTATGCCGAAGAGATCATCCGCTTCCTCAAGGAAGACTTCGGTGACGACCTGCCGGAAATCATCCTCGAGCCAGGCCGTTCGCTGATCGCCAACGCCGGCATCCTGGTCAGTGAAGTGGTGCTGGTGGCGCGTAAATCGCGTACCGCTGTCGAGCGCTGGGTATACACCGACGTGGGCAAGTTCTCCGGCCTGATCGAAACCATGGACGAGTCCATCAAGTTCCCGATCTGGACCGAGAAGAAAGGCGAGATGGAAGAAGTGGTGATCGCAGGCCCCACCTGCGACAGCGCCGACATCATGTATGAGCACTACAAGTACGGCCTGCCGCTGAACCTGGCAATCGGTGACCGCCTGTACTGGCTGTCGACCGGTGCCTACACCACCAGCTACAGCGCGGTGGAATTCAACGGTTTCCCGCCGTTGAAAGCCTACTACCTGTAACGCCTGAACGAGGGCGGCGGCAAGCGTCGCCCTCCAAGGGGAAACCCGCAGTCATCAAGCATGCACTCCGTCCAGTTGTGCCAGGCGCTGTGCATACGGCTGCGCCATTGCCCGCAGGCGAGGCTGCATTGCCTGCTCAAGGCTCGGCACACTGGCCCGCAAGAAGTTGGCATTGCCCGCCAGCAACGCCTGTTCCAGCCAGTACAGCGCACCGTCGATATCGCCGGCTTCAGCCAGCACGCCCGCGTAGCTGAACTGCCCGCGAAAATCCCCGGCTTGCGCAGAGCGCTGATACCACTGGTTCGCCAGTACGTGATCGACACGACAGACGAGCCCCTGCTCCAGGTATCGCCCCAACAGGTTCATCGACTTGGCATGCCCCGCGTCGCTAGCCTGCAGATACAGCGCGAATGCGCCTTCATGGTCCTGCACTACGCCACGCCCGGTAGCCAGCAAGTTGGCCAGGTTGTACATCCCCCAGTCCAACCCGGCCTGCGCAGCCTGACGATAATGTTGCGCGGCCCTGACGACATCAGCATCGCCACCCCAGCCATGCTCCAGGCAACGCCCGAGCATGTTGTGCGCCATGGCGCTGCCACGGTTGGCGGCGATGGCAAACCAGCGCCGGGCCAGGGCCGGGTCTTTCTCGATGCCACGCCCGTCGAGAAGGATCTGCCCGAGCAGCAACTGCGCCTCGACGATGTCCTGCCCTGCGGCGGCCAGCAATGCCTGGGCAGCTTTGCCCGGGCTGTGTTCGAGCATCTGGGCGAACTGTTCGCTGTCCAGTTCCTGGCGGTTGCGCAAAGCAAAGGTCATGGCTCAGACCTCGACCCAGCGGCGCAACAGGTTGTGGTAGGTGCCGGTCAGCTGGATCAGTGCCGGGTGATCGGGTACATCGGCGCCCAGTTGCTGGATGGCGTTATCCATCTCGAACAGCAACGCGCGCTGACTGTCTTCGCGCACCAGGCTCTGGGTCCAGAAAAACGCCGCATAGCGCGCGCCACGGGTCACCGGGTTGACCTTGTGCAGGCTGGTTCCCGGGTACAGCACCAGATCCCCCGCCGCCAGTTTCACCTGTTGCACGCCGTAGGTGTCCTGGATCACCAGTTCACCGCCGTCGTAGTCCTCGGGGTTGCTCAGGAACAGCGTCGACGACAGGTCGGTACGCACTCGCTCCTGGCTACCGCGGGGCTGGCGCAGGGCGTTGTCGATATGGAAGCCGAAATTGCCGCCCTCTCGGTAACAGTTGATCAACGGTGGAAAGACTTTGTGCGGCAAGGCCGCCGACATGAACTGCGGGTGCTGCCACAGACGTTCGATCAAGGCCGTGCCAATCTCCTTGGCCAGCGGATGGCCTTCCGGCAACTGCAAGTTGTGCTTGGCCTTGGCCGACTGGTAACCCGCGGTGATCTTGCCGTCGGCCCATTCGGTTTGCTCCAGCGCCTCACGAATGCGCTGAACCTCCTCGGTGGAAAACAGGCCGGTAATAGGTAGCAGCATGGCTCGGGCACCTGAAGGTGAAAGGATGCCAATGGTATTGATTCCCATTGACTCTCTACAAGCCCTTTCGGCGGGTGGGACGTTTCAGCAGGAAAAAACCGCCAGTTACAAAATGTAAAGATTGTAAATTCAGCACAAATAGCAATTCTTCTCAATTGTTACTCATATTTGTTTACATTATATTTCGCGGCCTAAAATCTGGGGAAGGGGACCACCATGCCGCGTCACTACGTGCCAACCGCTGTCAGTTCACCACGTTTGCTTGCCTCCGCCATCGGTGTAGCGATTACCGCTACATCTGCTTCGCAGATGGCTCACGCGGCAGATCCCGCCCCGGCCAGCGAGAACGTTGTTTCTCTGGACGCGACCAGTATTGAGGGTGTCCAGGATGAAACCAGCTACAAGACCGACACCGCGACTTCAAAAAAGTACACGGCCCCACTGCGTGAAACCCCCAAGAGCGTGACGGTCATCCCCCAACAGGTTATCCGCGACACTGGCGCCACCAGCTTGGTAGATGCCTTGCGTACCACCCCTGGTATTACCTTCGGCGCCGGTGAAGGCGGTAACCCGGCAGGTGACCGTCCGATCATTCGCGGCTTCAATGCCGAAAGTGACGTTTTCGTCGATGGCATGCGCGACGTTGCTTCGCAGAGCCGGGAGATTTTTAACGTCGAATCGGTAGAAGTAAGCAAAGGTCCAGGCTCAGCCTTTACCGGAGCAGGCTCCACAGGTGGTAGCCTCAACCTGGTGAGCAAAACCGCCCGGTTGGGTGACGCTTACAATGGTGGTTTCACTTGGGGTTCTGACCAGACCAAGCGCACAACCCTGGACCTGAACAAGCAACTGACCGACACATCGGCGTTCCGCCTGAACCTGATGAAACATGAAGCCAACGTCGCCGGCCGCGACGATGTTGATGTCAGCCGTTGGGGCGTGGCGCCTTCCTTTGCCTTTGGCCTGGGCACCGATACCCGCGTAACGGTTGGCTACTACCACCTGAACACCGATGACATGCCTGACTACGGCATTCCGCTGACTCGCAGCGCGGACCGTAGCAAATACAATGTCGACAAACCCGCACATGTTGACCGTGACAACTTCTACGGCTTGAACGGACGCGACTACCGCAAGACCACCAACGACAGTGGCACCATCAGAATCGAACACGACCTGAACGATAACCTGACCCTGTCCAACAGTTTCCGTATGTCGCGCTCCACGCTGGATTACATCGTTACCAACCCTGACGACAGCAAGGGCAACGTCGCCAATGGCCAGGTCTATCGTTCGACCAAAAACCGCAACTCGACCACCAAAGGCTGGGTCAACCAGACCGACCTGAGTGCCAGGTTCAACACCGGTTTCATCGAACACAGCCTGGTGACCGGCCTTGAGTTTACCTACGCCGATACCCACAACCGTGGCTATGTCGTGACTTCGGATGCCGGCACCGGCACTACCTGCAACCCTGCCCTGCTGGCCTCCGGTGACTGCACCAGCCTCTACGACCCGTCACCGGACGACAACTGGTCGGGTTCGATCACCGACAGCCCGGCATTTACCGACACCGATACCAAAACCAGTGCGGCTTACGTGTTCGATACGCTGACGCTCAACGATCAGTGGTCGGTTAACCTGGGCCTGCGTTATGACGACTACCAGACCAAATCCAGCGGCTACAGTACCGGCGGACGCGCCAGCCCGGCGGGCAGCTTCTCGCGCGAGAACAATGCCCACCTGTGGAACTATCAGTTGGGTGTTGTCTACAAGCCGGCAGCAAACGGCAGTATCTATGCGGCCTGGTCGACATCCAGCAACCCGACGGGTGAAACCAGCGGCAACGGCGGACTGGAACTTGCGCTCAACAACGCCGACCTCGAGCCGGAGCGCAATCGAAATTACGAGCTGGGTACCAAATGGGACTTCTTCGACGAAAACTTGTCGTTGACCGCAGCATTGTTCCGTACTGACAAAACCAACGCGCGGGTCACCGACCCGGACAACGCGACTTACCAGGTGCTCGATGGCGAGCAACGCGTCCAGGGTCTGGAACTGACGTACTCCGGTAACTTGACCCGCAAGTGGAAGGTCTACGGCGGCTACACCTACATGGAGAGCGAGATCGTCAAGACCACCACCGCGGCCAACAAAGGCAACCATATGCCAAGCACGCCGCGGAACAACTTCACCTTCTGGTCGACCTACGATGTTGTGCCACAACTGACCGTTGGTGCTGGCGCGACCTTTGTCGATTCACGCTTCGGCGATGAAGCCAACTCGGTCGAGGTGCCTTCGTACTGGCGGTACGACGCAATGGCGACCTACCGTCTGACGAAGAATGTGGATCTGCAGCTCAACCTGCAAAACCTGACGGACAAACGCTACTTCGATCAGGTGTTCCAAACTCATTACGCACACGTCGCTCCCGGACGTACCGCTCTGATGAGCGCGAACTTCCACTTCTGATTCGTGCGAGCAGCAAGCCCCGTTCATTTAGGTGACCGGGGCTTTTGTGTATCAAGGCATAATGTGCGTCGCATTCGCATTTGCGGCACGACAAGGTGATTGATGTGGTGAAGAAATCCCTGTTTCAACTGCACTGGTTCTTCGGTATCACCGCAGGTCTGGTGCTGGCCCTGATGGGTATTACCGGCGCCATCTGGTCATTCCAGGATGAACTGTTGGAGCTGTTCAATCCCCAGGTGCTCACCGTCGAGGTGCGCCAGGAAGGCGTGCTGCCGATGCCTGAGCTGGTGCGCAGGATCGAGGCCGAACAAGGCGACAAGGTTGCCATGCTCTGGGTCCAGCCCCGCAGTGACAGGGCCGCGCGGGTTTTCTTCACCCCTCCTCCCGGCGAGCGTCGCGGTTTGTTGCGCTATGCCGACCCGTACACCGGTAAGCTGCAGGGCGAGGTAGCCGGTCAGGGCTTTTTCGACCTGATGCTGCAGTTGCACCGCTTCCTGGCCATGGGTGATAGCGGCCGGCAGATCACCGGTGCCTGTACCCTGATGCTGATTTTCTTCTGTCTCTCCGGCCTGTACCTGCGTTGGCCACGCAAAGCGCTGAACTGGCGGACCTGGCTGACCCTGGACTGGGCGAAAAAGGGCCGCGCCTTCAACTGGGACCTGCACGCTGTGGCCGGCACCTGGTGCCTGTTGTTCTACCTGCTGTTTGCCCTCACCGGCCTGTTCTGGAGCTACGAGTGGTACCGTGAAGGCTTGAACAAACTGCTCGCCGATGGCCCCGCCGCCGGCCAGCAACACAAGCGTGGCGAGGGCCGCGGCGGCCGCCCGGGTGGTGCGCCAGGTAAAGACGTCAAGCCGCTGGTGGTCGACTACGAGGCCATCTGGAGCAACCTGCAAGCAGCTGCCGGCCCTAGCATGAGCAGCTACAACCTGCGCCTGCCGCCAGTTGGCGGGCAACCGGCAATGATCTTCTATTTGCTTGAAGGCGCCGAACACGAACGCGCGCTCAACACCCTGAGCATCGACCCGGCCAACGGCCAGGTAAAGAACAACGAGCGCTATGCCGACAAGTCGTTCAAGGCGCAACTGCTGGCCAGCGTCTATGCCCTGCACGTGGGCAGCTACTTCGGCCTGACCGGGCGAATTGTGGTGACCATCGCCAGCCTGACCATGCCGCTGTTCTTCGTCACCGGCTGGCTGCTGTACCTCGATCGGCGGCGCAAGAAACGTCAGGTGCGTGCAGCACGGGGCAATCTGGTGCCATCGAACGGGCAAGACGGCGGCTGGCTGGTGGGTTTTGCCAGCCAGAGCGGCTTTGCCGAGCAACTCGCCTGGCAGAGTGCCGGGCAACTGCAGGCCGCAGGTTTGCCGGTACAGGTACGGCCGCTGGCCGAGCTTACCGAGCAGGACCTTAACCAGGCCCGCCAGGCGCTGTTCGTGGTCAGTACCTTTGGTGACGGTGAAGCCCCCGACAGCGCGCGTGGCTTCGAACGCAAGGTACTTGGCCAACCTTGGGCCCTGGGCAACTTGAACTATGCCCTGCTGGCCTTGGGTGACCGCCAGTACCCGCACTTCTGCGGCTTTTCCCGGCGCTTGCAGGCCTGGCTAGGCGAGCGCGGGGCGACGACGGCGTTCGCCCCGGTTGAAGTCGACAGCGCCGATCCAAAGGCCCTGCAACACTGGCAACAACAGCTGGCACAGCTGACCGGCAGTACGCCGCCCGCCGCCTGGCAGGCACCCGAGTTCGCTAACTGGACGTTGGTCAGTCGCCAACTGATGAACCCGGGTAGCCAGGGCTCGGCAGTCTATCTGCTTGGCCTCACGCCTGAGCGACCCGCGCAATGGGAGGCCGGTGACCTGGTGGAGATCCTGCCGCGCAACAGCGCCCGGAGCCTTGAGCAGTTCCTCAAGGGCCTGGGGCTTGAAGGCGAAACAGCCGTGCAGGTCGAAGGCCTGCAAGAGAGCCTGCTGCAAGCCCTGGCCAGCCGCCAGTTGCCGAAAAGCCGCGAGCACCTGGTCGGCCTGCACGCCCAGGCCCTGGTCGATGCGCTGATCCCGCTGGCCGCTCGGGAATATTCGATTGCCTCGATCGCCAGCGATGGCGTGCTGGAGCTGATCGTGCGTCAGGAGCGCCATGCCGATGGCAGCCTCGGCCTTGGCTCGGGGTGGCTGACCGAGCATCTGCCTGTGGAAAACAGCGTCAGCCTGCGTTTGCGTCGTAACAGTGGTTTCCACCTGCCGGCGCCGGCAACGCCGATGCTCCTGATCGGCAACGGTACCGGGCTTGCCGGGTTGCGCAGCCTGCTCAAGGGCCGCATCGTGGCCGGCGAACAGCGTAACTGGCTGCTGTTTGGCGAGCGTAACCAGGCTTACGACTTCCTGTGTGGGGATGAACTGCAGGGCTGGCAGCGCAGCGGTGATCTGGCGCGGCTGGACCTGGCCTTCTCTCGCGATCAGAGCCACAAGGTCTATGTGCAGGACCGTTTGCGCGAACAGGCAACCGAGCTGCGGCGCTGGCTGGATCAGGGCGCATCGATCTACATCTGCGGCAGTTTGCAGGGCATGGCCAGTGGCGTCGATGAGGTGCTGAACGAGGTGCTGGGGGCTGCCGAGGTTGAACGGCTGATCGAGCTGGGGCGCTATCGGCGGGATGTGTACTAGCCTTCAGGACCTCATCGCGGGTCAAGCCCGCTCCCACCGCGGGGAGCGGGCTTGCGATGGCGGTCAATGCAGATCGAACGTGTCGGCATCCAGATTAGCCGGAAACCGCGTGCGATAGGCCGCCAGGTCTGCCGCACTCAGTACGACGGTAAACACCCCGTCCGCCTCGCCTGCGCTCAGCAGGCTCTCCCCCTGGAAGTCCAGCACCTGGCTGTCACCGGTATAGGCAAAGCCCTTGCCGTCTGTACCCACGCGGTTCACCGCCGCCACATAACACAGGTTCTCGATACCCCGCGCCGGCAACAGGCGGTTCCAGTGCTGGCGACGGGCTGCTGGCCAGTTGGCGGTGTACAGCAGCAAATCGGTGTCCTGGGCATCGCGACTCCACACCGGGAAACGCAGGTCGTAGCAGATCAACGGCCTTACCCGCCAGCCCTTGAGCTCGAACTGCACCTGGCGCTCGCCCGGCGTGTAGTGCTTGTGCTCACCGGCCATGCGAAACAGGTGGCGCTTGTCGTAGAACAGGATCTCGCCATCGGGCCGTGCCCACAGCAGGCGGTTGCGGTGGCTGCCGTCGGCGGCCTGGATGATCACGCTGCCGGTGACCACGGCATCGAGCTTCTTGGCCTGGCTCTTGAGCCACTTGTAGGTCGGTCCGTTCTCGGGCTCGGCCAGGCTTTCGGAGTCCATGGAAAAGCCGGTGGTGAACATCTCCGGGAGGATGATCAGGTCAGCGCCGCGGGCCTGCTCCAGCAGGGTTTCGAAATGCTCATAGTTGGCCAGGCGGTCCTGCCAGACCAGGCTGGTCTGCACCAACGCGATGTTCAGGTTGGGCAGGCTACTCAGATCGCGCATAGTTTTTCCGCTGCCTGACGCAGCGTCTCCTCGCGTTTGGCAAAGCACAGGCGCACCAGGCGCTGCTCGGGGATGGGTTGCTGGTAGAACACCGACACCGGAATGGTCGCCACGCCGTGTTCACGGGTCAGCCACAGCGACATGTCAACGTCGTTCAAGTCCGGGCGAATCTGCGAATAATCCACCAACTGGAAATAAGTCCCCGGCGTGGGTTTGAACTGAAAGCGCGAAGACGTCAGCAATTCGCAAAACAGGTCGCGCTTGGCCTGGTAGAAGGCCGGCAGCTCTTCGACATGCTCGGGGTGCGCCGCCATGAAATCAGCCAGCGCCCATTGCAGCGGCGTCACGCCGCAGAAGTTGACGTACTGGTGGACCTTGCGCAGCTCGGCGCTGAGGGCCGGTGGCGCCACCACATAACCGGTTTTCCAGCCGGTGACGTGGTAGGTCTTGCCAAACGAGCTGACCACGAAGGCGCGCGGGTACAGCGCTTCATGGGCCAGCACGCTGGCGTGCTGCACGCCGTCGAACACCAGGTGCTCGTAGACTTCGTCGCTGATCAGATAGATATCACGCTCGGCGATCAGCCGCGCCAGCTTGTCCAGGTCATCGCGGCTGATCAACGCGCCGCTGGGGTTGTGCGGCGAGTTGAGGATGATCATCCGTGTGCGTGGGCTGAGGGCGTCGGTGAGCTTCTGCCAGTCGATGGCAAACTCACCGTCAGTGAGCTGGACATGCACGCAGCGCCCGCCCGCCAGTTCCACCGAAGGCTCATAGCTGTCGTAACTGGGGTCGAAGACGATGACCTCATCGCCCGTGCGGATTACCGCATGGATAGCACAGAAGATCGCTTCGGTGGCACCGGGGGTGATGGTGACTTCATGCTCGGCATCGACGCTGACGCCATAGCTGCGGGCGATCTTGTTCGCCACCTGTTGGCGCAAGGCCGGCAAGCCGGTCATCGGGCTGTACTGGTTATGTCCGGCACTGACATGCCGGCCGACCGCATCGAGCAGTGCTTGCGGGCCGTTGAAATCGGGGAAACCCTGGGACAGGTTCAAGGCGCCGGTTTGCGCGGCGAGCTGGGACATGGTGGTAAAGATGGTCGTGCCGACGTTCGGCAACTTGCTACTGATCATGGAGCCCTCTTTCCTGCATCACTATCCGGCTCGAGGCGGCGCGGTCTGAGACCGAGCATAGCGGATTGATCGGTCAGGAAAAAGGTTGTAGCAGTCGCAGGCCAATCGCGGGTCAAGCCCGCTCCCACAGAGCAGGAGCGGGCTTGACCCGTGATGCTTGTTAGCGTTTGTCTTTACGCTTCTTCTCGGCTTTCTTGTGGTGCGACATCAAGCGACGCTTCTTGTTGACCTGGCGGTCGGTCAAGGTGTTCTTGTTGCCTTCGTACGGGTTGTCACTGCCCTTGTACTCGATGCGGATCGGCGTACCGACCAGCTTGAGCACGCGGCGGTAGGTGTTTTCCAGGTAACGCGAATAGGACTTGGGTACCTTCTCGACCTGGTTGCCGTGGATCACGATGATCGGCGGGTTGGCGCCACCGAGGTGGGCATAGCGCAGCTTGATCCGGCGGCTGTTGACCATCGGCGGCTGATGCTCGCTGACCGCGTCTTCGAGGATCTGGGTCAGGCGGCTGGTCGGCCAGCGGGTGACCGCCGACTTGAACGAGTTCTGCACCGACTGGTACAGGTTGCCCACGCCGGTGCCGTGCAGCGCCGAAATGAAGTGGATGTCGGCGAAGTCGACGAAGAACAGCCGGCGTTCCAGCTCGGTCTTCACGTAGTCGCGCTCGCCCGGCTGCATGCCGTCCCACTTGTTCAGGGCGATGACGATGGCGCGACCGGCTTCCAGGGCAAAGCCCAGCAGGTTCAGGTCATGGTCAACCACGCCTTCGCGGGCGTCCATGACGAAGATCACCACGTTGGCGTCCTTGATCGCCTGCAGGGTCTTGACCACGGAGAACTTCTCGACCTCTTCGTGGATCTTGCCGCGCTTGCGCACCCCGGCGGTGTCGATCAGGGTGTACTTCTCTTCGTTACGCTCGAAGGGAATGTAGATACTGTCGCGGGTGGTGCCGGGCTGGTCATAGACGATGACCCGCTCTTCACCGAGCATGCGGTTGACCAGGGTCGACTTGCCGACGTTCGGCCGGCCGATGATGGCGATCTTGATCCCGTCTTTTTCGCTCGGGCCAGGAATACGCACCGCTTCCTCGCCTTCGGCGACGTCGGTGTCGATTTCTTCCTCGTCCTTGTCCCGCGGGAAGTCGCTCAGCACGGCTTCCAGCAGGTTGTTGACGCCACGGCCCTGGGCGCCGGCAACACCAATGGCGTTACCCATGCCCAGTGGCGAGAATTCGGCGATGGCGGCCAGCGGATCGATGTTGTCGATCTTGTTGGCAACCAGGAACGAGCGCTTGTTGCGCTTGCGCAAGTGCTCGGAAATCATCTGGTCGGCGGCGGTCAGGCCGGCACGGGCATCCACCAGGAACAAGACCACATCGGCTTCTTCGATGGCCAGCAGCGACTGCTCGGCCATTTTCTCGTCCATGCCTTGCTCGTCACCGGAAATACCACCGGTGTCGACCAGGATGTACGAACGGCCTTGCCAGCGCGCTTCACCGTACTGGCGGTCTCGGGTCAGCCCGGACAGGTCGCCGACGATAGCGTCGCGGGTCCTGGTCAGGCGGTTGAACATGGTGGATTTACCGACGTTCGGTCGGCCCACCAGGGCGATTACGGGAACCATTCGGCTCTCCACTGCGTAAATTCAGAAAATACAAAGGCCGCTGCACTGCAGCGGCCGGAGTTCGAGCGGCACCCAAAGTGCCGCAGCCCGAGGCCGGCATGGCCTCAAGCATAGCCTCAGCGGATGGTCAGCGCCTCGAGCTTGCCGCTGTTGCCGTACACATAGATGGTGTCACCCACCACCAGCGGACGGGCGCGCAGGCCATCGCTGTCGATACGCTCACGACCGACGAAACGACCATCGACCTGGCTGAGCAGGTGCAGGTAACCCTCCAGGTCACCCACCGCTACGTAGCTGGAGAACACTTCCGGCGCCGACAACTGGCGGCGTGCCAGCGAGTCGTTGCTCCACAGGGCGCTGGACGAACGCTCGTCGATGCCTTCCACGGTGCCCGAAGCCAGGCTCACGTAGACGTTACCGAAGCCCTGGGCCACACCGGTGTAGCTGGAAGCATCACGCTGCCACAGTACCCGGCCGCTCTCCAGGTCCAGGCCGGCGGCGCGACCCTGGTAGCTGGAAACGTACAGGGTACCGCCGGACAGCAGCAGGCCACCGTCGATATCCACGACCCGGTCAAGCTCCGAGCGACCTTGCGGGATGGCCACGCGCTGCTCCCAGACCGGCACGCCGTTCTGGGTGTCGAGGGCAACCACCTTACCGGTCGACAGGCCGGCAACGGCCAGACGGTTGGTCACGATCGGTGCGCCGGTACCACGCAGGGTGAGTACCGCCGGGGTGCTTTCGTAGATCCAGCGGCGGTCGCCAGTGCTGGCGTCCAGGCCAATAACGCGGTCGTCCTGGGTTTGCACCACCACCACGTCACCGTTGGTGGCCGGCGGCGCCAGCACTTCACTGGTAACGCGCGAGCGCCAGCGTTCTTCACCGGTGCTGGCATCCAGGGCAA
Source organism: Pseudomonas sp. ZL2 (assembly GCF_054788455.1). Taxonomy (NCBI): domain Bacteria; kingdom Pseudomonadati; phylum Pseudomonadota; class Gammaproteobacteria; order Pseudomonadales; family Pseudomonadaceae; genus Pseudomonas; species Pseudomonas sp. ZL2. The sequence goes on along the minus strand of NZ_JBGOGX010000004.1, from coordinate 155,728 downwards.
TCACTTCGCCCTTGAGGGTGCCGAGCATGACCATGCCGTAACCGACGCCAACGGCGCCGGAAACCGGCAGTTCGAGGTCCTTCTTCCAGGCCACGTCGCCGTTGTTGCGATCCAGCGCCATCACCACGCCGGTTACATCGGCGGCGTAGATGCGGTCATTTTCGATCGCCGGAACCAGCATGTTGAAGGATTCGCCCTGACCATCACCGATCGAGCGGCTCCACTGCTTCTTCAAGACCACTTCTTCGGTGAACTTGGTGAGTTCGGCCGGTGGCAATTCCTTTTTGCTGTTGCTGCTGCAACCCACGGCCAGAAGGGCCAGGGTCAGCACTGCTGCATGTTTCCAACCGATCACGTCACGCATCCCCTTTGGCCAGGTCGTCGAGCTTGAGTTGCAGGCCACCGATCGCGGCGTCGTCAGACAGCGCAGCCTTGGCTTTTTCGTAAGCGGCATGGGCATCGCCAGCGCGGCCCAGTTGCACCAGCAGGTCGCCCTTGAGCTCTTCACGGCTGGCCAGGAACGCCTTGTCGGCATCGCCTTCAAGCAGCTTCAGCGCTTCGTCGACCTTCTTCTGCGCGGCCAGGACACGGGCCAGGCGCTGACGGGCGATTTCACCCAGGGTCGCGTCGGCCGGCTTGTCCATCACCAGCTTGAGCTCGGCAGCGGCGTCATCGAGCTTACCGCTCTCGACCGCAACCTTGGCCACGAACAGGCTGGCGTACTGGGCATAGGCCGAGCCGCCGAATTCGTTCTTGAGCTTGCCGGACAGCTCGGCGACCTTGGCCGCGTCAGGCTCGCCGCTTGGCGTCAGGGTAGTCTCCAGCAGGGCCTGGTAGAGGTTCGAGGCGCCTTGCGACTGGTTGGTCTGGTATTTCTGCCAGGCTTGCCAGCCGAACACCACGACCAGCGCCAGCAGGCCACCGGTTACCAGCGGCTTGCCATTGCGGTCCCACCAGTCCTTCATCGCGACCAGTTGTTCATCATCGGTACTCGACACCCCAATACTCCTTTTCACCAAATCGGCTGTTGACTCGCCTCACGCCTGCGCGAGCGAGGCTTCCAGGTGCTCTGCCAGAGCATCCCAGGCAATGTTTTGTTGTTCGCCCTGACCGCGCAGGGGTTTGAAACCTACCACTTGTTGCGCCAGTTCGTCGTCCCCCAGGATCAAGGCGAACAGCGCGTTGCTCTTGTCGGCCTTCTTGAACTGGCTCTTGAAGCTGCCAGCACCGGCGTTGACCTGCAGGCGCAGGTTCGGCAGACGGTCACGCAGGCGCTCGCTCAGGGTCAGACCAGCCAGTTCGGCCTGCTCGCCGAAGGCGCACAGGTAGACGTCAACCTGACGGTTGATCGACTCCGGCACCTGCTCGAGGGTTTCCAGCAGCAGGATCAGACGCTCGATACCCATGGCGAAACCAACGCCCGGGGTCGGCTTGCCGCCCATCTGCTCGACCAGGCCGTCGTAGCGGCCACCGGCACACACGGTGCCCTGGGAGCCGAGCTTGTCGGTGACCCATTCGAAAACGGTCTTGCTGTAGTAGTCCAGGCCACGCACCAGCTTGGTGTTGATCACGAACGGAATGCCGGCGGCATCCAGGCGTGCTTTCAGGCCGTCGAAGTGCACGCGGGACTCATCGTCCAGGTAGTCTTCGAGCTTCGGCGCGCCGACCAGCACTGCCTGGGTGTTGCTGTCCTTGCTGTCGAGGATGCGCAGCGGGTTGCTTTTCAGGCGGCGCTGGCTGTCTTCGTCCAGTTGCTCCAGGCGCGCCGAGAGGAACTCGACCAGCGCGTCACGGTAGCGGGCACGGGCTTCGCTGGTGCCCAGGCTGTTGAGCTCGAGCTTGACCGCGTCACGGATGCCCAGCTGGCCCCAGAGGCGCCAGGTCAGCATGATCAGCTCGGCGTCGATGTCCGGACCGTCGAGGTTGAAGACTTCGACACCAATCTGGTTGAACTGGCGATAACGGCCTTTTTGTGGGCGCTCGTGGCGGAACATCTGGCCGATGTACCAGAGCTTCTGCACCTGGCCACTACCGGTGATGCCGTGTTCGAGCACAGCGCGCACGCAGGCGGCGGTGCCTTCCGGGCGCAGGGTCAGGGAGTCACCGTTACGATCATCGAAGGTGTACATCTCTTTTTCGACGATGTCGGTGACTTCACCGATCGAGCGCTTGAACAGCTCGGTGAACTCGACGATCGGCGTACGGATCTGGCGATAGCCATAGGTATCCAGCAGGCCGGCGACGGTGTTCTCGAAATAACGCCACAGCGGCGTCTGCTCGGGCAGGATGTCGTTCATGCCACGAATGGCTTGCAGCGATTTGCTCACGGAAAATCCCTTAACAATTCTGTGTCAGTCAGCCACGGGCGATCAGCGCCGCGTCGGCCTCGGCTTTTTCAGCCGCTTTCTGGCGGATGAGCTTTTCCAGCTCATCGACCAGGTTGTCATTGGTCAGCTTCTGCGCAGGCTTGCCGTCGATGTAGATCAGGTTCGGCGTGCCACCGGTGAGCCCCACATGGGCTTCCTTGGCCTCGCCCGGGCCGTTCACCACGCAACCGATAACGGCGACGTCCAGCGGTACCAGCAGGTCTTCCAGGCGCCCTTCCAGCTCGTTCATGGTCTTGACCACATCGAAGTTCTGCCGCGAGCAGCTCGGGCAGGCGATGAAGTTGATGCCACGCGAACGCAGGTGCAGGGACTTGAGGATGTCGTAGCCGACCTTGACCTCTTCGACCGGGTCAGCTGCCAGCGAAATGCGAATAGTATCGCCAATCCCGTCGGCGAGCAGCATACCGAGGCCCACGGCGGATTTCACCGTGCCCGAGCGCAGGCCGCCGGCTTCGGTGATGCCCAGGTGCAGTGGCTGGATGATCTGCTTGGCCAGCAGGCGGTAGGCTTCGACGGCCATGAACACGTCGGAGGCCTTGACGCTGACCTTGAAATCCTGGAAATCCAGGCGGTCGAGGTGCTCGACGTGACGCATGGCCGATTCGACCAGCGCCGCCGGGGTCGGCTCGCCGTACTTTTTCTGCAGGTCTTTTTCCAGGGAACCGGCGTTGACGCCGATACGGATCGGGATACCGCGGTCGCGGGCGGCATCGACCACCGCACGCACGCGGTCTTCACGACCGATGTTGCCCGGGTTGATGCGCAGGCAGTCAACGCCCAGCTCGGCTACGCGCAGGGCGATGCGGTAGTCGAAATGGATGTCGGCGACCAACGGTACGCTGACCTGTTGCTTGATCTTGCCGAAGGCCTCGGCAGCGTCCATGTCCGGTACCGAGACGCGCACGATGTCGACGCCGGCATCGACCAGGCGGTTGATCTGCGCGACGGTCGCGGCCACGTCATTGGTGTCGGTGTTGGTCATGCTCTGGACCGCGATGGGAGCATCGCCGCCAACAGGCACATTACCTACCCAGATTTTCCGGGATTCGCGACGTTTGATCGGAGATTCGCCGTGCATGACTTATTGTCCCAACTTCAGGCGAGCGGTCTCGCCACTGGTGAACGGCGCAACGTCGACAGGCTGGCCGTTGTAGCTGACCTGCACGCCGCGGGCAAAGCCCAGGCGTACCGAAAACGGCGGCTTGCCGGTCAGGTCCAGGCTGTCGCCCTTGCGCTTGATGGCGCTGAACAGCAGCTTGCCGTTGCCATCGGTGACCGAAGTCCAGCAATCGGCGTTGAATTGCATGTGCAGCTGGCCGCTACCGGCCGGGGCTGGAGCGGCAACAGCAGGAGCCGTTGGCACTGCGGCAACTGCACTGTTGACCACCGGCGCCGCCGGCGCTGGCGCAGGTACAACCGGGGTCGCCGGGGCCACTGGTGTTACCGCAGTGCTGACAGCAGGGGCGGCAGGGGCAACAGGTGCGGCAACCGGGCTGAGCGGTGCTTGCTCAGCCGGTGCGGCGGCCACTTGCTCGGTTGGCGCCGGGGCCTGCTCGAGGTTCAGGGTAGTGCTTTCCGGTTGCTGACCAGCGGTCACTGCCTGGTCTTCAGGCTCGTCCAGCGGGTGAATCTGGGTGGTGCCGTCGGCGCTTTCGACTTCGACGTGTTCCAGGGCCATGTTGGCCAGGTCCTTGCCACGCAGGCTGGTCTGGTCCTGCCACCAGAAGAAGCCGCCACCGATCACGACCACCAGCAGCACCAGGCTGACGATACGCAGGATGTTGTGGGACAGGCGCACCGGCTCTTCGATGCGGCCAAGGGCGTGCACGTCGCTGCCCTGGGCGTGGGTGCCGGTGCACTGGTCGAAGGCTTGCACCAGGGCGGCCTGGTCCATGTCCAGCAGCTTGGCATAGGCGCGGATGTAGCCACGGGCAAAGGTATGCCCCGGCAGCTTGTCGAAGGCGCCGGCTTCAAGATTGTTCAGGGAACTCACGGTGAGGTTGAGCTTGCGGGCCACTTCGACCTGGGACCAGTCCCTGCTCTCGCGGGCCTGACGCAGGATTTCACCGGGATTTTCGCGAGTCGCTGCTGCTGCTTCGGGATGCGCCGCTTTCATCATTGCTCCGACAGGTATTGCTGATATTCCGGCGTACCGGGATAAAGTCGTTGTAATTGCAGGCCCAGTTCGCTGGCCTTGTTCCGTTCTTCGAAGACGCTGGCCAGGCGACTGCCCAGCAGCAGGCTGCGGGCACTGTGGTCGCTCAGCTGGCTGAAACGATCGTAGTAGTCACGGGCCGGCACATAATGCCTGTCTTCGTAAGACAACTCAGCCATTTCCAGCAACGCGCGCGGCTGCTGCTGGTTGAGTCGCAAAGCTTTTACCAGGTATTCCTGCGCTTCGGCGCGCTGTCCCAGCCTGAGCGCGGTCAGGCCGAGGTTCTCGAACACCCGGGAGCGTTCAGGATACAGGGTATCGGCCGCCGCTTGGGCAAACATCTGCTGCGCCTGGGCGTATTGCCCACGAGCATAAAGGAAACTGCCGTAATTGTTGCGAATTCGGCTGTCGTCCGGGCGGCTGGCCAGGGCCTTGCGAAAGTGCGCCTCGGCCAGTTCCGGCTCGTCTTCGGCCTGAAACACCAAAGCCAGGGCCGCATTGGCTGCGGCATCCTGGCTATCGAGGTCGAGGGCTTTTTTCAGCGGCGCTTTGGCCTGCTCGGTCAAACCTTGTTGCAAATAACCCAGGCCCAACTGCACATAGGCCTGTCGCGCCTGTTCGCGACCTTCACGACTGCCCAGCGCGTCCGAACTCCCGCCGGACACGCAACCTGCAAGCAGGGCGAGCGCCAGGATCGACAGCGCGAAGCGCAGGGTCATGGAGGTCCTCTCTTCAGTTGCGCGCGGCGCTTTCTTGCACTTCACCGTCGGCGTTCAACTGACGCACGGCGATATAGCGCTCGCTGCGGCGGGTACGGTCCATCACCTGGCCAACCAGCTGACCGCAAGCGGCGTCGATGTCTTCACCACGGGTGGTACGCACCGTGACGTTGTAACCGGCGTGATGCAGGTGGTCCTGGAAGCGGCGGATGGCATTGTTGCTCGGCCGCTCGTAACCGGAATGCGGGAACGGGTTGAACGGGATCAAGTTGATCTTGCACGGTACGTTCTTGAGCAGCTCGGCCATTTCCACGGCGTGTTCGAGCTTGTCGTTGACGTCCTTGAGCAGGGTGTACTCAATGGTCAGTACGCGCTTTTCGCCCAGTTGCGACATGTAGTTCATGCACGCTTCGAGCAGGACCTTGAGCGGGTACTTCTTGTTGATCGGCACCAGTTCGTTGCGCAGCGCATCGTTCGGCGCGTGCAGCGACAGGGCCAGGGAGACGTCGATGTGCTTGGCCAGCTCTTCGATCATCGGTACCACGCCGGAGGTGGACAGGGTCACCCGGCGCTTGGAAATGCCGTAGCCGAGGTCGTCCATCATCAGGTGCATGGCGGCGACCACGTTGTCGAAGTTCAGCAATGGCTCACCCATGCCCATCATCACCACGTTGGTGATGGCGCGATCGATGGTGGCCGGCACGCTGCCGAACGACTTGTTGGCAATCCACACCTGGCCGATCACTTCGGCGGCGGTGAGGTTGCTGTTGAATCCTTGCTTGCCGGTGGAGCAGAAACTGCAGTCCAGGGCGCAACCGGCCTGGGACGAGACACACAATGTGCCACGCTTGCCCTGGGGGATGTACACGGTCTCGACGCAGCTGCCGGACGCCACGCGCACCACCCATTTACGGGTGCCGTCGCTGGAGATGTCCTCGCTGACCACTTCCGGACCGCGAATCTCGGCAACAGCCTTGAGCTTTTCGCGCAAGGCCTTGCCGACATTCGTCATGGCGTCGAAATCATCGACGCCAAAGTGGTGAATCCATTTCATTACCTGACCGGCACGGAAACGCTTCTCCCCGATAGAGTCGAAGAATTTTTCCATTTCCGGCTGGGTTAGCCCCAACAGGTTAGTTTTGCCAGTCGATGTCGTCATGGATTCACCCTCACCCGTAAGCTTTCGCTTAGCGAGTGGTTACCTCGGTAGCTGCGAAGAAGTACGAGATTTCGCGAGCAGCAGCGGCTTCGGAGTCCGAACCGTGAACGGCGTTGGCGTCGATGGACTCGGCGAAGTCGGCGCGGATGGTGCCGGCAGCAGCTTCTTTAGGGTTGGTAGCGCCCATCAGCTCACGGTTCAGAGCGATGGCGTTTTCGCCTTCCAGTACCTGAACAACAACAGGGCCGGAGATCATGAAGGCAACCAGGTCACCGAAGAAACCGCGCTCTTTGTGCTCAGCGTAGAAGCCTTCGGCTTCGGCTTTGGACAGTTGCTTGAGCTTCGAGGCAACGACGCGCAGGCCGGCTTTTTCGAAACGGGTGGTGATCTCGCCGATCACGTTTTTAGCAACTGCGTCAGGCTTGATGATGGAGAAAGTACGTTGAACAGCCATGGTGAAACTCCAGAAACGTTGAGTGAAGCGAAAAATTAAACCCGCGAATTATACGCGGGTTCCAAGGGATTGCCTAACCTGCCGAGCGCGCTCAGTCGGCTTCTTCGATCCAGGCCGCCTGGATGGCTTCGAGAACCTTCTCGCCGCCACGCTGCGGATCGTCACTGAATTCCGGCAATGCCAGCACCCACTGGTGCAGATCGACGAAGTTCACATAACGAGGATCGACTTCCGGCTTGCTTTCGGCAAGCTGGATTGCAATTTCAAGTACATCAACCCATTTCAGACTCATGATGGCTCCCTGAATCAGTGCGGCGCTTCGGCGGCCAGGTTGATCGTGTACTTCGGAATCTCGATGGTCAGGTCTTCCTCACCAACGATCACCTGGCAGGCCAGGCGCGACTGACGCTCCAGGCCCCAGGCCTTGTCGAGCATGTCTTCTTCGAGTTCGTCGGCTTCCTCGAGCGAATCGAAGCCTTCACGCACGATGCAATGGCAGGTGGTGCAGGCACACACACCACCACAGGCGCTTTCCATCTCGATGTGGTGCTCGTGGGCCAGTTCCAGGATGTTGGTTCCTGGCGCCACCTCCACCACCAGCCCTTCCGGGCAGAACTTCTCGTGGGGCAGAAAAATCACCTGCGGCATCAGTTATTCCTCGATCTCATTCAGGTTGCGCCCGGCCAAAGCGGCTTTTACCGTCGAATCAAGGCGACGGGCGGCAAAGGCATCGGTCACCTGCGACAGACGCTTGGTCTGTTGCTCGATGGCCGCGCCATCGGTGCCGTTGATCAAATCACGCAAGTCTTGCATCTGTTGCTCGATCGCCAGGCGCTCTTCGGCGTCCAGCAGGCGCTCGCCATCGGCGTCCAGGGCGCCCTGCACCGCTTCGAGCAGGCGCTCGGCGTCGACCTGGTGTTCGCGCAACTGGCGCGCCACCTTGTCGAAACCGGCATGTTCGAAGGAATCCTTGAGCATGCGGGCGATTTCGCCGTCGGTCAGGCCGTAGGACGGCTTGACCTGGATGCTCGATTCGACGCCCGAACCCAGCTCGCGCGCCGAAACGCTGAGCAGGCCGTCGGCATCGACCTGGAAGGTCACGCGGATCTTCGCCGCACCGGCGACCATCGCCGGAATGCCACGCAGTTCGAAGCGCGCCAGGGAGCGGCAGTCACTGATCAGTTCACGCTCGCCTTGCAGCACGTGAATCATCATGGCCGACTGACCATCTTTGTAGGTGGTGAATTCCTGGGCGCGGGCAACCGGGATGGTGGTGTTGCGCGGAATCACCTTCTCCATCAGCCCACCCATGGTTTCCAGGCCCAGGGACAGCGGAATCACGTCAAGAAGCAGCAATTCGCCACCATCACGGCGGTTACCGGCCAGGGTATCGGCCTGGATAGCGGCGCCGATGGCGACCACCTGGTCCGGGTCGATTTCGGTCAGCGGGGTACGGCCAAACAGCGCGCCTACAGCCTCGCGCACACGCGGCACGCGGGTCGAACCACCGACCATTACCACTGCGGCGACCTCGTCGAGCTCGACGCCGCTGTCACGCACGGCACGGCGGCAGGCCTTGAGGCTGCGGGCGACCATCGGCTCGATCAGGGCATCAAAGGCGCCCCGGGTCAGCTCGGCCTGCCAGCTGCCATGGGCAACCGTCACCGAATCAGCGTCAGTCAGGGCCTCTTTGGCCGCGCAGGCGGTTTGCAGCAACTGGCGCTGGGCACCCGGATCGAGGTCCGAGGACAGGCCGGCCTGCTCGACGATCCAGTTGGCGATAGCGTGGTCGAAGTCGTCGCCGCCCAGGGCGCTGTCGCCACCGGTGGCCAGCACTTCAAAGACCCCGCCCGTCAGGCGCAGGATCGAGATATCGAAGGTACCGCCACCCAGGTCATAGATGGCCACCAGGCCTTCGGCATTCTGGTCCAGGCCATAGGCCACCGCGGCGGCGGTCGGCTCGTTGAGCAGGCGCAATACGTTGAGGCCGGCCAGACGCGCGGCGTCCTTGGTGGCCTGGCGCTGGGCGTCGTCGAAATAGGCCGGCACGGTGATCACCGCACCAACCAGCTCGCCGCCGAGGGTCTCTTCGGCGCGCTGGCGCAGCACCTTGAGGATATCGGCCGAGACTTCCACCGGGCTTTTCGGCCCCTGGACAGTGTCGATGAACGGCATATGCGACTCACCGCCGACAAAGCGGTACGGCAACTGCTCGCCCAGCTGCTTGACGTCTGCAAGGCCACGGCCCATCAGGCGCTTGACCGACAGCACAGTGTTGAGCGGGTCGCTGGAGGCGGCGTCGCGGGCGAGCTGGCCGACGTCGATGTGGTCGGCGTGATAGCGCACGGCGGACGGCAGGATAACCCGGCCTTGGGCATCCGGCAGGGGCTCGCTGCGGCCGCTGCGCAGGGCAGCAACCAGGGAATTGGTGGTACCTAGGTCAATACCCACCGCCAGGCGACGCTGGTGCGGCTGAGGGCTCTGACCGGGTTCGGCGATCTGCAGTAGGGCCATGCTTATCTGAATACCAGGGGCGCCGCCAGAAGCAGCGCCGGGTTAATCGTCGAGGCGCTCTTCCAGCTGGCGCACTTCGTAGGCGAGCTTGTCGAGAAACTGCATGCGGCGCATCAGGCGCTCGGCCTGTTCACGCTGCGCAGCATCATCCCAGCAGGCGGCGAAGTCCTCGTTGAGTGCTTCCTGGGCAGTTTTCAAGCGACGCTTGAACACGGCCACGCCATCGAGGTCGGCACTGTCCTGGAGGTCTTCGAGCTCTTCGCGCAGTTGCATCTGCTGGAAGAGGAACTCGGGATCATGGACGGTGACTTCCTGCGGCACTTCATGACCGCCGATCGCCAACAGGTAGCGGGCACGCCGGGGCGCGCTCTTGAGAGTCTGGTAAGCCTCGTTCAGCGCAGCCGAACGCTCCAGCGCAATGCGCTGTTCACGTTCGGAGGCATCGGCGAAGCGATCCGGATGGACCTCGCGGGCCAGCTCGCGATAGCGAACGGCCAGCTTGTCGAGGTCCAGACGGAAGCCAGGTTGCAGGTCAAACAGGGCGAAATGACAAGGAGTACCCACGCGCAGCCTCAGACGTTGAAGCTTTCGCCGCAGCCACACTCACCGCGCACGTTGGGGTTGTTGAACTTGAAGCCTTCGTTCAACCCTTCCTTGACGAAATCCAGCTCGGTACCGTCGAGGTACGTCAGGCTTTTCGGATCGATGATCACCTTCTCGCCATGGCTTTCGAAGACCAGGTCTTCGCTGTCCGGCTGATCGACGAACTCGAGCACATAGGCCAGGCCCGAGCAGCCAGTGGTGCGCACGCCAAGGCGAATACCTTCACCTTTGCCGCGTCCGTCGAGGGAGCGCCGCACATGTTTGGCGGCGGCTTCTGTCATGCTGATAGCCATCGAGACTCCTTACCTGCAACAGGCGACCTTAGAGCAAACCTTTCTTCTGCTTGTAATCGCGCACGGCCGCCTTGATGGCGTCCTCGGCGAGTACCGAGCAGTGGATTTTAACCGGCGGCAGCGCCAGTTCTTCGGCCAGCTGGGTGTTCTTGATGGTCTCGGCTTCGTCCAGGGTCTTGCCCTTCATCCACTCGGTAGCGAGGGAGCTGGAAGCGATGGCCGAACCGCAGCCGTAGGTCTTGAACTTGGCGTCTTCGATGACGCCCTGCTCGTTGACCTTGATCTGCAGGCGCATGACGTCGCCGCACGCCGGAGCGCCGACCATGCCGGTGCCGACATCCGGGTCCTCGGCATTCATCTTGCCGACGTTACGCGGGTTTTCGTAATGGTCGATGACCTTTTCACTGTATGCCATGGTGCAATTCCTTCCTCATCAGAGAGCCGCTCTTGCCGGCGACTACTTAGTGCGCAGCCCACTCGATCTTGGAGATGTCGACGCCGTCTTTGTACATATCCCACAGCGGCGACAATTCGCGCAGCTTGGTTACGGCCTCGCAAACCTTCTGCGCGGCGTAGTCGATTTCTTCTTCGGTGCTGAAACGACCGAAGGTGAAGCGGATCGAGCTGTGTGCCAGTTCGTCGTTGCGGCCCAGGGCACGCAGCACATAGGACGGCTCGAGCGAAGCCGAAGTACAGGCCGAGCCGGACGAAACGGCCAGGTCCTTGAGCGCCATGATCAGCGACTCGCCTTCGACGTAGTTGAAGCTCAGGTTCAGGTTGTGCGGAATGCGCGCGGTCATGCTGCCGTTGATGTACAGCTCTTCAAGGCCTTCGACCTGCTTGTAGAAGCGGTCGCTCAGGGCCTTGATGCGCACGTTCTCGCTGGCCATCAGCTCTTTGGCGATGGCGAAGGCTTCACCCATGCCGACGATCTGGTGGGTAGCCAGGGTGCCCGAACGCATGCCGCGCTCGTGACCGCCGCCGTGCATGGTGGCTTCCAGGCGCACGCGAGGCTTGCGGCTGACGTACAGCGCGCCGATGCCTTTAGGGCCGTAGGTTTTGTGCGCCGAGAACGACATCAGGTCGACTTTCAGCTTCTGCAGGTCGATTTCGACCTTGCCGGTGGACTGCGCGGCATCGACGTGGAACATGACGCCGCGGGCGCGGGTCAGCTCGCCGATGGCGGCGATGTCGTTGATGGTGCCGATTTCGTTGTTCACGTGCATGATCGACACCAGGATGGTGTCTTCACGCAGGGCTGCTTCGACCATGGCCGGAGTGATCAGGCCATCGGCGCCCGGCTCGATGTAGGTGACTTCGAAGCCTTCACGCTCCAGCTGACGAGTGCTGTCCAGAACAGCCTTGTGCTCGATCTTGGAGGTGATCAGGTGCTTGCCCTTGGTGCTGTAGAAGTGCGCGACGCCCTTGATTGCCAGGTTGTCGGACTCGGTGGCACCGCTGGTCCAGACAATTTCCCGCGGGTCGGCATTGACCAGGTCAGCGACCTGGCGACGGGCGTTCTCGACCGCTTCTTCGGCTTTCCAGCCAAAGACGTGGGAGCGCGACGCCGGGTTACCGAAGTTCCCGTCGACCAGCAGGCAGTCGCTCATCTTCTGGGCAACGCGTGGATCGACCGGGGTGGTCGCGGAGTAATCGAGGTAGATCGGCAACTTCATTGAATATCTCCTATCAGGCGGTCGCGCCGCGCGTCGAAACGGTCATTCGACGGCAGACGTCTCAATCTTGTCCAGCTGCGTTGCCCGGCCTGCAATACGACGCAGGTCCTGGCGCTGGGCGACTTCTTGTACCTCACGGCGAGTGACAAGGTCAGCCAGGCTGATGCCGCTGAGGAATTCGTGAATCTGCTGGCTGAGGTCGCACCACAGGTGGTGGGTCAGGCAGGTGTCGCCGGCGTGGCAATCACCCAGGCCCTGGCAACGCGTGGCATCGACCGATTCGTTAACCGCATCGATGACCTGGGCGACCTGAATGCTCTCCATGCTTCGCGACAGCTGATAGCCGCCGCCAGGGCCGCGCACACTGGAAACCAGGCCGCTGCGGCGCAGCTTTGCAAACAGCTGCTCCAGATAAGAGAGGGAGATGCCTTGGCGCTCGGAAATGTCGGCCAGAGACACCGGCCCATTCTGCGCGTGCAACGCCAGGTCGAGCATGGCGGTCACGGCGTATCGGCCTTTTGTAGTCAGTCGCATGGCTAGTAGGTACCACGGGGTTACGGGATGGGAGCGAGTATGCTATTCCCGAGCATTTAAGTCAACTATAAGACCTAGTGCTTTAGTCGGGTTTACCGCAAGAGGGCGGCGGAATGATAGCAAACTAAGGGGCGCTTGCGCACGCCCCTTCTGTCAATGCGTCGACGCGTCGCTACGGGCCTCATCCTTGATCTCGGCGAAGTCTTCTTCACGCAAAGCCGGCAGCTCCTTGGCGCAGTAGTCGCTGCCCAGGTTCTTCAGCGCGCCGCACATGTCCTCCAGGCGTCCGTCGACAGCCTGCAGGTGGTCGAGCAACTGACCAATGGCGCGAGCCACCGGGTCGGGCATGTCCTCGCTGACACCATAGGCATCGAAGCCGATCTTCTCGGCCATGGCCTTGCGCCTGGCCTCGACCTCGGCATCGGTCTTGACGATGATCCGCCCCGGGATACCCACGGCGGTCGCACCGGCCGGCACCGCCTTGGTCACCACCGCGTTGGAGCCGATCTTGGCCCCGGCGCCGACGGTGAACGGCCCCAGCACCTTGGCCCCGGCACCGACGACAACGCCATCTTCCAGGGTCGGGTGACGCTTGCCCTTGTTCCAGGTGGTGCCACCCAGGGTCACGCCCTGGTACAGGGTGACGTCGTCGCCAATCTCGGCGGTTTCGCCGATGACGATACCCATGCCGTGGTCAATGAAAAAGCGTCGGCCAACCTTGGCGCCGGGGTGAATCTCGATCCCGGTCAGCCAGCGGCCGAAGTTCGACACCAGCCGGGCCAGCCACTTCCAGTCCCGCCGCCACAGGGCGTGCGCCGCGCGGTGCAGCCAGATTGCGTGCATGCCCGGGTAGCAGGTCAGCACTTCAAAGGCATTGCGCGCCGCCGGATCACGGTGGAAAACGCTCTGGATATCTTCACGCAGACGCTCGAACATCTATTGATCCTTCCGCTTATGCGGTTCGCCACGGGCCGCTTTCTGGGTTTCCGTGAGAATGCCGCGCAAAATACTCATTTCCGAACGATCGACCGAGCTGCGCCCATACAACCGACGCAGGCGCGGCATCAGGTGCTTGGGCTTCTGCGGGTCGAGAAAGCCGATAGCGACCAGGGTCTTTTCCAGGTGCTCGTAGAACAGCTCCATTTCATCCATGGTCGCCAGCTCGCTGCTGCGCTCCGACGCCACGTCGATTTTTTCCGACTTCAACGACTGCCCTTCCAGCGCCAGCCAGGCCATGCGCACTTCATAGGACAGCACTTGCACCGCGGCACCGAGGTTCAGCGAGCTGAAGTCCGGGTTCGAGGGAATGTGCACATGAAAGTGGCAACGCTGCAGCTCTTCGTTGGTCAGGCCCGCGTGCTCACGACCAAACACCAGGGCGATCTCCTCGCCCTGAGTGGCATGCTCGATGACTTTGCTGGCGCACTCGCGCGGATCGACCAGCGGCCAGGGGATGCGCCGCTCGCGGGCACTGGTGCCAAACACCAGATTGCAACCGACCAGCGCATCTTCGAGGCTGGCGACCACTTGCGCACCGGCCAGCACGTCATCGGCACCCGACGCACGAGCATCGGCCTCGGGGGACGGGAAACTCTGCGGGTCGACCAGCACCAGCCGCGACAAGCCCATGTTTTTCATGGCACGCGCAGCGCCGCCGATATTGCCGGGGTGGCTGGTATTGACCAGAACAACACGAATATTTTGCAGCAAGGCGAGCGCTCACAGACGTTGCGAAGGGGGAGCAAATCTTACAGAAGCGACCGACTTTACGCTACGAAAGCAAATGTCACCCTTCTTCGCGCAAAGTTTTCTGCTAGAATGTTCGGCTTTCTTTAACGACCCAGGTGAAACGTCCATGCAGCCCATGCTGAATATCGCGCTGCGCGCCGCCCGCAGCGCCAGTGAATTGATTTTCCGCTCCATCGAGCGCCTGGATAGCATCAAGGTTGATGAAAAAGACGCCAAGGATTACGTCTCCGAAGTCGATCGCGCCGCAGAGCAGAAAATCATCGATGCCCTGCGCAAGGCCTACCCGAACCACTCCATCTACGGCGAAGAAACCGGCCTGCATGCCGGTAGCGGCGAAGAAGGCAAGGACTACCTGTGGATCATCGACCCACTGGATGGCACCACCAACTTCCTGCGTGGCGTTCCGCACTTTGCTGTCAGTATTGCCTGCAAATACCGTGGCCGCCTTGAGCACGCCGTGGTACTGGACCCTGTCCGCCAGGAAGAATTCACCGCCAGCCGTGGCCGTGGCGCCCAGCTGAACGGTCGTCGCCTGCGCGTCAGCCCTCGCACCAGCCTGGAAGGCGCCCTGCTGGGTACCGGCTTCCCGTTCCGCGACAACCAGATGGCTGACCTGGACAACTACCTGGGCATGTTCCGCGCCCTGGTCGGCCAGACCGCCGGCATCCGCCGCGCCGGTGCTGCCAGCCTGGACCTGGCCTACGTTGCCGCCGGTCGTTTCGATGCCTTCTGGGAATCGGGCCTGTCGGAGTGGGACATGGCTGCAGGCGCGCTGCTGATCCAGGAAGCTGGCGGCCTGGTGAGCGACTTCACCGGTGGCCACGACTTCCTCGAGAAGGGTCACATCGTTGCCGGCAACACCAAGTGCTTCAAGGCCGTCCTGACTGCTATCCAGCCGCACCTGCCTGCTTCGATCAAACGCTAAGTTCGATCGAACACAAAAAAAGCACCCTTCGGGGTGCTTTTTTTTGGCCTTATGAACCACCTTCTCTCTGTGGGAGCTGGCTTGCCAGCGATGAGGCCGGTATAGCCAACACTGTAGCCGGTGCCTGGATTACGACCGCTTCGCGCTCGATCGCCGGCAAGGCCAGCTCCCACAAAGACCGCGCCGTTACTGGCCTGGCTGGGCCTGGCTCAGCACCAGCTTGCCTTCTTTATCCAGCGGAATTTGCGAGCCTGGGTCACGGTCCATGCGCACCTGACCGACCTTGTCGCCGATCGAATACTTCACGTCATAGCCAACAACCTTCTCGCTCAGGTCATTGACCGTGTTGCAGCGGGTTTGCGTAGTGGTGTAGGTATCACGCTCCTGCATGCCTTCCTGCACCTTGTTGCCGGCATAGCCGCCACCGACCGCACCGGCCACGGTAGCGATCTTTTTACCGGTGCCGCCGCCGATCTGGTTACCCAGCAGGCCACCTGCCAGGGCACCGACCACGGTACCGGCGATCTGGTGCTGATCCTTCACCGGCGCCTGACGCGTCACGGTGACGTCCTTGCACACTTCACGGGGTGTCTTGACCGTCTGCTTGACCGGTTGCACCGCCAACACCTCGGCGTATTCCGGCCCGCCCTTGACCAGGCTGTAGGTGGCAACAGCACCTCCGGCTGTTACACCGACAGCACCCAGAACCGCACCCACCAGCATCGACTTGTTCACGTGAACCTCCTGATCGTACCTGCGGAACATTGCCCGCCTTCTCCCTGCCTTGGAGCATAAAAAAAGGCGCGAGTTCAACACTCGCGCCTTTTGTACGACCAACAATGTGGGAAAACCCTTATGGACGTTCGTCCACACCTTCGGCTTTCACCGTCGGGATCAGGTCTTCACTGTTCAGGTTGAGCCAGATCAGCACCACGTTGGCGATGTAGATCGACGAGTAGGTACCGGCCATGACACCGATGAACAGCGCCAGGGAGAAGCCCCACAGGTTGTCGCCACCGAAGAACAGCAGTGCGGCAATGGCCAGCAAGGTCGATACCGACGTCGCCACGGTCCGCAGCAGGGTCTGGGTGGTCGAGATATTGATGTTCTCGATCAGCGAGGCCTTGCGCAGTACCCGGAAGTTCTCACGCACCCGGTCGAACACAACGATGGTGTCGTTGAGCGAGTAACCGATGATCGCCAGCACCGCCGCCAACACCGTCAAGTCGAAGGTGATCTGGAAGAACGAAAGGATACCCATGGTCACGACCACGTCGTGGATCAGCGACAGGATCGCACCCAGGGCGAACTTCCACTGAAAGCGGAAGGCCAGGTAGATCATGATGCCGCCCAAGGCCAGCAACATGCCCAGGCCGCCCTGGTCGCGCAGCTCTTCACCGACCTGCGGGCCAACGAATTCGACGCGCTTGACCACAGCCGGGTTGTCGGTACTGACCTTTTGCAGCGCCTCGGACACACGATTACCCAGCAGCGGGTCATCGCCAGGCATGCGCACCAGCAGGTCGGTAGTCGCACCGAAGCTCTGCACCACGGCATCCTGGAAGCCGGCCTTGACCAGCTCCTCACGGACCTGGCCGAGGTTGGCCGGACGCTCGTAGGTCAGCTCGATGAGCGTACCGCCGGTGAAGTCCAGGCCGAAGTTGAGCCCTTTGTAGAACCAGCTGAACAGCGCCAGCACGGTCAGAAGCAGGGTGATGCCGAACGCAAGGTTGCGCACACCCATGAAGTTGATGGTACGTAACATGGCAGCCCCTTAAACCCACAGCTTCTTGATATCACGCCCGCCGCAGGTCAGGTTGACCATTGCGCGGGTAACCATGACGGCCGTGAACATCGAGGTGAAAATCCCGAGGGACATGGTAACCGCGAAGCCCTTGACCGGGCCGGTACCCATGGCGAAGAGGATGCCGCCGACCAGCAAGGTGGTCAGGTTGGCGTCGACAATCGCCGTGTAGGCACGGTTGAAGCCTTCGTGGATGGCGCGTTGCACCGACATGCCATTGGCCAGCTCTTCGCGGATCCGCGAGAAGATCAGCACGTTGGCGTCGACCGCCATACCCATGGTCAGGACGATACCGGCGATACCTGGCAGGGTCAGCGTCGCCCCCAGCAGGGACATCAGCGCCAGCAGCATGACCATGTTACCGGCCAGGGCGATGGTCGCGATCAGGCCGAAGAAGCGGTAGATGGCCATGATGAACAGCGAGACGAACAGCATGCCCCACAGGGAAGCGTCGATACCCTTGGTGATGTTGTCGGCACCCAGGCTCGGGCCGATGGTGCGCTCTTCAGCGAAGTACATCGGCGCCGCCAGGCCACCGGCACGCAGCAGCAGGGCCAGTTCCGACGATTCGCCCTGACCGTTCAGGCCAGTGATACGGAACTGGCTGCCCAGTGGCGACTGAATGGTCGCCAGGCTGATGATCTTCTTCTCTTCGGTGAAGGTCTGCACGGCAACGTCTTTCTCGACGCCGTCGACCATCTGCTTGACGTAGCGCGTGGTAGGACGCTGTTCGATGAAGATAACCGCCATGCTGCGACCGACGTTGCTACGGGTAGCGCGGCTCATCAGCTCGCCGCCATGACCATCCAGACGGATGTTCACTTGCGGACGGCCTTGCTCGTCGAAGCTGGCCTGAGCGTCGGTGACCTGGTCACCGGTGATGATCAGGCCACGCTCGACCGCCGCCGAACGACCGCCTTCGCGGAACTCGAAGGTTTCGGTGGTGGCTTTCGAGGCACCAGGCTCAGCGCCCAGTCGGAATTCGAGGTTGGCGGTCTTGCCGAGAATACGCTTGGCTTCGGCGGTGTCCTGCACGCCTGGCAGCTCGACCACGATGCGGTTGGCACCCTGGCGCTGAACCAGTGGCTCGGCTACACCCAGCTCGTTGACGCGGTTACGTACCGTGGTCAGGTTCTGCTTGATCGAGTATTCACGGATTTCCGCGACCTTGGCCGGGGTAATCGCCAGGCGCAGCACGGACAGGCCGTTACGCTCGGTGGTGGTCAGCTCGAAATCATTGAAATTCTTGCGGATCAGGCTACGGGCCTGTTCGCGGGATTCATCATCGGAGAAGCCCAGCTGGATGCCGCCATCTTGTTGCGGCAGGCTGCGGTAGCGCACGCGCTCTTTGCGCAGCAGGCTTTTGACTTCGCCTTCGTAGACTTTCAGGCGGGCCGACATGGCCTTGTCCATGTCCACTTCAAGCAGGAAGTGCACACCACCGGAAAGGTCCAGACCCAGCTTCATCGGGCTTGCGCCCAGGTTGCGCAGCCATTGCGGGGTAGTCGGGGCCAGGTTGAGCGCTACTACATAGTCGTCGCCCAGTGCCTTGCGCACTACGTCCTTGGCTGGCAGTTGGTCTTCCTGTTTGGTCAGGCGCACCAGGCCAACCTTGCCCTTCTCGCCCAGGCTTGCAGCCTTGACCTGGATACCGGACTCATTGAGCGCTTTGCTCACGCGGTCCAGATCGGCCTGAGTGACCTGCAGTGCAGTACTGGCACCGCTGACCTGAACGGCCGGATCATCAGGGTAGAGGTTGGGAGCGGAATAAATAAAACCGATCGCCAGTACCACCAGGATCAGTGCGTATTTCCACAGAGGGTATTTGTTCAGCATCACGCCGCCCGTTCAAGACGCGGGGCGCCTTGCGCGCCCCGTCGATTGGTAAAAAACTGAAACTTAGATCGCTTTGAGCGTGCCTTTAGGCAGGGTCGCGGCTACGGCGCCCTTCTGGAACTTCAGCTCGACGTTGTCGGACACTTCCAGAACCACGAAGTCGTCGGCAACTTTGACGATCTTGCCGGCGATACCGCCGTTGGTGACAACTTCGTCACCTTTTTGCAGGTTGCTCAGCAGGTTCTTCTGCTCTTTGGCACGTTTGGCCTGCGGGCGCCAGATCATCAGGTAGAAGATGACCAGGAAACCGACCAGGAAAATCCACTCGAAGCCAGTACCGGCTGGGCCGGCGGCTGGGGCAGCTGCGTCCGCGTATGCGGCAGGGATCAGAAAGCTCATTTAGCACTCCAGTTGCAAATCAGTACTTGTTAGGGATCGACAGAACATCAGTCCAAGGGCGGCACAGGCAGCCCGCGCTTGGCGTAAAAGGCATCGACAAAGGCGGCCAATGTACCTTGTTGAATAGCCTCGCGTAAACCAGCCATCAACCGCTGGTAATGGCGCAAGTTATGGATCGTATTCAACATACTGCCCAACATTTCGCCGCATTTATCCAGGTGATGCAGATAAGCACGGGAGAAGTTCTGGCAGGTATAGCAATCGCAGGTCGCGTCCAGGGGCGAATCATCGTGGCGATGGAACGCGTTACGGATTTTCAGCACGCCGGTATCGACAAACAGATGACCGTTGCGCGCGTTGCGCGTGGGCATCACGCAATCGAACATGTCGACGCCGCGGCGCACACCCTCAACGAGATCTTCCGGCTTGCCTACCCCCATAAGGTAACGAGGTTTGTCAGCCGGCATGCGCCCTGGCAGGTAATCCAGGACCTTGATCATTTCGTGCTTGGGCTCGCCCACCGACAGGCCGCCGATGGCCAGGCCGTCGAAGCCGATCTTTTCCAGGCCTTCGAGCGAGCGCATACGCAGGTTTTCGTGCATGCCACCCTGGACAATGCCGAACAGCGCCGCGGTGCTGTCGCCGTGGGCGTTTTTCGAGCGCTGGGCCCAGCGCAGGGACAGCTCCATGGATACGCGGGCGACGTCTTCATCGGCCGGGTACGGGGTGCATTCGTCGAAGATCATCACCACGTCCGAGCCCAGGTCGCGCTGGACCTGCATCGACTCTTCCGGGCCCATGAACACCTTGGAGCCGTCGACCGGCGAGGCAAACGTCACGCCCTCTTCGCGGATCTTGCGCATGGCGCCCAGGCTGAACACCTGGAAACCACCGGAGTCGGTAAGGATCGGGCCCTGCCACTTCATGAAGTCGTGCAGGTCGCCATGGGCCTTGATCACCTCGGTGCCCGGGCGCAGCCACAGGTGGAAGGTGTTGCCGAGGATCATGTGCGCGCCGATCGCCTCGATGTCGCGCGGCAGCATGCCCTTGACCGTGCCATAGGTGCCCACCGGCATGAACGCCGGGGTCTCGACCACGCCACGGGGGAAGGTCAGGCGGCCGCGACGGGCCTTGCCGTCGGTGGCGAGCAATTCGAAGGACATACGACAGGTGCGACTCATGCTTGATCCTCGGGGCCGCGTGGCGCCGGATTGCGGGTGATGAACATGGCATCACCGTAACTGAAAAAGCGGTACCCGTTCTCGACCGCCGCCGCGTAGGCAGCCATGGTCTCGGGGTAACCGGCGAAGGCTGAAACCAGCATCAGCAGC
This sequence comes from Pseudomonas sp. ZL2, assembly GCF_054788455.1. NCBI lineage: Bacteria > Pseudomonadati > Pseudomonadota > Gammaproteobacteria > Pseudomonadales > Pseudomonadaceae > Pseudomonas > Pseudomonas sp. ZL2. The sequence continues at coordinate 135,190 of NZ_JBGOGX010000004.1, read as the reverse complement.
GTGGATTCAGGCAAATGGAAGTTGGTCACCAGGGCATCGACCACATGGAATGGCCGGCCTGGGAAGATGAAGATATCGGTGTCGCCACTGAACGCCTTGAGCTCGCCATCACGGGCGGCGCTTTCCAGCGAGCGCACGCTGGTGGTGCCCACGGCTACCACCCGCCCGCCACGGGCGCGGCACGCGGCCACGGCGTCGACCACATCCTGGCCGACCTCCAGCCACTCTTTATGCATGTGGTGGTCTTCGATGCGCTCGACCCGCACTGGCTGGAAGGTACCAGCCCCCACGTGCAGGGTGACGAAGGCGGTTTCCACGCCTTTGGCGGCGATCTTGGCCAGCAGCTCTTCATCGAAGTGCAGGCCGGCGGTTGGCGCGGCCACGGCGCCAGCGCGCTCGGCGTACACCGTCTGGTAGCGCTCGCGGTCGGCGCCCTCATCCGGACGGTCGATGTACGGCGGCAGCGGCATATGGCCGACGCGATCGAGCAGTGGCAGCACCTCTTCGGCAAAACGCAGCTCGAACAGCGCATCGTGACGGGCGACCATCTCGGCCTCGCCACCGCCATCGATGACGATCGGCGTGCCCGGCTTGGGCGCCTTGCTCGAACGTACGTGGGCCAGTACCCGGTGGCTGTCGAGTACGCGCTCGACGAGGATCTCCAGCTTGCCGCCGCTGGCCTTCTGGCCGAACAGACGCGCCGGAATCACCCGGGTATTGTTGAACACCATCAGATCGCCCGGGCGCAAATGCTCGAGCAGGTCGGTGAACTGGCGATGCGCCAGTGCCCCGCTCGGCCCGTCCAGGGTCAGCAGCCGGCTGCTATGGCGCTGCGCCAGCGGATGGCGAGCGATCAGGGAATCAGGAAGCTCAAAGGAGAAATCGGCGACGCGCATGATGGTGTTCGGTTCGACAGGGCCGGAAAGTTTAGCCGAAATGGTGAAAATTGACCATGAAACCTGATTGACCAACGGTAGGCGCCTCTCTATACTTCGCCGCCACAAGCCCTGATGGCGGAATTGGTAGACGCGGCGGATTCAAAATCCGTTTTCGAAAGGAGTGGGAGTTCGAGTCTCCCTCGGGGCACCAAACGCAACAAGAAACCGACCCTAGGGTCGGTTTTTTTGTGCCCGGCAGATCAGGCGCTGCACCTGTCGGTGGATTTCATCGCCGTGAGGCAGACACGCCCAACGCGCCGTTCTTGCAACACGTGCAGGCCTAACGCATTGCGCAGTGAATAGCCCCTTATTGCACCACCCCACACGCAATCCGCGCCCCACCACCACCTAACACTTGCGGATGATCACTGTGATTATCACCGCCGCCATGCACCATCAGCGCATGCCCCTTGAACTCCTCGGCTTTCAGGCGTGGCGCCAGGACTGGATAGCGGGCGGTGCCGTCGGCACTGACATACAGGGCCGGCAAGTCGCCTTTATGCCCGGCATCGTCGTACGGGCCCAGGTGTTTTTTACTCTGTTGCGGATCCCAGTGCCCGCCCGCAGCACCTGCCGGCGTGGTCTTGCCATCGGCGGGTGCGGGTGCGCAAGAAGGTTTTTCGTGCAGGTGAAAGCCATGTACACCCGGCGGCAAGTCGCGCAGGTCAGGCGTGAGCAAGGTGCCGTATTGGTTCTGCTCGATGGTGATGGTACCAACAGGTTTGGCGCTGCCATCGACGCCCACCAGGGCCATTTCCACGGTCTGGGCCTGGGCGGCGCCCGCTGTTGCCAGGGCGGCAGTGAACAAGAGTGCTTTCATGAGGTTGCTCCTTGTGGGTCGATGCAGCCGAAGGGCACCTTATCAAGGTGGACCCTGGCGCAGCGTGGGGATTCCATTTCCAGGTTTGTCTTGAGCGTTTGCGCATCTGCCACTCGTAAACTGAATATGTTCTACACTAAGTGATACTTTCCATCACTTTGTGTAGAGCTAATGCCCAAAAAAGTGCTGTTGCCCGCCCAACCGCTAAGGCGCCTGTATGAGGGCCTGTACGCGTTGGCAACGCCTGAACGCTATCTGTTCACGCCGGCAGACATGCGCGCTTTGGTCCCTGAGCTTTCCGATACGGCCTACCGAGCCCTCCTGAGCCGAGCGTCCCGGGACAACAAACTGATACGTCTGTGCCGTGGCTTGTACCTGTTCAACCCGGCCAAAGCCAACCCTGGCCTGGTGCTTTATCACGCCGCTGCGCGCCTACGGGCGAACGCATTCAATTACATCAGCCTGGAAACCGCTTTAAGCGATGTCGGGATCATTTCGCAGGTCCCGATCAACTGGATTACGGTAATGTCTTCCGGCCGCAGCCAAACCTTGGTGTGCGCCTCATTCGGCACCATTGAGTTCATCCACACCCAACGCAAGGCTGCAGCACTGAGCGAGCACCTCGACTACGACCACCGCTGCCGGCTGTGGCGGGCCAAACCCGCGTTGGCCCTGCGCGATATGAAAGTCGCGAAAAGAAACCTCGACCTGATCGACTGGAGTGTCGCCAATGAGTTTGTTTGACCAACTGGTACAGCATGCGCTGCAAAACACTCCGGAACTGGCCCCCTTGCAAGTGGTGGTGGAAAAGGAGCTGCTGCATCACGACATCATGCGCGTACTGAGTGAGTCGGGCATGCTCGAAAAACTCTGTTTCATCGGTGGCACCTGCCTGCGCGCCTGCTACGGCTCGAGGCGATTGAGCGAAGACCTGGACTTCACGGGTGGCGCCGACTTTCAGCGCGAAGACTTTGCAGCACTGAAAGCCACCTTGGTGGGCAAACTCAACGAGAAGTACGGCCTGCAGGTCGATGTCAGTGAGCCAACCCGCGAACAAGGCAACGTCGATACCTGGAAACTGCGCATACAGACCCGCCCTGAAGCCCGGACCCTTCCCGCACAGCGTATCCACATCGATATCTGCGCCATCCCTTCTTACCAGAAAAAACCCATGACCTTGCTCAACCCCTATGGGGTAGACATGGGCACCGAAGGCTTGATCCTCAACGCTGAAAGCCTCGAAGAAATATTTGTCGACAAGATCCTCGCCTTTGCACTGAGCCGGGGACGGATCAAGAACCGGGACTTGTGGGACCTGACCTGGCTGAAGCAACGTGCCATAACCCCGGCTTACGAGCTACTCAAAAACAAACTGCACGATCACGCTGTAGCCGCCGAGATATTCGTGAACCAAGGCGCAGCACGAACGGCCTCTCTACTGAAGGATGAGCAGGTCAAAATCGATTTTCGTGCCGAGATGCGTCGCTTCCTTCCGGCCGACGTCGTGGCGCAGACCGTGGATAACGAGCGTTTCTGGGAATACCTGGCCAATACGGTCGACCAACTGTTCACCGACGCGCAGCGCAATCTGGCCGGCAGTGCAACGCCCAATAGCCCTGAAGCGTTTCTGATGTAGCGAGTGCACCCAGCATTTCTTTCACCCTTCAGCTGATCGAGATTCTCTAATGCAATTGACCCACCGCCCCGTCCAGCCTCAGGACATCGCTGCCATCTGCTGCTTCCCCCAGGGCCCGGACGAGCTGTTCTACATGTTCCCCAAGGCCAAGTACCCGCTGACACCCGCGCAACTGAGCGAGGCCATCGCCCAGCGCAGCGGCTCGACCGTGGTCGTGGGCGACGGTACGGTGCTGGCCTTTGCCAACTTCTACAAGGCCGAGCACGGCGGCGTTTGCGCCCTTGGCAATGTGGTGGTGGCCCCCGCCGCGCGCGGCCATGGCGTAGCGCGCTATCTGGTGCAGAGCATGATCGAGCTGGCGCGCCGTCAGTTCGAGGCCCGTGAAGTACAGGTCTCATGTTTCAACAGCAACACCGCCGGGCTGCTGCTTTATCCACAGCTGGGCTTTACACCCTTCGCCATCGAAGAACGCCAGGGTCCCGGCAATACACGGGTGGCGTTGGTGCAGATGAAGCAGACGCTGTAGCCCATCGATGAGCTGCAACGAACCTTGAGCGCGCGGCGGCGTCCGATCCTGTGCATCCGCCGTTCGAGGTTCACCTGTGAAAGACGCCATTGCCCGCAAATACCACCTGATCGTCAAAACCCTCGGCTACGTCGGCTGGTCGCTGTTCTGGCTGCTGATCTGGGACGTGCTGGTAACCATCGACTTCATGCTGTTCTTCAACAGCAAGTTCACCCTGCCCTTGATGCCGCTGACCCTGCTCGGTTCGGCGCTGGTGGTGCTGGTCAGCTTTCGCAACAGCAGCGCCTACAACCGCTGGTGGGAAGCGCGCACCTTGTGGGGCGGGCTGGTCAACAGTTCACGCAGCTTTGCCCGCCAGGTGCTGACGCTGATCGATGATTTGGATGACGGCGTCAACCCGATCAAGACGACGTTGCTGCGCCGCCATATCGCCTATGTGAACTGCCTGGCCGCACACCTTCGCGGCGAACCGTGCCCGGATGAACTGATGGCCTTCATCCCGCCCGAAGAATTCGCCCGGCGCAGCCGCTCGAACAACTTCGCCAACGACATCCTCACCGGCTCTGCAGCGCTGCTAACCCGCGAATACAAGGCCGGGCGCCTGGACAGCATTCGCCTGGCGCGGCTGGAATCGACCCTGGTCGACCTGTCCAACAGCCAGGGCGGCATGGAGCGCATCGCCAACACGCCCCTGCCCTACCCTTACGTGTATTTCCCGCGGCTGTTTATTTCGCTGTTCTGTTTGATCGTGCCGATCGGGCTGGTCGAATCGCTGGGCTGGTTTACCCCGCTGGCGTCGACCGTAGTGGGGTTCATGCTGCTGGCCATCGAGCGCATCGGCACGGATTTGCAGAGCCCGTTCCGGATCAGTGAGCATCAGATTCAGATGGATGCGATTTGTGAAACCATCGAAAGGAATTTGGAGTCGATGCAACGGGATGCGCAGTGTGGGGAGCTGGTTGGCGAATCTACCCATTGACGTGCAATCGAGTGCGGGCGACTCAGAGTCTCGACGAAGCATGAGGGTGGGCCAGAAGATCAATCCCTAGCGCCCGGATGACCTTCAGCACAGTGTCAAAACGAGGCTTCGCACCAGGGGTCAACGCCTTGTACAGGCTCTCGCGCCCCAATCCACTGGCAGTTGCGATCTGGCTCATGCCTCGAGCCTTGGCGATATAGCCGAGGGCGCGAATCAGTTCGTCATGATCACCATCCGCCAGCACTTGAGAGAGGTACTCGCTGATTGCCTCATCGCTATCGAGCAACGCGGCCATATCAAACGTAGTAAGTGACAAACTCATATCAAATTTCCTTGGCCAGCTTCCTGGCCAGTTGGATATCAACAGATTGCGATGACTTGTCACCACCTGCCAACAAAACAATGACTACACCGTCCCGAGCCGTGAAATACACCCGATAACCCGCCCCCACATCGATGCGCATCTCGGACACCTGACCACCGACGGACTTCACATCTCCCAGATTTCCCGCCGTGCAATTGCCACCCTTGCACGCATGTCGCGTACGGAAATCAACCAAGAGGTGAATCTGGGCGTCTGCAAAACACTGTATTTCAAGGCTCACACCAATGTATCCCATTGGATACAAGCAAGCAACCAGCAACCCACACCTATCATCGCCTGGCCAGAAATTTGGCCGGGTTATGCAGATGCCTGAAGATGGCAACAATGACACCGAGAGAAAGGTTGCTGGATACCGCTGTTTCGCTGTTTCGTGTAGTCCATTTCCCAAGCATAATCCCCAGGCACTTCAGTTGTTGCGCCTGCGTCGCTAGCTGCCTAGTCTTGGCCGGTCGTTGCCAAATCAACGACCGGTTTTGACAGACCGCTGTTGATACAGTCGCACTGCTCTATGGCAGCTGTGCGTGGGGCACATTCGTGTGCGCCGGTTCCTGTATCACCGGTCTGTCAACCCACGTACTGCTGCCACCCTCCTGTTTGACAGCGGGTTTGTGGCGGCTCGACCGATACAGGAGTTGACCATGCTGAAAATAGTCCCCGATCCCCCGCATCTCCCCACCGATTCCCCTCATTGCCTCGAAGACATCCTCGTACAGGCCGGCGAGCATCTGACCTGTGCCCTGGCTGTCAGCCAGCAAGCAGTGTTGTTACATCCCGATTTGCATGGACAGGCGCTGGTGCGTACTGCCCTGCACGAGATGGAAACAGCGCGCTGGCGGGTTGAGCAGGCGCTGGCCTGCGTTCAGATAGCCCACTGATAGCGAGCGCTTCGCGCTCGATCGCTGGCAAGGCCAGCTCCCACAGGGTTCAGCGAACACAGGTCCACTGTGTGTGGCAGCTTGATTAGGACAACTGCTTCACAGGTCCGGCGAACAGAGATCCACTGTGGGAGCCGGCCTTGCCGGCGATGGGCGGCAAGGCCGACCCGAGGATCACCCCATGAGCAATGAAACGATCGGCACAGCAAGCCTTACCAGGTTGTTCCACATCAACCCGGGCATCCCCTGCGAACAGGCACTGGAACACGCCTCGCTGATGCTCGGCTGTATCAACAAACTGACCGCGCTAGGCGCCACGGAAGAAGACCCCACCCTGGTCTGGGCCGCGCATCTGCTCGGCGAAATGGCCAAGGCGATTGTCGATGACGTGAGCCTGGGGTTACCGCTCAAACCCGCACAAAGCGCTGCCTGAGCACATCACTCAAGGCATCCACCAGCAACACCAGCACCAGCATGGCGATGATCACCGTGCTGGCCTGGGCTTCCTGGAACAGGCTCAGGGTGGTGTAGAGCATCTGCCCCAGGCCACCGGCACCAACAAAACCCAGCACGCTGGCCATGCGGATGTTGTTTTCCCAGCGGTACAGGCTGTAGGCCAGCAACTGCGGCCAGAGGTTGGGCAAGGTGCCGAAGCAGAACGCCGTGACCTGGCTGCCGCCTTGCAGGCGAATGGCCGCAGCCGGTTCTGGCGGGGCGTTTTCCAGGGCTTCGGCGAACAGGCGGCCGAGTACGCCTGAGGTATGCAAGGCCAAGGCCAGCGTGCCGGCATTGGGCCCAAGGCCCGCGGCCAGGACGGTCAAGGCCGCCCACACCAGCTCCGGAATCGCGCGCAATGCGTTGAGCAGCAGGCGCGCAACGCCTTGCAACGGCCAGCCAAAACGCCCGGCAGCCGGCAAGGCCAGCAACAGGCCGAGCACCACCGCAAGCAAGGTACCCAGCCCTGACATGGCCAGGGTTTCCAGTGCGCCTTTGCCAACCGCCCGCAGGTGATCGGGGCTCAGGTCGGGGCTGAGGAATCGCAGCGCGTAAGCGCCCATCTGCCCTAACCCGCCATCGCCAAACAGCGCCTGCAGATCAAGGCTCAAATAAGCGAACGAAGCGGCCACCGCCGCCAACAGCACCAGCACCAGCGCCGTGTTGATCAACGCTCTCATGCCAGCCTCCCGCGCAGCAGGCGACTGAGCTGGTCGGCCAGCCATACCAGCAGCAGAAACGTCAGCAGCATGCTCGCCACCTCGGCGCCGGCGAACATGCGCATGGACAGGTCGATCTGCTGGCCCAACCCGCCCGCGCCGACAAAGCCCATCACCACCGAGGCACGGATCGCACATTCCCAGCGGTACACCGTGTAGGACACCAGCTCCGCCGCCGCTGCGGGCAGGACGCCGTAAAAAAACGCGCTCAAGCGGCTGCTGCCGGCATGCAACAAGGCATGGGCCGGGCGCTGGTCGACCGATTCGAAGATCTCCGCGTAGACCTTGCCAAGCATGCCGCTGTAGGTAATGGCGATGGCCAGCACCCCGGCGGTCGGGCCCAGGCCGACCGCGCGGACGAACAACAGTGCCCAGACGATCTCCGGCACGCTTCGCAGGAAGATCAACAGGCCGCGCACCGGCAGGCGCAGGGTGCGCGACCAGAAGCCCAGGCGACCGCCACGGGAAGCGGCGCGCAACGACAGCGCCCGGCTGGCCAGCAGGCTGGCCGGGATCGCCAGCAGCAAGGCTAGGGTCATGCCGGCGGTAGCCACTGCCAGGGTCTGCAAAGTGGCATCCCAAAGCAGCCGCAGGAAATCAGGCTCATGGGCCGGCGGCCAGAAGGCGCTGACAAAATTGCCCATCTCGCGGCGGTTATCGGCCTGCAGCAACACCCCGGGGTTCAGCTCACTGAGGCGGATGCCCGGCCACAACAGGGCAATCGCCAACAGCGCCAGCAACAACCTGGGCAGTGCCGCCGGGTCGCGGCTATCGGCCTTCAGCATCGGGGAATCTGCAGGCTCAAAGCCGGCAGCGGTAACGGCGGCGACACCAACTGTTCGTTGGCATACAGCGCATCGAGCATCTCGCTGGAGACCTCGCTCGCCGGGCGATCAAAGACGATACGCCCTTCGCGAATACCGATTACCCGTGGAAAATGCGCCAGCGCCAGCTCTACCGCATGCAGGCTGGCGATCAGGGTCACGCCGCGCTCGCTGGCATGCTGGTTGAGGGTTTTCAGGCTGTGTTCGGCCAGCACCGGATCCATGGCCGATACCGGCTCGTCGGCCAGCAGTATCTCTGGTTGCTGGTACAGCGCCCGGGCAATGCCGACCCGTTGCAACTGGCCGCCGGACAATTGCCCGCACTGAACAAAAATCTTCTCGGCCATGCCCAGGTCAGTCAGCACTTCGCGCACACCCGGAACATCCGCCGGATGCAGCAGGTTGAGTAGCCCGCGCAAGGTGCTCCACTGCCCCAGGCGCCCCGCCAGCACCGCCGTCACTACTCGCTGGCGCGGTGGCAACGGCGGTGCTTGATGGATCAGGGCGATCCGCGCGCGCAGGCGCTGGCGCGCACCCGCGGACAACCGCCAGGGCGCCATATCGAGCAGTTCGACGGTGCCGGTACTGGGCTCGATGGCCGTGCCCAGCAACTGCAGCAGGCTCGACTTGCCCGCCCCCGACGGACCGATGATTGCCACCCGCTCGCCGCCAGCAATCTGCAAGTCGATCCCGTGCAGCGCCTGAACCTGGCCGTGGCGCAAGCTGGCATCGCTCAAGCGCAGGGTCATTTCAGCAGTTCGGCGGCGCGAGCAGCCTCTTCGATACCCTTGTAGTTGTCCGGGCTGGTTTCGATAAAGCGGCTGGCGGCCTGCAGGTCGAGGATAGCCTTGTCGCCAGGCTTGGCCGGATCAAGATCGAGGAACGCTTGCTTGATCTTGTCTTTCAGCGCCGGGTCGAGGCTGCCACGCACGGTCCAGTTATAGTCGTAGTAGCTTGGGGTGGTGGCGAACACCTTGACCTTGCTGGTATCGACCTTGCCCGACGCCACCAGCTTTTCCCAGACGCTGGCGTTAAGCACCCCGCCATCGGCCTTACCGGCCTGTACCCAGGCCGCAGTGGCATCGTGGGCACCGGAATAGGCGACGCGGCTGAAATAGGTTTCAGGCTTGATGCCATCCTTGAGCATGAAGTAGCGCGGCATCAGGCTGCCCGAGGTGGACGAAATGGAACCGAAGGCAAAGGTCTTGCCCTTGAGGTCGGCCAGGCTTTTCACATTTGGGTTAGCGGTGATGAATTTGCTGGTGAACTTGGCGTCCTGTTCACGCTGCACCAAAGGTGTGGCTGTCGGATCCTTAAGGTGCACCTGTACGAAAGTGAAACCGCCCAGCCAGGCCATATCCAGCTTGTTGGCGACCAGCGACTCGACCACTGCCGGGTAATCTGCCACCGGCACGAACTCGACCTTCATGCCCAGCTTCTGCTCCAGGTATTCGCCCAATGGCTTGAACTTGCGTAGCAGTTCGGTGGGCGCTTCGTCAGGGATGGCACTGACTCGCAGCGTGTCGGCCGCCTGGGCCAGGTAGGACGAGCAAGACAACACCAGGCCGGCAAACAGCGCCAGGGGACGTTTGAGCATGGGGATTCTCCGGTTCAATAGCGGGGAAAGGGCCGGCATGGGCCACCCCGGAAATTATAAGAGGCATCGGCGCAAAGGCCAGCTTTGCTACACTCGGGCGTTCACGACAAGTCGAGGTGCCTATGAACGAGCCGATCCGCCTGACCCAGTACAGCCACGGCGCCGGCTGTGGCTGCAAGATCTCCCCGAAGATGCTCGAGGTGATTCTCGCCGAAAGCGGCACCCAGGCGCTGGACCCGAAACTCTGGGTCGGCAACGCCTCGCGCGATGACGCGGCCGTCTACGCCCTTGATGACGAACGCGGCGTGGTGTCGACCACCGACTTCTTCATGCCCATCGTCGACGACCCGTACGACTTCGGCCGCATCGCCGCCACCAACGCCATCAGCGACATCTACGCCATGGGCGGCGACCCGCTGATGGCCATCGCCATTCTCGGCTGGCCAGTCAACGTGCTGGCCCCGGAAGTGGCCCGTGAAGTGATCCGTGGTGGCCGCGCGGTATGCGCCGAAGCGGGCATTCCCTTGGCCGGTGGGCACTCCATCGATGCCCCCGAGCCGATCTTCGGCCTGGCCGTGACCGGCGTGGTGCAAAAACGCCACATGAAACGCAACGACACCGCTAGCGTCGGCTGCCGCCTGTACCTGACCAAACCGCTGGGCATCGGCATCCTTACCACCGCCGAGAAAAAGGCCAAGCTGCGCGACCAGGACAAGGGCCTGGCCCGCGACTGGATGTGCACTTTGAACACCCCGGGCAGCCGCTTCGGCAAGCTGGCCGGGGTCAAGGCCATGACCGACGTCACCGGCTTCGGCCTGCTTGGCCACCTGGTGGAACTGGCCGACGGCAGCGGCCTGAGCGCACGCCTGAACTACAGCGCGGTGCCCCGCCTGCCGAGCGTCGAGCACTACCTGGCCGAAGGCTGCGTGCCCGGCGGTACCCTGCGCAACTTCGACAGCTATGGCGAGAAAATCGCCCCATTGAGCGACGAGCAGAAGCACCTGCTGTGCGACCCGCAAACCAGCGGCGGCCTGCTGGTGGCGGTGGCGCCAGAAGGGGAAGCGGAGTTTCTCGCCGTTGCGGGCGAGCTGGGCCTGAACCTGGCGCCAATCGGCGAGCTGGTCGAGCGACAGAGCCATGCGGTTGAGGTGCTTTGATGCGTGACAACTGCACCGACTACCGCCAGCTGTTTCTCAACGATGTAGCCATGATGGACATGCGCGCCCCGGTGGAATTCACCAAGGGCGCCTTTCCCGAAGCTATCAACCTGCCGCTGATGAACGACCTTGAACGGCAGAAGGTCGGCACCTGCTACAAGCAGCACGGCCAGGAGGCCGCCATCGCCCTCGGCCATCAACTGGTCAGTGGCCCGCTCAAGGATCAACGCATTGCCGCCTGGGCCGCCTTTGCCCGAGCCAACCCCGAGGGTTACCTCTACTGTTTTCGCGGCGGCCTGCGCTCGCAGATCGCCCAGCAGTGGCTCAAGACCGACGCCGGCATTCACTATCCCAAGGTGGTCGGTGGCTACAAAGCCATGCGTAATTTCCTGCTCCATACCACCCAGCAAGCGGTGGCCGACTGTGACTTCGTGCTGATCGGCGGCCTCACCGGCACCGGCAAGACCGAAGTGCTGCAACGGCTGGATAACGCTGTTGACCTCGAAGGTCACGCCAATCACCGCGGCTCCAGCTTCGGCAAACGCGCCACCGGCCAGCCGGCGCAGATCGACTTCGAGAACCAGTTGGCCATCGATGTGCTGAAAAAACGCGCCCGCGGCGTCGAGCAGTTCGTGCTCGAAGACGAGGGCCGCATCGTCGGCAGCTGCACGCTGCCGCTGGAGCTGTACCAGGGCATGCAGCACTACCCGCTGGTGTGGCTGGAAGACAGCTTTGATAACCGCGTCGAGCGGATTCTGCGCGATTACGTGATCGACCTCAGTGCCGAGTTCGTTGCCCTGCACGGTGATGAAGAGGGTTTGCGACTGTTTGCCGAACGCCTGACCCAGAGCATGGCCAACATTCTCAAGCGCCTCGGCGGCGAGCGCTACCAGCGGCTGTCGGCGTTGCTCGAGCAAGCGCTGCAAGAGCAACTGCGCAGTGGCGCAGTAGACTTGCACCGCGCCTGGATCAGCGGCCTGCTCAACGAGTACTACGACCCGATGTACGCCTACCAGCGCCAGAGCAAGGCCGAGCGAATCGAGTTCGCCGGTGACCAGCGCGAAGTGCGCGAATACCTGCGCGCTCGCGCCAGCCGACGCTGACCTTACGGCTGCAGCAGGGCCTGCAGCTCGTCGGCGCGGTCGCGGGTGCTGCTGAGGATGCACCCGGCGCCATTGAGCTGATCGACGGTGCCGCCGGTGAGGCTGTAATACAGGTTGCAGTTGGCGTCGCGATACTTGATCCAGGCCCGTTGGGCTTCACGCAGTTGGGTTTGCTGAGGCCCTTCGAGGCCGGTCATGGCCTTTTTGTAGGCGCTGTTCAAGCGGCTATCCTGGCGCTTGATCTCGGCGCCGTTGCAGTTGTTCATGGCCAGCGTTGATTCGGCGGTTTTCATGCAGGCGCTGTAGGCCGGGGAGTACTCGTCCTGGGCCTGGGCTATTGAGGAACAACAGACCCATAGGCCGATAAGCAAAAATGGACGTTTCATGCTGCGGACTCCGTCTTGGGTAGGAGCGGGCTTGCCCCGCGATCAGGCCGGCCCAGACACTACATCGACATCGCTTGAATTACGAGCGCTACGCGTTCGATCGCGGGGCCGCTCCTGCGCACACCTGCATCACCTTCTCGCGCAACCAGCGATGCCCCGCCTCTCCTTCCCGGCGTTGATGCCATGCTTGCTGAAAGGCAAACGGCCTGATCGCCAGCGGCGGCTGGAACCTGCGCAAGCGCGAATCCAGCTTGCCGCTGTCCAGGCTGCGCCGGGCCACCGTGAGGATCAGGTCGGTGCCGGCAATCACTTCCTGGGCCGCAGCCCAATGGGGCAAGGCCAGCGCCACCCGGCGCTGGGCGCCGATACCCTGGAGCGCCAGGTCGATTTCGTTATCGACGCCGGGGCGCACCGCCACCAGCACATGCGGCCGCACCAGCCACTCGTCCAGGCTCAGACCACCACGCGTAGGCAAATGACTGCGATCGGCAATACAGGTGAAGGTCTCATCGAACAGCGTCTGCGCCCGCAGTTCCGTCGCCAGCTCAGGAAAGACCGCCAGGGCCAGATCGGCCTCACCATCGAACAGCTGGCCGAGCATGGCCTCACGGCTGCCCTGGGAGACAATCAGGTCGATCCCCGGCGCCTCATTACGCAGGAGCCGCATCAGCCCCGGCAATACGACCCGGGCGCCGTAATCCGACATTGCCAGACGAAAACTGCGCTGCGCCCGCTGCGGGTCGAAACCGGGGCTACCGAGCAGGCCATCCAGTTGCTCCAACGCCTGCTGCAAGGGCTCGACCAGCGCCTGAGCCCGCGCCGTGACCTGCAAGCGCCCCCCTCGGCGCACCAGCAGCGGATCACCGAAAAGTTCGCGCAGTTGCGCCAGGGCATGGCTGACCGCCGGCTGGCTGCGGTGCAGGCGCAAGGCGGCACGCGATACATGTTGCTCGGCCAGCAGGGCATGCAGGGTCAACAGCAGGTTGAGGTCGATTCGGCGCAAATCATCCATCCGGCGAATAACTCCTGTGCAGCATTCGAATTTCCATTATTGGGGTGGATAACCAAGACTTTGGCAAGTCACTTTTGAGGAGTCCTGCCATGAACCTGCCCGCCATTACCGCCACCTTGCTGCCGCTGGCCATCGCCCTGCTGGCCGGCGCCGCCGTGCCCTTCCAGGCTGGCAGCAACGCCGCGCTGGGGCGCTTGCTCGGGCATCCGTTGTGGGCGTCGTTGGTGTCGCTGGCGGTGAGTGTGCTGATGGTGATTCCGGCGTTACTGGTGCTGCGGGCGCCGCTGCCGCAACTCAATGCGTTGGTTCAAGCCCCTTGGTGGGCCTGGTTGGGAGGCGTGGCCGGCGTCGCCTACATCACCGCCGCGCTGGTGCTGACACCACGCCTGGGCGCTGCTGGGTTCATCGTCTGCGTCATTGCCGGCCAGGTGCTGTCGTCATTGATCATCGACCAATGGGGCCTGATGGGCTTGCCCGAACGCCCGGTCAACGGCCTGCGTCTGGCCGGCGTCGGGCTGATCGTGGTCGGCATGCTGGTGGTGCAGTGGGGGACGTCGACGTCAGCCCGCTAGATAGCGTCCTTGTCGATCTGGATCGGCGGCGGTGGCTCGATCACTTTCTTTAGCTGGAAGTGCAGGCTAGGGGTCTGGATCGCGTAGACGATGGTAATGTTGAGCACGATTGCCAGGCCGCCATCAAGCCAGTGCCACCCGGGCATCTGTGCGCCTTTGAGTACCTGCCGACACCACCAGGCCTGAGCGGCACAGAAGAAGCTGATCGAGGCCAGCCAGAGGTAGTAACCAGGCCCAAAGCCGGTGACATCCAGGAAGTCGTAGCTCTGGTTGTTCGGCAGCCGCTCGACGAGCAGCGAGCTGAGCGCCAGGTACAAGGCGCCAAGCCCCAGTACCAGCGAAAGCCAGCGCCAGCGCCGATGAGTGATGATCGCCAGGCCCAGCAGCGGGTTGGCGAACCAGCTGAAAACCTGCATGACAATGCCCCAAGGCCCGTAAAGCATCGCCTGCAAGGCATGCAGCCGACTATCGCCAGACAGATAGATGGCATCGAAACACAGGCTCAGCAAGTACAACGCCAGGGTGATTGCAACGTAGAACCGGGCCATCAGTTGCCTCCACACTCAATGCACGACGTTTGCTCGGGTACCGAACGAAACGGCACTTTACTCCAGGGCGTGAAGGCCAGTGGCACGGTCACCACAATCCCGGCGATCAGCACCCAGGCCGGCCAGCCCAGCAGCGGTACCCTGCTGCTGCCCGCAGGTTCATGCCGGTAGCGCCACTGGCCGAGGATGAACACCAGCATCGCCAGCAACCACACGTAGTAACCAGGCAGTAGCCCCGGCCCGTTGGGCGAATCAGGCACCGGGGTCCAGTCGAGCCAGCCCAGCGGTATCATCAGGCCACTCAGCAACAGCGCGGAGCAGCCCAGGTACAGGGCTACCCGCGGTTGTTTGCGGTGCATCACCAGGGCGGCGAAATACAGCGGGTTGGCAAACCAGAAGGACCCATTCAACACCCCGAGGGCCAGGGCGTGCATGCCGCGCATCACATCGTGTTCACGGGCGCAGGCCTGGAGGAACAGGCAGGTGAGGTAGCATCCCAGGCTTAAGGTCAGATAGTTCAGCGGCACCAGTAAATCCATTTGGCTGGTCAAAGAGCGCGCGACAATAGCGCAGACGGCGCTGCCGCGCTTGATTATTCAACCTTCCAGCGGCGCCTGATCGAGCAGCAACCCGTACAGCCCCGAGTCCGACAGCTCACCGGCCACGCACCAGCGCTGGCGCAGCAGCCCTTCAAGCACAAAGCCCTGGCGCTCCAGGGTGCGTGCCGAGCCGTGGTTACGCGGGTCGATCTCGGCCTCCAGGCGCCGCAGGTGCAGGCCGTGAGCGAGGTAGTCGATGAAACAGGTCAGCGCCTCGTCCATGAAGCCGCGGCCTTGCGCAGTGCTGGCCAGGCAATAGCCGATTTCACCACGGCGCGAGGTGGGATCGAGGTTGAACAGCTGGGTCATGCCGATCAGTTCGCCGTTGTCACGTCGATAGATGCCCAGCTTGAGCATCTGGCCGGCGGCACAGGCGTTGCGGTCTTCGGCCAGTGCGGCCTGAGCCTCTGCCAGCGCTTGCCAGGGGCCGTGGTTCCAGTAACGCATGACCTGCGGGTCGGCCATGATGGCAAACCACGCTTCGGCATCCTCGGGCACCATCGGGCGCAGCTGCAAGCGCGGGCTTTCGAGGCACAGGTCAGCGGGAAAACTGTACATGCGGGTCACGCGGGACCTCCTGTCCGATCCATGAACCGCCCAGTGTAACCTTCAAGCCGCGCCTCAGGCGACCTCCGCGCCCTCGTCCGGCCAGATCGGCTCGTTGGCCTCTAGCGGGGGCAGGCCATAGGCGGCACGGGCCGCATCGCAGCTGGGGTTGGCTTCGCCATTGACCCAGGCCGCATCGAACTCGCGGCACGGGGTTGAGCGCTGTTCATACAAGGTGCAGCTCACACCTTTGCCAATCTCGCCTTCGAGCCCGATGCAGCGACAGGGCTTGCTGTCGGTACCGATCATCGCAACGCGGCTGGGGCTGATCTGGACCACCAGATCGTCGGGCACGACACCGCCCGCCGACGTGCACTCACCCCAGAAGAAAGACACACGGAAATACCCGCAGCAGGCGCCGCAGTTCAAACAAGGATTATGTTCGGACATGATGAGAAGGGGGGGAGGTTGATTATCGTTATAGGGAGAAACCCGCCGCCATTCTATGCTTTGCCGGATGTTTGAGAAGGGGGGTAATGCAGAAATAAATCGCCGCTGACGGACGGTGGTGATGGCGCCCTGCCCAGCGTTGAATTTGCCCTATCGGGGCTGCTTTGCAGCCCTTTCGCCGGCAAGGCCGGCTCCCACACACTGCCCTTGTGGGAGCTGGCCTTGCCAACGATGGAGCGCAGATGCTCCCGTTACTTCTGGGCCGGCTTGCTGCCCACACCATCAGCCCTGAACATCTGACGGATGCCGCGCACCGCCTGACGAATGCGGTCCTGGTTTTCGATCAGGGCAAAGCGCACATGGTCATCGCCATAGTCACCAAAGCCGATGCCCGGCGACACGCAGACCTTGGCCTCGGCCAGCAGCTTCTTGGCAAACTCCAGCGAACCCAGGTGTGCATACTCTTCGGGGATCTTCGCCCAGACGTACATCGACGCCTTGGGGTTCTCGACCATCCAGCCCAGCTCGTGCAGGCCCTTGACCAGCACGTTGCGGCGCTGGCGGTACTGCTCGGCGATGTCGCGCACGCACTGCTGGTCACCTTCGAGCGCAGCAATGGCCGCCACCTGCAGCGGGGTGAAGGTGCCGTAGTCGTGGTAGCTCTTGATGCGGGCCAGGGCGCTGACCAGCTCGGGGTTGCCGACCATGAAGCCGATCCGCCAGCCGGCCATGTTGTAGCTCTTGGACAGGGTGAAGAACTCCACGGCAATGTCCTTGGCGCCGGGCACCTGCATGATCGACGGTGCCTTCCAGCCGTCGTAGACGATGTCGGCGTAGGCCAGGTCGTGGATCACCAGCACGTCGTACTGCTTGGCCAGGGCCACCACCCGCTCGAAGAAGTCCAGCTCGACGCACTGCGCGGTCGGGTTGGACGGGAAGCCGAGGATCATCATCTTCGGTTTCGGGATGGATTCGCGGATCGCCCGCTCCAGTTCGTTGAAGAAGTCCACACCCGGAATCAGCGGCACCGAACGCACCTGGGCACCGGCAATCACCGCACCGTAGATGTGAATCGGGTAGCTGGGGTTGGGCACCAGCACGGTGTCGCCATGGTCGAGGGTGGCGAGCATCAGGTGCGCCAGGCCTTCCTTGGAGCCGATGGTGACGATGGCTTCGCTTTCCGGGTCGATCTCGACCTCGTAGCGGTCTTTGTACCAGCGCGAAATCGCCCGGCGCAGGCGTGGGATGCCGCGGGAAGTCGAGTAGCCGTGGGTGTCTTCACGCTGGGCGACCTGCACCAGCTTCTCGACAATGTGCGGCGGCGTGGCGCCGTCGGGATTGCCCATACTCAGGTCGATGATGTCCTCGCCACGACGGCGTGCAGCCATCTTGAGCTCGGCGGTGATGTTGAACACGTAAGGGGGGAGACGATCAATGCGCGCAAAGCGGCGCGGCGAACCTTGGTCAGCCATGGCTTCCTCGAAGACGTAAGCGCCCGGAACCGTCCGAGCGACGTTGGCCACTGCGGTGGCCGAAGCTGAAGATAGGGCCTCGGCCACCGCGCTGTCCAGTATAAAAATCAGGGCTAGCGGATTTCCTTGTACGACGAGGCCTGCCAGGTTATCGGCGCTGCCAGTCCGGCCAGCGGCAGCAGGGTGCCACCCTTCACCGTAGAGAAGCCGGTGCCCTGGCTTCCCAGCGAAACGGCCCGCTCCCCCTGCTCCGCCTCGGTCAGCAGGGTGTAGGAATGCTTGCGCATCGCCTGGTACTTGCTGTCGTCTCGGGCAAGCACCTGGTGGTAGGCCTGCAGGTCACCCTCGCCGAGGTTGAGCATTTTTTGCAACTTCACTCCCCAGCGGGTCAGGCAGACTTCGGCAAAATGCCGCACGATCAGCCCAGGCTCGGCCAGAACCTTGCCACCGGAGGCGCCGTCGGCAGCCGCGTTACCCACCAGCGTGGCGTGGCGCCCCGGCACCGGGTAGATATGACAGAGGGTTGCAGCGTGCGTCTTGGGAATCACACAGGCAAAGCCCTTGGAGCGCTCGTCACGGGAATAGAAGCCGACGTATTGTTTGACGTTCTCGCCCAGCTGGACCCGATGCGCCTGGAAGTTCAGCAGCCCCGGCACCGGATCGACGGCGAAGATGTTCACCGGGATATGCTTCAAGGCGTTGTCTTTGAGCATGGCATTGGCCAGCATGTGACAGCTCACCCCACCGCGACTCCAACCGACCAGGTTGACCTGGGTCGGCAGCGCCCCGTCCTTCCTGAATATCTTGATGATCTGCTCCTGCAATTGCTGCGGGGTGACGACGCGCTCGCCATAGCTGTAAGTGCGCCACAACCATGAGCCGCTCACCTGCACGTCCTCTATGGGAATCCCGGCAGCCTTGAGCTGCTTGTATTCCTGCTCGCTGAGGGTTTTTCGCTGCCAGCTGAACTGGCCCTTGATGATATGCAGGGCATGGCTGACGTTCTCTTCCCAGCCCCTGCCGAACAGGGTCCCGGAGAGCCCGTAGGCCTTGGTCTGGATGAACAGCTCATCGGCCTGCAGGTTGCCACTGCCAGGGCCGTCGATGGCGACCCAATGGGCGAACTCCTTGCCCTGGTCGTTGGAGGCCAGGGTCGAAACCAGCTCGCCATTCCAGAAATTGGGGTTCTTGTCGTCAAAGCGGTGGGAACCGGTACCACAAAAGTAAACAGTCAAAATGCTCATGCCATGATCCTGTGGGGTTGAGGATCAGCACACGTTATTGCAGCCCTGGCGCCACCAGCAGGCGGAAAGACACCCTGACAACGGGCACGAAACCCGCTGCCAGGGCCAGCGCCTCAGTAGACCTGAACTCGCCAAAGCTCGCGCGAAGCCGAAGCCGGCGACATCGGCAAGCGGCCATGCAGGGTCTGGTAGTTGTCGATCAGCACCAAATCGCCTTCGGCCCACTCATGGGCGATCAGGCAATCCTCGTCGTAGGCCAGGGCATTGAGCTGTTCGAGCAGGGCCTGCTGGGCTTGCGCCTCGAAACCTTGCACTTCCTGGCTCAAGGTCTGCAGCGTCGAATCCGTGCCCTCCTGGTAGCGCAAGATGCGCTCACCGGTACGTGGGTGCAGGTCCACCAGGCTGTAGCTACGCGGCGAGCCACCGAAATAGGTCATCCGCGTGTAATAGGTGATGTCCACTGCCTGCCACTGCCGGGCGACCTGATTGCCTACCTTGCGCAGGGCATTGCGACTGTCGACGATGGTGGTCTGGCCCTCACCCGCTTGCGGCGGGGTCTTGCAATAGAGCATGAACTTGCTCGCGCAGAACTTCGGATCGCGTTGCACCTGGGCGTCACTGGACGGCAGCATGTTCAGGTCCCAATGCAGCGGGGTCTTTTCCAGCGAGTGCACCACGCCTTCGGGCTTGTCGGCCGGCTTGACCACATGCACCTTGCCGAACGCCCACTGGTAAATGGTGCCGAAGCGCTCGCAGTCGCGGGCGAAGCTGTCACGGTCATCGAAGCTGCAGCCGCGCAGGCAGACGAAACCGAAGGTTTCCACCAGTGCTTCGAGCAGTTGCGTTGAGAAACGCTCGAAGCCCAACCCTAGCGGGTCACGCACCAGCAGCCCGAACAGGGGGCGCTTCTGCAGTTCGAATTCGAATTCCTGCAGCGATTCACCCAGGGTTTCATGGTAAAGCCATGGCCGCCCCTGGTACTGCACCAGCACATGCTTGTCGATGTCCACCTCGGCACGGCCACGCAAGGTCTGGCTACCGTCGAGATGACGCACCGGTACCGCATGCCAGGGGCTGGAAACCCGCGACAGACCGTCGGCCAGGGCCAGGGTGAACTTCGGCCCGGCATTGTCGTACTGATGCACCGACAAGCGAATGTCTTCAGGGAAGAACCGATTGACCGCGGCATTCAGCGCCTGCCCGCGGAACATCATCTGATAGGCCTTGTAGCCGATCTGCAGCAGGTGCTCGTCTTCGCTCTGCCCCGCTTCACGGCACAGGCGCAGGTCGTTGTAGAGGTGGCTGCACAGCTTGTCGTGGGCGTGACTGAGCGTCTCGTCATGGCGGCTTTGTTCGATCAGCGCCTCGACGCTCTTCCACGGCAGGCGGGCCTGCTTGATCAGGGTCGCGCGCACGGCATCGGCGCTGCTGGCCTGGGGGAACAGGTCTTCCATGCTTACCCAGTTGATGGTGTGGGTGGTGCACAACTCGCGCAGTGCCTGGTTGTAGGTCCTGCGTACTTCGTCGGGTACGCCGACGATGTCGTTGAACGTCGTGCCGTCACTCAGGATCGACACCACGCAACCTGGCGCGTGCAGCGCCGCAATCTCCTGGCCCAGCTGGTCCAGGCGCTCGATGGCCATCGCCTCGCCGTAGTCCGGCAGCACACCGAACGTCTGGTCACGCGCGTTCGGCGATTTGCACGGGAAGCCCGGCAGCACCAGGCGTACCGGCGCCTGTTGATCGTAGAAGCAGGCAAGGCTGATGGCCAGGTTGGCCCGGCCCGCCGTTTCGAAGCGATCATCGCCGTCCTTGAGCAGATAACCTGCCAGCACGTCGCTGACCGCCTTGATCCAGGTGTCTTTGTGTTGCATGACCTTTCTTCCTTGAGAGGTGGTGTTTCAGCGCTGGCTGGCGAGGGTGCCAGCCATGCAAGAAGTGAGCGCCCCGTGCAGGGCATGCAGCAGCTCTGCCGGCTGTTCGCAGTAAAGATCCGCCGCCTGCGCCTGTAGCGCATAGACCCGACCATAGCCCCAGGTCACCGCAGCCGCGTGCATGCCGGCGGCCCGGGCGGTCATCAGGTCGATGACGGTGTCGCCGACGAACAGGCATCGGCACGGCTCGATCGCCAGGTAGCGGGCAGCCTCCAGGGCTGCGTCGGGTTGCGGCTTGAGCGGATGGCCGCGCCGCTGGCCAAGAACAATTTCGAAGGTGCCCGGGGGGAACAGCTGCCCGGCCACCTGCAGTGCCATGTCATGGGCCTTGTTGGTGACGATGGCCATCGGCAGTTGTAATTGGCGGCAACCCTCGAGCATCTCCAGTACACCGTCGAACGGCCGGGAGAACTGCACCAGGTGCTGCTGGTAACAGCCGATGTAGCGCTCATGCAGCGTCTTGTCGTCGCTAATGCCCAGGCGTGCGGCAACCCGCTCGAGCATCGCCCCGGTGCCGCCCCCCACATAGGCACTGATGGTCTCCAGCGGCAAGGGTGGGTAGCCCTGCTCCTGCAGCACCCGGTTCAGGCACCAGACGATGTCGGGCAAGGTATCGACCAGGGTGCCGTCGAGGTCGAAGATCACGGCTTCAGCCGCTAGCGGTCCAGGCATCATTGCGCACTGGCGTAGTGGCAAGGACGGCCTTGGCGGAACACCAGGCGGCTGTAGCGCTCGTCGATGTTGCTGCGCTTGTCGAGCATCACCACCCCGCGGCGCTTGATCGCCACCGAGTGCCAGGGCGTGCGCCACAGGTCGCTGGTGGGCACCAGGCGGATGCCGATTTTCGCCGACACCGCCAGTTGCGGGTGGATCGACAGGCGCAGGCACTGTGGATAACGCGCCTGCAGCAGTGCGCTCCAGGCTTCGCTGCGCTGG
This sequence comes from Pseudomonas sp. ZL2, assembly GCF_054788455.1. NCBI lineage: Bacteria > Pseudomonadati > Pseudomonadota > Gammaproteobacteria > Pseudomonadales > Pseudomonadaceae > Pseudomonas > Pseudomonas sp. ZL2. The sequence continues at coordinate 113,437 of NZ_JBGOGX010000004.1, read as the reverse complement.
ATTACCCGCTGGGATGCCGGCTTGGCGATCTTCTTCACGGCGTTGAGGCTCATGTCGGCGAATTCGGCAAGACCCGAATAGTCCTCGGACAAAAAGCGATGGATGCCGCAGTACATCAGCATCATGTGCGGCTCGTCCTGGAAACGCTGGCCCAGCGCGATCAGCGATTGACCGAATTCGATCATCAGCTCTTCGCGCATCGAGTCCAGGCAACCCAACTGCGGGTAGGCATCCTTGAGATCGAACAGGGCGAAGCTTCGCGGGTAGTGCTGTTCGGCGTAGCGCTGGATCTCGTCGGTGTAGGCCTTCACGTGTTCGTCGGGCACGCGCACCAGGTCGGAAAACACGTAGCCGTCGGAACAGATGTGAATCAAGGCGCCCGGCGCGTACAGGGCCTGAATTTCAGCGCACAGGTGCTGCAGCTCGTCGATGGCGTGGCGCTCGGCAAGGTCTGGCAGGTGGCTGAGGGTTTTTTGCCGGTTCGGCGACTTTCCCGGGAAGGCGGGCAGGACCATCTCGATGCGCAGGCCGGCTTCGATTGCCTTGAGGACTTTATCCAGATGCGGTTCGAGCACTTCGGCCGACAGCTCATCATCCTGCCCGGGCGCCAGGCTCCGACGGCGGAACAGGCAGTCGAGCACCTGCAAGGCAGTCTCGAGATGCGGGGAAGTATGGCGTTCGCGCAGCAGCGCGAGGCACGCCCGTTGGGTAACGGCGTTTGGCTCGATCATCGACAATCCCTTGTGTGGTGGATCACGGCCAGTATCCTCTGGCCATGCGCAGATACTCCTGATCTGCGCCGCGATAAAATCCGGCAAACGCCGGGTATTTGTCAACAGCAGTTTCGGTCGTTGTGGGAGCGGGCTTGCCCCGCGATAAGACCGCAGAGACAAAAAAAAACGCCCCAGGCTGTGAAGCCTGGGGCGTTTTCATTACACGCTGATGAATCAGTGCGCGTAAGTCAGCAGCAGCTCGGCCGGCACCTTGGTGTCCAGCGACATCATCACGCTCAGGGCAGTGATGGTGAAGATCGAGAACACGAACAGCTTGCGTGCCCACAGACGATCGTCCACCGCCTTGTAGCCGGTCCAGGCCATGTACAGCCAGTACATGCCCATGGCCGCAGCCACCGCCATGTAGCTCATGCCCGCGTAGCCACCCAGGGTCAACATCAGGGTCGCTACCAGGAACGCCACGATGTACCAGAGGATGTGCTTCTTGGCCACCAGGATCCCGCGTTTGACCGGCAGCACCGGAATCGATGCGGCCAAGTAGTCGTTGAAGCGGAAGATCGCAATGGCGTAGGAGTGCGGCATTTGCCACAGGCTGAACATCACCAGCAGGGTCAGTGCAGCCAGGTCGAAGCTGTTGCTCACCGCGCAGTAGCCGATCACCGGAGGCATGGCACCGGACAGGCTGCCCACCAGGGTGCCGTGCACCGATTTGCGCTTGAGGTACAGGCTGTAGAAACCGACATAGATGACAAAGCCGATCAGGCCGAACAACGCCGCCAGGGCATTGGCCTGCACATACAGCAGGCCAAGGCCGGCCACCCCGAGCAGGGTGGCGTAGGCCAGCGCGACTTTCAGCGAGATCTGGCCCTGGACCATCGCACGGTTCTTGGTGCGCTCCATCTTGATGTCGATGTCACGGTCGATGCAGTTGTTGAACACGCAACCGGACGCCACCACCAACGAAGTGCCAATCACCGTGGCCAGGAACAGCATGAAGTCGACATGCCCTTGCGCGGCAAGGAAGAAACCGCCTGCCACAGAAAGCACGTTACCGAAAATGATCCCCGGTTTGGTGATTTGGATAAAGTGCTTAACGGACATGTCGTCTTACCTCACTTCGCCATCATGCTGGTGTGGATGCTGAACATGATCCACAGCGACAGGCCGACCAACAGTGCAATGACCATCGCTGTAAACAGGAAGGTCGACACGTTGGAGCGCTGCTCGGCAGAACGGTCCATGTGCAGGAAGTACACCAGGTGTACCACCACCTGAATGACCGCCAGGGCCACCACGACCATGATCGTGATGTCTTTCGGCATGCTCGGGAACATCACCAGGCCGAACGGAATCGCAGTCAGGATCACCGACAGGATGAAGCCGATCACATACGACTTGACGCTACCGTGGTTGCCCTCGGCGTGGCTGTTATGTGCGTTAGCCATTTACAGAACCCCCAGCAGATACACGACGGTGAACACGCAGATCCAGACCACGTCCAGGAAGTGCCAGAACAGGCTCAGGCAGCTCATGCGGGTCTTGGCGGTACCGGTGATACCGTGCTTGTTGATCTGGTACATCATGACCGCCATCCAGATCAGACCTGCGGTCACGTGCAGACCGTGGGTACCAACCAGCGCGAAGAACGCCGACAGGAAGCCACTGCGCTGCGGGCCGAAGCCTTCGGCGATCAGGTGATGGAACTCATAGATTTCCATCGCGATGAAGCCGGCACCAAACAGGAAGGTGACAGCCAGCCAGCCCAGCACGCCGCCCTTGTTGCCTTTGAACATCTGCAACATGGCGAAGCCGAAGGTGATACTGGAGAACAACAGCAGTGCGGTTTCAACCGCGACAAAGTCCAGCTGGAAAATGTCATGACCCGACGGGCCGCCGGCAAAACTGCCGGACAGCACCGCGTAGGTGGCGAAGAGCGACGCAAACAGGATGCAGTCGGTCATCAGGTACAGCCAGAAACCGAAGACGGTCATCTGGCCCGAGTCGTGGTGGTGATCGTCATGCCCATGGTCGTGACCATGAGCATGCGTGTCTGCATTGATTACATGACTGGACATTGATTAAACCCGTTCAAACGATTTGACACGTGCGCCATCCGGCGAACCGGTAGCCAGGCCCAGGGCCTTCATGCGCTCGCCTTCGATACGCGCCACTTCCTCTGCAGGAACCATGTAGCCCTGGTCGTCACGCGCAGCGTGAGCAACGAAGACAGCGATGGTGCCGACCAGGCTGGCAGCAACCAACCACCAGATGTGCCAGATGAAGGCGAAACCGAATACGGTGAGCAACGCACCCATGAACACACCGGTAGAGGTGTTGTTCGGCATGTGGATCGCTTCGTACTTGGCTGGAACCTTGTAAGCCTTACCGGCTTGCTTGGTTTCGTGCCATGCATCCAGATCGACGTTCTCAGGCATGCTGGCGAAGTTGTAGAACGGCGGTGGCGACGAAGTCGACCATTCCAGGGTACGGCCGCCCCATGGGTCGCCGGTCACGTCCATGTTGTCCTTGCGGTCGCGGATCGAAACGTACAGCTGGATCAGCTGGCAAGCGATACCGAACAGGATCAGCACGGCGCCGAACACGGCTACGTACAGGTAGGGTTCCCACAGTGGGTTGTCGGAGTGGTTCAGACGACGGGTCATACCCATGAAGCCCAGTGCGTACAGTGGCATGAAGGCCACGTAGAAACCGGAGATCCAGAACCAGAAGGCAGCTTTGCCCCACTTCTCGTTCAGGGTGAAACCGAAGGCTTTCGGGAACCAGAAGGCGAAGCCGGCAATGTAGCCGAATACCGCACCACCGATGATCACGTTGTGGAAGTGGGCGATTACGAACAGGCTGTTGTGCAGAACGAAGTCAGCACCTGGAACAGCCAGCAGTACGCCGGTCATACCACCGATCGAGAAGGTAACCATGAAGCCCAGGGTCCACAGCACCGGCGCGGTGAAGCGCAGACGGCCCTGGTAGATCGTGAACAGCCAGTTGAACAGCTTCACCCCGGTCGGAATCGAGATCAGCATGGTCGCCAGACCGAAGAAGGTGTTGACGCTGGCGCCCGAACCCATGGTGAAGAAGTGGTGCAGCCATACCGCAAAGCCCAGTACCGCGATCGCGCCCGAAGCGTAGATCATCGACTTGTGGCCGAACAGGCGTTTGCCGGCGAAGGTCGAGGTGACTTCCGAGAACACACCGAAGGCCGGCAGGATCAGGATGTAAACCTCAGGGTGACCCCAGGCCCAGAACAGGTTGACGTACATCATCGGATTGCCACCAAGTTCGTTGGTGAAAATGTGGAAATCCATGTAACGGTCAAGCGTCAGCAGAGCCAGTGCAGCGGTCAGGATCGGGAACGAAGCGACGATCAGAACGTTGGCCCAGGTGCAGGTCCAGGTGAAGATCGGCATGTCCATCAGCTTCATGCCAGGCGCGCGCATTTTCAGCACGGTGGCGAGGAAGTTGACACCCGTTAGCGTCGTACCGAGGCCCGATAGCTGTAGCGCCCAGATGTAGTAGTCGACACCCACGCCAGGACTGTACTGGATACCCGCCAACGGTGGATAAGCGACCCAGCCGGTCTTGGCGAATTCACCGACGCCCAGGGAGACGTTGACCAGCACGACGCCGGACACCAGCAGCCAGAAGCTCAGGGAGTTCAGGAACGGGAAGGCAACGTCACGCGCACCGATCTGCAGAGGCAGGGCCAGGTTCATCAGGCCGGTGAAGAATGGCATTGCCATGAAGATGATCATGATCACACCGTGGGCGGTGAAGATCTGGTCATAGTGTTCGGGAGGCAGGTAGCCCTCGGAGCCGCCGGTGGCCATGGCCAGCTGCGTGCGCATCATGATGGCGTCGGCAAAGCCGCGCAGCAGCATGATCATCGCGACGATGATGTACATCACCCCGATCTTCTTGTGGTCGACCGAAGTCAGCCACTCGGACCACAGGTAGGTCCATTTTTTGAAATAGGTGATTGCACCGATCAACGCGAGACCGCCGAGCGCAATCATGGCAATGGTCACCATGACTATCGGCTCGTGATACGGAATCGCATCCAGACTTAGTTTACCGAACATCTCTTACTCCTCTGCCCCAGCAGCCGAATGCATAGTCACGTCCAACCCTTCGGTACCGGCCGCTGCTTTGCTCTGCTCTTTTTCGTGGACCGGCCGACCGCGGTTCATGCCTTCGTACTTGTCGACGATGGACTGGAACTGCTCAGGCGAGGCCACGCTGTACAGCGCGACTGGATTGTTTTCGCTCGTTTTGGCCAATGCCGCGTATTCAGCCGCATCCAGCTGTTTAGGCGATTGCTTGACTTCGTTCACCCATGCTTCGAAATCAGCCTGGGAGGTGGCGGTTGCCTTGAACTTCATACCGGTGAAACCAGCACCGCTGTAGTTCGCGGAGATACCGTCGAACTCACCGTTCTCGTTGGCGATCAGGTGCAGTTTGGTGGTCATGCCAGCCATCGCGTAGATCTGCCCGCCCAGGCCCGGGATGAAGAAGGAGTTCATCACCGAATCGGAGGTCACGCGGAAGTTGACCGGGGTGTTGGCCGGGAAGACGATCTTGTTGACCGTGGCAATGCCTTGTTCCGGGTAGATGAACAGCCATTTCCAGTCCAGGGCGACCACGTCGATCTGCACCGGCTTCACGTCGGAAACCAGCGGACGATACGGGTCCAGCTCATGGGTGGTCTTGTAGGTCACATAACCCAGGGCAATGATGATCAGAACCGGGATGGTCCAGACCGCCACTTCGATCTTGGTCGAGTGCGACCAGTCCGGGGTGTAGGTGGCTGCCTTGTTGGAAGCACGATACTTCCAGGCAAACGCGAGGGTCATGAAAATGACAGGAATCACCACCAGCAACATCAAGCCGGTAGCGATCAGGATAAGGTTCTTTTGCTCAATGCCGACCTGGCCCTTCGGGTCGAGCAGGGTCCAGTTGCACCCACTGAGTAAAAGCATGCCTAAAAAGGGCAGAATGCCAAACAGTCTGGGGTAACGCTTTTTACTCATCTCACGACCTCTAGAGCAGCTTGCTTCAATGCAATTTGTGTTTTGGTCGCCAACACTTCGTCCTGCCAAGCGTCAGCATTTATGGGATCGAATACGGTCACGCCTTGAGGCCAGCTGCGGCGGCTCGGCATAAACCGGATATTGCGGTGTTTATTATTTTGACTTCAGTAGGCAACAGGCCTGTCTTCAGACCAATTCCATTTGGTGCGGGAAATCACGGAGGGGGGTCAGCCCGGCATCGCCGCAGGCGATGCTCGTCAGAGTCAGCGAAAAGAGCCTGGGGCTCCTTTAATCCTGCGACTCGCAAGCGGTGCCGAACGGAAATTGGGGGCGATTGTAGATAGGTAACCAATCGTTGACTATGACTTATTGAGCAACAGTCCTTTACCAATTACGTAACAATCACGCCTGAAAAATCAGTTTCGCGACAGTTTGTCGCACCCCGTCCAATACCCCTGAAACGCCCGCTCTACAAGGGCTGGAACTTGATCAGGATCAAGTATGGTGCGACAAACCTGGTAAATCTCATTGCACAACGGGCTTGCGTCAATACATGACTTTTGTCTAAGCCTGACGGCGGTTGCGGTAGATGCCCAGGGGCACCAGAACGGCAGTCAGTACAAAGGCCACCAGGGCCCATTGCGCCAGGGACAGGCCCATGACCGGCGGGTAAGGCGTGGAGCAGAAACCATCGACCTGGAACACCAGCGGCAGCACCGAAGCCAGCGGCAGGCCGTCGACGATCGGTTGCAAGGTGTCGATGCCGCAACTGACCGCCGGATTGGCGAGGATGTACACATGGTTGCCGGCGGCGGCGATACCACCGATGGCGCTGAGCACCACCAGGCCCTCGAGCAGGGTCAGGCTGCGCTTGCCGGGCATGGCGGCACCGATAAAGGCGAACAGCGCGATCAGCAGCAAAGCATAGCGTTGCAGGATGCACAGCGGGCACGGCGCCTCGCCCAGCACGATCTGCATGTACAGCGCCCCGCCGATGAGGGCCAGACAGATAACCCCCAGCAGTACCAAAAAGCGCCGTTCCCGATTCAGGCGCGATGTTTGCTCGTTCATTGCTGTTCCTTCGTAGACTGGATGGCTCGACTGCCGATCCGCAATTCTACACGCTGTAGCAGACCATAGAGAGCGGCAAAAGTGCCGCGCCAGGCCCCTGTGGAGAGTGGCGAACAGCAGAATGCTGATTTGCCACTATCTTAGTCCTGTGGATTACCCTATCATTAACACTGTACAAATAAACAGTATCGAATACATCGATTACCAAAGGCATGTGAGGTGATGAATGGCCGTCGAAGTGGTATACCGCAGCAGCCGCGACCTGGAGCGCTTGTTCATGGATAAAGCCGAAGCAGACCGTCACGACAAGATGCTTGAACTGGCCGAGCTCCTGGCCGAGGTCCTGAAAAAAGCCGTGCCGTCGCTGAGCGAACAGCAGGTCGAGGATGCCGGTATCTATATGGCGAAGAACCGTGACGTGTTCGCCAAGGCCTTCAAGAGCCAGCCAGACGCCCTGTCCGAGCTGCTCGGGGACAGCGCCGCCGAATAATCGACCTTCAGCTGTAGATCAGCCGCTCGGCAAGCATCTGCGCCACCCGCGCCGGCGAGCGTTTCTCGGCCTGGGCATGGGCAAAGACTTCGGTCAGCCGCGAAGGGATGCGCGCCAGGTGTGCGGTAATGGTGCCCAGGTCCTCGCCACGGTGCCTGAGCGCCACGTAGATCAACCCGCCAGCGTTGATCACGTAATCCGGCGCATACAGAATCCCGCGGCTTTCCAGCTGATCAGCCACCTGCAAGGTGGTCAGCTGGTTGTTGGCCGCGCCCGCCACCGCTGCACAGCGCAACTGCATCACGCTCTGGCCATTGAGCACCGGCCCTACCCCGCACGGCGCAAAGATGTCACAGGGCGTGCTGATCAACATCTCATTGGCAACCGGCCGCGCATTGAACTGCTCGATGGCCAGTTGCACCCTGCCCGGGTCATGGTCGCTGACCAACAGCTCGGCACCCGCCGCATGCAGTTGCTCGGCCAGCGCATAGCCAACATTGCCCAGCCCCTGTACGGCAATGCGCAAGCCTTCGAGATTATCGCTGCCCAGACGCGCCATCGAGGTGGCGCGAATTCCGGCGAACACGCCCATGGCTGCATGGGGTGACGGGTCGCCGGCAGCGGTGGTACTGGTCACGTGCTGGGTGGTCTGGGCGATGCAATCCATGTCCAGGGTCGAGGTGCCGCTGTCCACGGCAGTAATGAAACGCCCCTGCAAGGTTTCGACAAAGCGCCCGAACGCCTCGAACAAGGCCGCGCGGTTTTCCACATGGGGGTTGCGAATGATCACCGCCTTGCCGCCGCCCAACGGCAGCCCTGCCAGGGCGGCCTTGTAGCTCATGCCCTGGGCCAGGCGGATGGCGTCGATCATGGCGCTGTCGTCGTCCGGGTAGGCCAGGTAGCGACAGCCTCCCATGGCCGGCCCCAGGTGTTCGCTATGGATGGCGACTACCGCTTTCAGGCCGGTCGGCGGGTCGATGCACAGGTGCAGCGACTGCGTGCGGGTGCTTTGCATGAGAGCGAACATCAACGGGCTCCTCGATGAGGTGCTGATCCCAGTATAGGTCGCGCTTTACCGACTGATGACAACACTCGGACCACTGGACTAAAACCCGCACCAGCGCTACAACAGAAGCTTGAGCGGAGATTGTCATGAACCCACGTAGCGCCTGCCTGGCTTGCCTTGAACGTGACCCGGTCGCCTTGCTGGAAGCGGCACTATGGATCGCCGCCGAGCACGACGACAGCGTGGTGCCGGCACAGGTATTGGCCGAGGTTCAGGCCTTGCAGCAGGAGGTCAGCGCCGGCCTGCCGATGCTGCCGCTCAGCGAACTGGCCCAGCCGTTGCTGCGCCACCTCAACACCCTGGGCTTCCAGCAGGACGAGTACCACCCCCTGCGCCCCCAGGCGGCGCTGCTCGACAAGGTCATACAGCGTCGTCGCGGCCAGCCTCTGGCCCTGGCCCTGCTGACCCTGGAACTGGCTCGCGGCTTGTCGATCCCCCTTGAAGGCGTGAACTTCCCCGGGCATTTCCTGTTGCGCGTACCGGGTGCCGATCACCTGCTCGACCCCTGCGGCGGGCGCCGCCTGTATCCGGCCGACTGCCGCGAACTGCTGGGCCGCCAGTTCGGCCCGCAACTGGCCCTGAGTGCCGACCACCTGCTGACCGCCAGCCCGCTGCAGATGCTCCAGCGCCTGTCGCGCAACCTGCGCCAGCTGCACGCCAGCCACGACGATCACCTGGAGGCCCTGAAGGACGCCGAACGGGTGTTGCAGCTTGGCCCGGGCACCGCCGCCGACTACATGGCACGGGCAACGCTGTATCAGCACCTGGAGTGCCCACAGGCCGAACGCTTCGACCTGGAGCACGCCCTGCTGCTCAGTGACGATCCAATCCAGCGCTTGCGCCTGACTGAACGCCTGAGCCACCTGCCTCCTGCGTCGTCATCGGTGCACTGACAGCCTCGGCCGGGCTGCGCACCTGAATGATCAACAATGCCGCCAGCACCGCAGGAATCGCGCAGAAGAAGAATATCTGCTCGACCGGTAAATGCATGGCCAGCAGCAGGCTGCCGAACAGCGGCCCCAGTATCGAACCAAAGCGCCCCACTCCCAATGCCCATCCCGTGCCGGTCGCCCGCACCTGGGCCGGGTAGAAGTTACTGGTAAAAGCATTGAGGGTCAGTTGCCCGCCGATGATGCAGAAGCCAGCGGCAAACACACAGACCACCAGCCAGCGCGGGTTATCGTGGTTCAGGCCGACCAGTACGGTAAACACCGCCGCCGCCAGCAGCACGGCGCTGAGCAGGCGCACCTTGCGCTTGAGACGGTCGGCGAACCAGGCCATGAATACCGCGCCGAGGGTGCCGGCAAACAGGAACATCGAGGTCACCAGATTGGCCTGATTCAGGGCCAGGCCGCTTTCCAGCAACAGCGAGGGCAGCCAGCTGATCATGAAGTACAAGAGGATCAGGCTGACGAAGAACGTCGACCAGATCAGCAGGGTCGGCCTGGCATAGCCGTCACGAAACAGCGCCACCACGGTGAACTTGTTCTGGTTTTCTTCCATGGCCTGCACACTGGCCGCAGGCGGCTGCCAGCCCGGGAGCATCTTCGTCGTGAGCTTGAGCAGGCGCGCATAGGGCGGCGCGTCACGCAGCAGGCGTGGCAAGGATTCGGGCAGGTACAGGGCCAGGAACGGAAACAGCAGCAGCGGCGCAATACCGCCAGCAAGGAACACCGCCTGCCAGCCGAAACTGTCGATGAACCCGGCAGCGACGAAACCACCGGCAGCGCCCCCCAATGAGAAGCCGCAAGCGGCCAGAGTGACCATCAGGGTGCGCAAACGCGGCGGTGCATACTCGGACATCAGCGCCATGGCACTGGGCATCGCTCCACCCATGCCGATACCGCAGACAAAACGCGCCAGCATCAGGCTGTTGAGGGAGTTGGCAAAGACCATCAGCACGGTCAGGCTGGAGTACAAGAGCACACAGCACAACAGCACCCGGCGCACGCCGAAGCGATCCGCCAGCGGTGTCACCGCCAGCGATCCCAGGGTCAGGCCCAGCAGGTTGGCGCTGAACACCGGCCCGAACGCGGCCTTTTCCAGGCCCCAGTCCTGGGCCAGGGAAGGAATCACATAGCCCAGCACCTGAGCATCATAACCATCGGTAACCAGCAACAACACGAGTAACAACAGCAATAACCACTGATAACGCGACACGGGCCGGGCATCCAGCGCCGTGCGAAAGCTGGCAATCTGATTGTGCATCGCAAGGTACCTTTTATTGTTATGGGTATCAGGTGCGGGCAGCGTGGTTTATGGGGTGTCGGGCTGCCTCGACGGGTGAGCCTGGGCAAACGCCGAATGCGCCTCGGCCAGGGCAGCGACCCGGCGAATGCGCGGGAAGCCACTCAAGTCGATATTGAAACGCTCGGCTGCATACAGTTGCGGGATCAGGTAGACATCGGCCAGCCCCGGCTCGTCGCCAAAGCAGAAGCCTTCATCACCGATCAACTGCTCGACAGCGGCCAGGCCCTGGCTGATCCAGTGGGCGATCCACTGGTTGACCTGGACGTCGTCATGGCCCAGCCCACGCAGCTGATTGAGCACGCTGACGTTGTGCAGCGGATGGATATCGCAACCGATCAGTGCCGCGACGCCACGGGCCTGGGCCCGGCGAACCGGGTCCTGTGGCAGCAGCGCTGGCTGTGGATAAACCTCTTCCAGGTATTCGATGATCGCCGGCGACTGCACCAGCACTTCACCCGAGTCGATCTTCAGCGCCGGCACCCGCCCTTGCGGGTTGAGGGCCATGAAGTGTTCTTCGCGCTGTTCGCCCTTGAGCAGGTTGACCGGCAACTGCCGGACCTCCAGTTGCTTGAGCGCCAGGGCAATCCGCACCCGGTAGGAGGAGGTCGAGCGGTAGTAGGTAAAGAGTTCCATGGCCCTGCCCTCTCAGCGTGCCGGAAGGATCTTGCCGCGGCATTCGCCGAAGCCGATCGAGGCCACGCCATCGCGCTTGCAACGCGCACGCAGGATGATCTCGTCGCCGTCTTCGAGGAACTTGCGCACCTCGCCAGACGCCAGTTCGACCGGCTCCTTGCCACCCTGGGTGATTTCCAGCAGGCTGCCGAACTGGCCAGGCTGGGCACCAGACAAGGTGCCGGAGCCGAACAGGTCGCCCGACTGCAGCTGGCAACCGTTGACGCTGTGGTGGGCAACCATCTGCGCCACGGTCCAGTACATGCTCAGGGTGTTGCTCAGGGTCAGGCGATGCGCGGGCAGGTTCTGCTCGCGCATGCGCTCGGTCAGCAGCAGCACTTCCAGCTCAATATCGAAGGCGCCGTTGGCCTGGTCGCGCTTGTCGAGCAGGTACGACAGCGGCTGCGGGTCGCCTTCCGGACGCGCCGGCTGGGCACAGCGAAACGGTTCCAGGGCTTCGGCGGTAACCACCCATGGGGAGATGGTCGAAATGAAGCTCTTGGACAGGAACGGGCCAAGCGGCTGGTACTCCCAGGCCTGGATATCGCGCGCCGACCAGTCGTTGAGCAGGCAGAAGCCGGCAATGTGCTCAGCCGCTTCGGCCACCGGAATCGAATCGCCCATGTCGTTGCCCTGGCCGATCCAGATGCCCAGCTCCAGTTCGTAATCCAGGCGCGCGCACGGGCCGAAGCTCGGTTCGTTCTGGCCGGCGGGCAGGGTCTGGCCTTTTGGCCGGCGCACATCGGTACCGGACGGACGAATGGTCGAGGCACGGCCGTGGTAGCCGATCGGCACGTATTTATAGTTGGGCAGCAGCGGGTTGTCGGGGCGGAACAGCTTACCGACATTCTTGGCGTGTTCGATGCCGACATAGAAGTCGGTGTAGTCGCCAATGCGTGCTGGCAGGTGCAGCTGGCACTCGCTGGCCGGATACAGCAGCGGCTTGAGTGCGGCCTGGTGTTCGCTGTGCTCGCCGAGCAGCTCCAGCAGGCGTTCGCGCAGGGCTACACGGGCGGTACGGCCGAGGGCGAAGAAAGCGTTCAGCGCACCACCACGAGTGGCTTCGACCGCAGCGCGGGCCTGGCCGTCGAACAGGCCGGCAGCCAGCACGGCTTCAAGGTCGAGAATGGCATCACCGATGGCCACGCCACAGCGCGGCGCCTGGTCCTTGCGGCTGAAGATACCCAGGGGCAGGTTCTGCAGCGGGAAGTCGCCGTGGCTGTTGGCGTGTTCTACCCAACTGCGGGCAAGGGCGGACTGATTCATGGGTTATCTCCGATTCGGGGTAAAGGTGCTCGGCAACGAGGCCCAGCAACTATCGTAGTCGGCCTGCAATTGCGGGCATTCGAGCGCATGACGGCTCGGGCGCAGCACCTGGCTGGTCTCGAACATGAAGGCCATGGTGTTGTCGATCTTGTTCGGTGCCAGCTCGACGGCAATGGCCTTGCTGCAGGTCTCGGCATCCGGGCCATGGGCGCTCATGCAGCTGTGCAGCGAGGCGCCGCCGGGCAGGAAGCCTTCGGCCTTGGCGTCGTACTCGCCCTTGATCAGGCCCATGAACTCGTTCATCAGGTTGCGGTGGAACCACGGCGGACGGAAGGTGTTCTCGGCCACCATCCAGCGCGGCGGGAAAATCACGAAGTCGAGGTTGGCCATGCCCGGCACGCTGGTCGGCGAGGTCAGCACGGTGAAAATCGATGGGTCCGGGTGGTCGAAGCTGACCGTGCCGATGGTGTTGAAGCGGCGCAGGTCATATTTGTACGGCACGTTGTTGCCGTGCCAGGCGACCACGTCCAGTGGCGAATGGTTGAGCTGGCAGCCCCACAGTTCACCGAGGAATTTCTGCACCAACTGCACCGGGCCATCGATTTCTTCGTAATGGGCCACCGGCGCGAGGAAGTCGCGCGGGTTGGCCAGGCCGTTGCTGCCGATCGGCCCCAGGTCCGGGATGCGCAGCGGCGCACCGTGGTTCTCGGCCAGATAGCCGCGGGCCTGGGCATCGAGCAGTTCGACACGAAACTTCAGGCCACGGGGCAGCACGGCGATTTCCAGCGGCTCGACTTCCAGCACGCCCAATTCGGTGACGATGCGCAGGCGACCCTGCTCGGGCACCAGCAGCAGTTCGCCATCGGCGTTGAAGAACACCCGCTCCATGGAGCGATTGGCGCAATAGGTATAGATGCTGATACCCGCCGGTTTTTCACCCGCCGAGTTGGCCGCCATGGCCACCCAGCCGTCAATGAAGTCGGTCGCTTCGCTTGGGATCGGCTGTGGGCTCCAGCGCAGGCGATTGGGCGTCACCGGGCCCAGCGGGCCACCGGCCAGCTGGCGCTCCAGGCGCTCGAAGCGTGGGTGCAGGGCCGAAGGGCGAATGCGGTACAACCAGGTGCGGCGCAACTCGCTGCGGGCCATGGTGAAGGCGGTGCCGGAAAACAGTTCGGCATACAGGCCGTACGGGGCTTTTTGCGGCGAGTTCTGCCCGACCGGCAGGGCGCCAGGCAAGGCTTCGCTGGCGAATTCGTTACCGAAACCGCTCTGGTAGCCGAGGACAGGGGTGTTATCGAGGTTCATCGAGCCTCCGGGCCCAGTGCAGGCCGGTCAATGGCAGTTGGCTGCGGGCCTTGAAGGGGGTGGCAGCGCTTCTGCGTTATTTTTATCGTAATTACATTACGCATAACGTAATTTGATTGGTGAAGACCGTCAAGCTATAAAGACGCCCATTGAACTCCCCGGATCGACTCCATCATGGCCAAAGCCAGCTCCCCCGCCGACAGCTCCGGCAAACAGAAGGTCCGCTCGGCCGAGGTCGGTACCGACATCCTTAAAGCCCTGGCCCAATTGTCGCCGTCTACCTCACTGTCGCGCCTGGCCGAGCATGTCGACATGCCGGCGAGCAAGGTCCACCGTTACCTGCAGGCCTTGATTGCCAGCGGTTTTGCCGAACAGAACCCGGCCACCAACCACTACGGCCTGGGCCGCGAAGCCCTGCGCGTCGGGCTGGCGGCGTTGGGCGGGATGGACGTATTGAAAGAGGCGGCGCTGCCACTGTCGCTACTGCGCGATGAGCTCAACGAAAGCTGCTTCATCGCCGTGTGGGGCAACCAGGGCGCCACCGTGGTCAATATCGAGCCGGCGGTTCGGGCAGTCACCGTGGTCACTCAGATCGGCTCGGTGTTGCCTTTACTCACCTCTTCGACCGGGCTGGTATTCGGCGCCTACCTGCCCGAGCGCGAAACTATCGAGTTGCGCGAGCAGGAACTGGCCGCGTCAGGTCACAGCGCCGACGACTACGAGGCCTTGTTCGCAACCATCCGCCAACGCGGCCTGCATCATGTCCATGGTCTGCTGATGCCGGGGGTCGATGCCCTTTCGGCTCCCGTGTTCAACGCCGTGGGCAAGATCGCCGCCGTGCTGACCGTGGTCGGCCCGACCTCGATCTTCCATGCCGATGAGCAGGGGCCCGCAGCCGGGCAGTTGCTGGCTACGGCGAAGATGATCAGCTGGCGCATGGGGCACGAAGGCTAGACCGGGATAGCCATGTGCATGCTCTTGTGTTCGAGGATTTCCAGGAACTGTTTGAGTTCTTCCTCCAGCGCCCGATTCACACTGTAAATCGATTTCGCCCCCACCGGGCGCAAGTCGCTGAACAGTTGTTTCAACAACCGAACGGTGGGTGAACTCGGTCCTTTTGAAAGGCCCGACACGAGTTTCGCCAGCCGCCCGCTGATACCTGACAAGGAAACAAGGCCAACCCCCGCTGTCAGAAAGAACTTCGTGGCTGCCGCCCGATCTCCATCCAGGTAAGCGATGACGCCCTGTCCAAACGCGCGCAGGGTCATGACCACGCTGAGGGCTAGGCTTGCCGGTGGAAACGGAACCGAGAGTATTGCCGCTACCCCGATCGCAACCTCGAACAACAAACCGGAGATCCTTTGCGCCACACTGGTGGTGTCTTCGTCCACATCGGCAACGATGCGCTCGACCATTACGTCGAACTCACGGGCCAGGTCGGTAATGCGCTTATAGTCACTGATCGCCGCCAGGATAATCGCCTCGCCATCCCCTGCCCGCTGGAAGCGCTCGATCAGGGCGCCGACAATAGGCTGATCGCGAATACTGACCCGCAGGTAAAAATAGTCCTGCAGGGCAGGATCGTCCCATTGCCGGGCCAGTGCCTGCGGCGCTCGAAAGAACAGGCCATCAGGGGCCTCCGGCGTGTAGACAAGATCCTCTACCACGCCTTGCACCACATTCCTGAACAGATACACACCCTCGACCCGTCGGCCACTCAGCGCGAATTGGAACACCCCGTTCTTGTGGGAAGTCCGATCACCACCAACAACCGCAGGCTCAAGATCGAGTAATTCATCGACAGCATTCTCCAGCCACCGGCTGCGCACAGCCGTCAGTCGCCCCGCCATGGTTTCGCTCAGCCAGGCGCGGCGCATCTGCAAGCGCAATAGCTCGCGGTGCAGCAGGCGACGGCGCCTGTAGTGCGGGTCAGTCGCATCGAGCAAGCGACTGCGAATCGTCTGGATGTAGCGCTCCCCCAGCCTGGCCGAACGAATGTAGCCGTCGAGAAAACGACGATCCAGGCGTGACAGGTCCTGGCCAACGGTTGAAGTGATTATTGCGAAGTCGGCGAAATTGAAACTGCTGTCGTATCCACTGATGACCGTGCGGGTAAGGCTTGCGACGTTACCAGGCTCGAGCTCGACCAGCACGGTATCAGGATCGACCTCAGGCCCAGGCGCGCCGGCAAATGTGTTGATCCTTTCTTTGACCAGGCGATGGGCGTAATCGGCAAAGGGCTCGATGTTGTTAATCTGCTGGTAGGCGTTCTGTACCAGGGTAAGTGACGCATCGATGTTGCTCAGTTGCTGACGCTGGAACAGCGGCGCATCGATGTACCACTGGGGCGTGGCGAACTGCAGCTGCTCCAGCACCCCATTGACCTTCATAAAGGCAATTTCCGACAGCAACTCCTGCCAACCGGCGTCAGGCCAGCGCTCCAGCGTAACGGTTTGTCGCGACCAATAACCAGGCAGTCTCTGCGCCTGCTTGAGTAGCTGAGTGAACTGCGGCCGCGCGTCGACCGACAGTTGGCCAAGCAAGTAGGCTTGCCCCTGATCCGTCAGCGCCCACCGGGCGATTTCCAGGCTGAGCTGCCGTGCATTGCGCAACACCCGAAGATCACCTCCCGGCGCGCCTGGGGCGTAAAGCAGGAAGCGCTGATCATCACTCTGGCCATAGCTCAGGTAAAACACATCCCTGAACGCCAACTGGAAGGGATCGAGGATCACGCCACCGACTTCGATGCCAAGCTCGCTCAGGGCCCCTTGGTGGTTACGAGCCGCTTCGAGGGCGTCGAAGGCCCTCCCGTCGAGCCCCTGGTAACGCGCTGCCAGGGCACTCAGAGCCAGCCGCGCATTGACCACTTCACTCATCAGTTGCGGGCCAGGGCCGTCAAAGTACACGGCTTGCAGCGCTTCCCGGTAACTCAAACGGATATCCAGTTGATCGATCATGGCCTGGATAAAGCCCGGTGTCAGTTGTACGGCCAGCTCGCTGTCAATGATCTGCGCTTGCAGTTCGCGGCCGTGGTAACCACCGGAAATTACCCATTGCACCAGCGTCATCTCGCGCTCACCGCACAGCACTTCACCCACGATATCCAACACATGCCTGACCCCCACCCGCAGTCGCCGGACATCAACGTCAAGCCCCATGGCTTGCGTCAGGTAATCGGCTATCTGCTCAGCGGCATAATCCTGCGCACTGGCCATGCCTTGCAGATGTTCATCGACCCGTTGCTGGCACACAGCAACAGCTCGTTCGCGTAACTCGTAGGCCGTACGCTCTTCACCTTCGAGAAAGCGTAACCATTCAGGCAGCTGGGCGTGACGGTGCTGCCTGAGCCTGGTTGCCAGGCGTTGTTGCAACAGGTTTTGTACTGGCACCTCGCGCAAGGCTTGGCGGACATCGTCGACCTGGCGTCGAAACGGAATATCGCTCAACGGCACCAAGGTCAATCGCGGCGCTTGGCCTTGCGCAAGACGCTGCCTAATTCCATGCGGCAACGGTTGGACCAGGGGATCTTCGGCAGCCGGCTTGCTCAGGCGCAGCGTCATGCGGTCGATGAATCGCCGTGTACTGCCCTGCTCCTGCAAGCCCTCCTGCAGGCTGTAAAGCCAGAGTTTGCTCGAAGATGACGCTTCGAACGACTCGCCGATGACAAACACCAAAGGCAACGTCAGCGCTTCGCCCCCAATGCTCAGCGCCAAGAGACGGACATGCTCGTCTGGATCAAAGATCTGCTCTTCCAGGGCGGCGAGTGCCGACTGCTGTCCTGGTTGGCGCAAAGCCACGAAACGCAGGTCGAGAAAAAACAGTTTCGTCACCTGTATGAACAGGCTCAGCGGGTTGGTACCAGGCTTGCGCGCCTGCTTCCAGAACTCATCGAAAGCTGCATCCGTCAGGGAGGGCAGCGACTCGAGCTGGTTCTTGATCTGAAAGGTGGTACTGCTGAGTTCCAGCAGAATTGTCTCCAGGCTGTTGTCGTCGAAGCTAAATCCTGGTGCATCGAAAAAACGGGACAAATCCATGTGCTGATCTCTTTATTCGGTGATAGTCATATCGCGACAAATTGACTGGTTCACCGACAGCAGAATTTCAGCGTAACCGTTCCCTATTGATACTGACGAAAAGCTCCAAAGTGGCTTGTTCAGCAACCCGAGAGAAGTGTCCTACGGCTAAAACCAGCAACAGCCTATTGATACCTCGGAATGGACAAACCCCAAGCAGACTTGTTTACACATGCTCACAGTCATCAATGAAATAACGGGTTACTGTCTTGTGGCTTCACTGTTACCAGTGCTGTAACAGTGAATGTCAGAAACACCTATTTTTCCGCTACCGCCAGGCACCTATTCTGGTTGCACCAAGACGGTGCTGACGCAGATCGAAGCAGTCAGCCCGATTCCATCAATCGGCGTGCACACTCCGCCTGATGAAGCTTGGCCCAGGTTCACCGACGTTGATTTTGAAGCTCCTTGATCTGCGTCTTACTTGGCCGCTGCACTGCAGCGGCCTTTTTTATGCCCGCAATTCAATCGTCATCGGCGTCGTCAAAGTGAAATCGGTGTAACAATCGATGGGCAACAGGCGCCAGGATCAGACCGATGGTGGCAACAAATACCAGCCCGACGTACAAGCCGTAGCCGGCAAAGAACAGCTTGCCGCCGATACTCTCGGGCAGGATCACCGGCCCGACTCCGCCCAGCAGCAAAGTGGCGTTGAACACCGCATCGTGCCAGGGCACGTCTGGCTCGAAGTACAGATGGCCGAGCACACCGAAGAGGATCGAGCCGATCAACATCAGGCAGGCTGCCAGGCCGTGACGCATCATGCGATAACTGAACTGACGGGAAGAAATGACCGGGTCCGTTCTGGATTCGTACATCCTCTGTGCTCCTGCAGCAAGGGGGCCCGCCCAGCATAGGCAACTTCAACTGGCGACCACAACCTTGGGGCAGGTTCAGCCCTGTGGATACTTCTGCAGATTGGCCATCATCTGCTGCAAGGCTTGCAGGCTGTCTTGCGGGTGCACAGCGTTGTCGAAGTTGCCGATCTGCTGCCAGTTGGCCGCAATATCGTCGGGTGAAAAGCCCTCGCGCGGGTCAAAGCCGACACCCAAGCTGCGTTCCCAACGCACCTTGCCGACCCAGCCGCCGCCCACTTCATACAGGCCGCCACTGTCCTGACAGTCGTCACTGCCCAGGTACACCACCAGCGGGCTGACCAGTTCCGGCTTGAGCTGTTCGAAGACCTGCGGTGGAATCAGTCCTTCGGTCATGCGCGTGCCGCCGGTAGGGGCAATGGCGTTGACCAGGATGCCATTCTTGCGTCCTTCAATGGCCAGGGTGCGGGTCAGGCCATACAGGCCAAGCTTGGCCGCGCCATAGTTGGCCTGGCCGAAGTTGCCATAGATGCCCGAGGTCGATGCGGTGAAAATCACCCGCCCCCAGTTCTGCTCGCGCAGGTGTGGCCAGGCGGCGCGGGTGACTTTGTAGGCACCTTCAAGGTGAACCTGATAGACCTGCTCCCAGTCACTGTCCTCCATCTTGTGGAAGGTCTTGTCGCGCAGGATGCCGGCGTTGTTGATCACTACATCGACCCGGCCGAAGCTGTCCAGGGCCTGTTCGACAATGCGCTGACCGTCGGTGACCGAGTCATGGTTGGCCACTGCCGTACCACCCTCTTCGCGGATCTGCGCCACTACCCGGTCGGCGGCCGAGGCGCTGGCGCCTTCGCCATGGGTCGAACCACCCAGATCGTTGACCACCACCCGGGCACCATGCCGGGCAAACAGCAGGGCATGGGCGCGGCCCAGGCCGCCGCCAGCGCCGGTGACAATCACCACTTTATCGTCCAAGCGAATCGTCATGCTCGTTTCTCCAGCAGAACAAAAGAGAGGGATGCCCGAGTGTCAGCCAGCACTGGCTGGCACACAATCAAGCGGGCAGGCGCTGAATGGCAGGCGATAAGGCCGGGCGATGATTGCGCACACCGGGTCGCTCAGGACCAGGCGACTCTCTGCGGCACATTCACCAGGGGTTGCTCACGAAACGCCAGGTAATGGCGCAGCACCTGTACCGGTGCTTCAGTATGCGGATAGTGGCCAATGCCCTGGAGCATCACGGTGTTGGCATCGGGCACCAGCTCCTGATAGCGTTCGAGCATATGGATACCGGAAATCGGGTCGACCGCGCCGTTGATCAGCCGCAGCGGCACCCCGTCGGCCTGCAATGCACCGACCCAGCGCTCGCGGTGGGCGACCCGCTCGGGCAGGTAAGTGATCAGCTTGTGCAGGATGCGCGTGCCGCGGTTGGAGGCAATCAGGCTCCAGTAGTCGTCCAGCGCACTTTCGCTGGGATGGGTGCAGGGCCCGTAGATCTGGGTGACGTTACGCACCAGATCATCGCGCCCGAACGAGCGCCCGACCAGCCAGCCCAGGCGGCTGAGCAACAGCTTCTGGATCAGCAGCGGCCGATGACGCTCGGGGAACAGACCACCATTGAGGAACACGCAACTGGCGATCTGCGCGCGGCCCTCGTGGTGGCGGGCGAGCAACTCCTGGGCGACGCTGCCGCCATAATCATGCCCGAGCAGATGCACCGGCTGCTCGACCTGAAGATGCGCGAGCAATGCCTGCTGCAGGTCGGCCTGCTCCAGCAGGCTGTAATCATGGTGCAGCGGTTTGGCCGAGTCGCCAAAGCCGAGCATGTCACAGGCAATCACCCGAAAACGCTGGGCCAGGGGTGTCCACAGGTAATGCCAGTCCCAGCTGGCAGTGGGAAAGCCATGAATGAGCAGTAGCGGTTCGCCCTGCCCTGCGGTCCAGTAGCGGATGGTCTGGCCACGGAACGAGAAATTCAGGCCCCGGGTCCGCCAGACGCACAATGGAATTTCGGCCAAAGGCATCACAGTGGTCCCGGTAGGTTGTAGGTAGTCGTGTTGGGCAAGGCATCGGCTGCGATCATTGCAATCACCTCGGCACATTCGTGTGCTCTACTGATCGACAGTCTAGTCAGGCAGGCCCGCCCGAGAGTTGCGTTCGCAGCCAGCTTATTGACCTTGGGAGTCAGCAAGCAAAATAGCGAGGTGAATCACAACAGCAAAGTCAGCAAGGGCGCGGCGAAGAGGTTGAGCAGGCCGGTCAGGACCATGACCAGGCCGGCCACCGACCCCTCCTCGCCCCCCACCTCATGAGCGCGGCTGACGCCCGCCCCATGCGCGCCGACGCCAAACAGCGCGCCACGGGCCAATGGCGTGCGCAGCGGCAGGTACTTGAGCAGCACGCCACCGAACATTGCCCCCAGCACCCCGGTAAACATCACGAACACCGCGGTCAACTCCGGCACGCCGCCCAGGTCCTTGGCCAGCGGCATGGCAAAGGGCGTGGTGATCGAGCGCGGCACCAGCGACAGGCTGACCGAGCTGTCCAGCGCCAACAGGTGCGCCAGGCCCCAGGAACTGCCGATCGATGCCGCACTGCCGACCAGCATGCCCAGGGTCAGGGCCGGCCAGTGGCGGGCGAGCAAGGCGCGCTGTTGCCAGATCGGCACGGCAAAGGCCACGGTGACCGGGCCCAGCACCGACATCAGCCAGTGGGTGTTGCGCGCATATTCGGCATAGGCGGTATGCAGGGGCACGGCAATCGCCAGCAGCACAGCCGGTACCAGAATCAACGGTGACAGCAGGTAGCGCGCGGTGCGCCGGTACAACCAGCGACTGCCCAGATAAGCCAGCAGGGTCAGGGCCAGCCAGAACAGCGGCATCGGCTCAAGCGTCATGACGCAACCTCCAGCGGCAGATCCACTCCACCGTCACCGCCGTCACCACCATCACCAGCAAGGTACTGACACCAATCACCAGCAAGATCCGCCAGCCTTCATCGCGCAGCAGGCTGCCGTAATCGAGCAGGCTCATCAGCGCCGGAATGAAGAACAGCAGCATCTCGGCCATCAGCACCCCGGCCCCCAGTTGCAACATGGCCGGCTTGAGCACGCCAACGGCGAACAGCAGCAACAGCAGCGCCAGGCCGATCACCCCGCCCGGAATCGGCCAGGCCAACCAGGCGGCCAATACGCCACCAACCTTGTAAAGAGCAAGCAACACCGCAAGCTCGGCGAGCAGGCGGACAAATCGGTTAAACGCAGGGGGTTTCATCGCAGGGATCCTCTCAGGCCTTCATTTTAAAAGCCCGCTCCCCACGCCAAAAGCGAATTGTTAGACTGCCAACTATTCCAAATTGGAATTCAGGCAATGGAATTCAAACAGCTACGCAGCTTTCTCGAAGTGGTGCACCGCGGCGGCTTTACCCAGGCCGCGCTGACCTTGCACATCAGCCAGTCCGCAGTGAGCAAGCAGGTCGCCCAACTGGAACAGGACCTGGGTGTGCCGCTGTTGGAGCGCCAGGGTTCGCAACTGCACCTGACCGCCGCTGGCAAAATCGTCCTTGAGCGCGGTGAAGCCATGCTACGCCTGCGCCAGGAGCTGCTCAGCGAACTGGATGATCTCAGCCAGCTGGCCCGCGGCGAATTGCGCCTGGGCTTGCCGTTACTGGGCAGTGACGCGCTGTTCGCCCGGTTGTTCGCCGAATACCGGCGGCGCTATCCGAATATCAGCATTCAACTGTTCGAAGGCGGTAGCCGCAGTGTCGAGCAAGCAGTGCTCAGCGGCGAACTGGAACTGGGCGGCAGCCTGACGCCCAGCGACCCGGTCTTCGCCTACCAGCCGTTCTGCAACGAGCCCCTCGACGCCCTGTTGCCCACCGATCACCCGTTGGCGGCCGCCGGCCGGGTCAGCCTGGCACAACTGGCCGATACACCGTTCCTGCTCTATCAGCGCAGTTTCGTGCTCAATGACCGTTTGCTCAGTGCTTGCCAGCAGTCGGGCTTCACGCCCAGGGAAGGTGGGCGCAGCGGCCAGGCCGACTTTCTCGCCGCACTGGTGGCGGCAGGCCAAGGCGTGGTGCTGTTACCGAGTGTGGTTGCCCGAGGCCTGGAGCGGCCCGGGGTGGTGCGTCTGGCATTGAGCCAACCGACGGACCTGCGCTGGGACATTGCCTTTATCTGGCGCCAGGGCGCCTACCTATCGCGTGCCGCCCAGGCCTGGCTGCAGCTGCTGCGCGAGCAGCCACAGCCGCAGTGATCAGCCGCGCAGCTTTTCCACCAGCTCGGCAATCCAGGGCTCTGCGTCGGTTTCCGGAGTAACGGTTTCGCTGGCATCCAGGCGCAGCATCGGCAGCACTTCCACCAGGCCCATCTCGGCGAACAGTTCACGCAGTTGCTCACCGCCGCCGCAGAAGGTGTCGCCGTAGCAGGAGTCGCCCAGGCCGATCACCGCGCCTTTGAGTCCGCGCCACTCGGCGGGCAGCACGTCACGGATTGCACTGAACAGCGGCATGATGTTGTCCGGCAGCTCACCCATGCCGGTGGTCGAGGTTACGGCCAGAAATGCCTGGGGGGCAAAACCCTGAATGTCCTGCAAGGTCGCCCGGTTAGCGTGCCAGGCCTCGAAACCTGCTTGTTTGAGCAACTTCTCGGCATGCCGGGCGACTTCTTCGGCGGTGCCGTATACCGAACCGGAAAGGATGGCGACTTTCATAGAGGTTTCCGAAACTGAGTAAAAACGTAGGATACTAGCATCCGGCACTGGCAAAAGGCCTTAATCTGCCGCTGTACAGCGACGGTCAATCTACTAGAATCAGCCAGCATGCCCGATCTACAGCCCTTGCGGACCTAACAAGATGATCAATGCCACACTGCTGCAGCGCATGATTGACGCCTCCAACGACGGGATCGTGGTGGCTGAACAGGAAGGCGATGACGACACTATCCTGATCTACGTGAATCCGGCCTTCGAGCGCCTGACCGGCTACGACGCCAACGACATCCTCTACCGCGACTGCCGTTTCCTGCAGAACGATGATCGCGACCAGGACGCCCGCGCACTGATTCGCCAGGCGATCAAGGATGGCCTGCCAAGCCGGGAAATCCTGCGCAACTACCGCAAGGACGGCAGCGCGTTCTGGAACGAACTGTCGATTACCCCAGTACTCAACGAAGCCGACAGACGCAAATACTTCATCGGCATCCAGAAGGATGTCAGCCGCCAGGTCGAAGCCGAACTGCGGGTGATCGCACTTGAGCGCCAACTGGCCGAGGCCCAAGCGCGCATCGCTGCGCTGGAAGCCGACCAACGGTCTTAACAAACGCGCCGTTTGGTTGTCCATGACGCTGAAGAAACGCATTCACGATTGTAACTTCGAGTTCGACCATGCAAGCAGATGCCCTTCTGACCCAGGATGAACTGGACTTCATCCGCTCCATGCAGCACGCGCCTCAGCCCATCCCGGCTGAACCGGCGTCGCGCCTGCTGGTCAATGGCGGCAGCGAAATCAAGAACCTGCTGACCCGGCTGATCGCCGACGAGCAAGTGACCCTGCAGGCACAGTTCAACAACCAGCAGATGACCTTCCCGCTGCAACTGGTCGAAGACGAGTTCCATGCCCTGCACCTGCAACTGGGTGCACCGAACATCTATGAAGAAGGCGCCGTGGTCCGACCCTGGCGCCTGACGCTTGAGCAACCGGTTGCCCTGGAGGACGAACTGGGCTTGAGCACCGGTTTGTGGGTCAGGGAAATTTCGTTCAAGGGTGTGCTGCTGGAAGTGCGCGAGCAACCCGAACCGCCCAGGCACTTCGATCTCTGGTTCAGCCCCGACGGCGATGCCCCCATTGCCCTGCACGGCACTCTGCAACGGCGTACCGGCGAACATCTGGCCGCCTACAACCTGGGCCAGAGCCTGCCGGCAGAAATCGAGCGCTTACGCGAATACATCCTCCAGGCCCACCGCCGCACTCACCCCGAGCTGCACCCTCAAGAATCCAGGTGACCGGCCAGGTATTGCTGCAGTCGCCGACGCATCAACCGACCTTCACTGCCCAGGCACGCGACTTGCGAACCCATCAGGCTATCCTGAGCCAGGTCCGCTGCCTCCCCCGCCAGCAATAACGGGCATTCCAGGGCCAGCGCCAGGCGCGCCAGGCGCTTGGGCAAGTCACTGGCCGGTGGATGGTTGGAAAACAGCACCAAGGCATGGGGCGTCATGCGCTCGCAGACCAGGCTCAACTCTTCCAGGGGCTGGCCAAGGCCGAGCACGCTGATGGCGATTTCACTGGTGCCGAGCAACAGCGCCGCCACCAGCAACTCCAGCTCGCGGCACTGGCCGGGGATCGCTGCCAGCACCACGCGCACTGCTTGCTGCTCGCGCGCCAGTTGCAAACGCTGCAACACCCGTCCACGCAGGAAACTGTCGAGGAACAGCCATTCACTGGCCTGGCCGAAGGCTTCGTGGGTGCTGCGCAGCTCCTGCCAGACCGGCATAAGGATGTCCTGGAATGCCACCAGCTGTGGATAACTGCTGAATACCTGGCCATAGACCTGCTCCAGGCGACGCTCATCAAATGCCCTGACCGATTGGCGCAACTGCGCTTGCCACTGAATGAAGTCGGCCTGTGATTCGTCGCTGCGCTGCGGCTGGTTTTCGACCTTGAGGTTCTGGCTTTTGGCGAGGATGCGTCCCACTTTGCTGACTGCGACACCGCGCTCGATCCAGCCGAGGATGCTGCGCACCTCGTCGATATCCGCTTGCGAGTACAAACGGTGCCCACTTTCGGTGCGCGTGGGCTGAATCAGCCCATAACGGCGCTCCCAGGCCCGCAGGGTAACCGGGTTGATGCCGGTCATGCGGGAGACTTCGCGGATCGGGAACAGTTCTTCGTGGTCGAGCTCAGGCGTACTCAATGAAGGCTGGTCAGGTTCGATCATTGCCGGGAAACCGCGAGTTTGTGGGCCAACGGGCATTCTACTCCGCCTGCCGCGAGCACTACCATTGGCATTTCTCTCAGGTTGGCGACCGCCAGCACTGACGGGTCAGCTTATTTAAGGAATAATCCGCGCCCGATTCTTGCATCGATTCTTGCAAAGAAGCGAATGCCGCCCACCACCCCGGGCGGCGTTCAAGCGGTAGGCCTACCCGCCACGCCCAGTTGCCAGGAGATATACCATGTCTACCCCACCCGTAACCCTGATGGTTACCCGCCGCGTCGCCGATGGTCGCTACCAGGACCTGATGGCCTGGCTGCACGAAGGCGAACAGCTGGCCACCGACTTTCCCGGCTACCTGGGCTCAGGCGTGCTCGCCCCGCCCCCGCAAGGCGATGAGTTCCAGATCATCTTCCGCTTCACCAACGAACAGACCATGCACGCCTGGGAGCACTCGGCCTCACGCAAGGCCTGGCTGGACCGTGGCAATGGCCTGTTCGCCGAGCCGTCGGAACAGCGGGTCAGCGGCCTGGAAGGCTGGTTCGGCAGTAACCCGGTGCAGCGCCCGCCGCGCTGGAAGCAGGCGGTGGCGATCTGGCTGGCGTTCTTTCCGGTGTCGCTGCTGTTCAATCTGCTGTTCGGCCACTGGCTGGGCGCGCTGGACCTGGTGCCGCGCATCCTCCTCAGCACCCTGGGCCTGACGCCGCTGATGGTGTATTTCTTCATTCCGCTGTCGACCCGCCTGCTGGCCAACTGGCTGAACGCCAGCCCAACCCGCCCGGGGCCGCAGGGCGCGCGCAATCCCGCCTAGTTCGGGTATGCTGGGGGTTATCCAAGCGAACCAGTAAAAGTTGACCGCCCCCACCATGAACAGCCCAATTCTTGTCACCGGAGCCAGCCAGCGAGTCGGGCTGGCGCTGGCCCTGAACCTGGCGCAGGCCGGCCATACCGTGGTCAGCGCCAGCCGCAGCAAAAGCCCCGAGGCCGCGCACCCGAACATCATCCAGTTCCAGGCCGACCTGTGCCAGGAAGACGAGCGCCTGGCCCTGATCGAACACCTGCAAGGCAACTACGACGGCCTGCGCGCCATCGTGCACAACGCCTCGTTGTGGCTCGACGATGACCTGGCCAACCTCAATACCATGTTCAAGCTGCACGTCGAGGCGCCCTACCACCTGAACCTGGCCCTGGGCGAGCAACTGGCCAAGGTGGACAAGGCCGACATTATCCATATCTGCGACGAGACCTCCTCGCGCGGCAGCGGCAGCCATATCGGCTATGCCGCGACCAAGGCCGCCCTGCAGAACATGGTGCTGTCGTTCGCCGCCAAGTACGCGCCGAACATTCGCGTCAACGCGATCCTGCCGGGCTTGCTGATCCTCAAAGAGAACAGCGACGAGGCCTACCGCCAGCAAACCCTGAAAAAGGCCCTGCTGGAATTCGAACCCGGCGCCCAGCCGCTGATTGATGCCGTGCGCTTTCTGCTCGACAGCCAATACAGCACCGGCAGCAACCTGGTCATCAACGGTGGCCGCCACCTGAAAAACCGCATCGCGGTAGACTGAGCTACCGCTGTCACGAGAACGTCCATGAACGATCAACAGAAACTCGAACTTGAAGCCGCCGCCTTCCGCCGCCTGGTTGCCCACCTGGACAGCCGCAAGGACGTGCAGAACATCGATCTGATGAACCTTGCCGGCTTCTGCCGCAACTGCCTGTCCAAATGGTACAAGGCCGCCGCCGATGAAAAGCAGATCGAGCTGAGCATGGATGAGGCCCGCGAAGTGGTCTACGGCATGCCCTACGCCGAATGGAAATCCCTTTACCAGCAAGAAGCCAGCGCCGAACAACAAGCGGCGTTCGCCAAAGGAAAGCCCAATGACTGATCTCAATACCCTGCGCGCCAGCCTGAAGTCCGGCGAGCACATCTTCGCCGATACCCTGGCCTTCATCGCCGAGCACTACGCCTACCAGCCACAAGCCTTCAACAACGGCGGCGTAGACAACGCTGCCGGGCAGAACGAAGGTTCGTGCAAGACCCTGGGCCTGGCCTTGCTCGAAGGCCTGAGCAATGAAGAAGCTTTGCTGGCGTTCGGCGAACACTACCGCTCGGTGCTGGCCACCCCGCAAGGCAGCGACCACGGCAACATCCGCGCGCTGATCGAGCATGGCCTGGCCGGAGTCAAATTCGCCGAGCAGCCGCTCAAGCGCCTGGGCTGATCAAACGCCCCGGTGTACCTTCGGCCAGTTGCCCCTGCTGCAGCCAGTACAGGGCAATTGGCCAGAGCCTGGGCTGGAAGCGACTGTGGAAAAAGGCGAAATGGCCGATCCGGCTCTCGTCGATATCGCCAGGGGCGATGCGCAGATGGCTGCGCTCACTGGCCTCGAAGTACCCCAGTAATCGCTCGATGGCGGCAACCGTGCCGAACGGATCGTCGCTCAGGCTGATGGCCAGGGTCCTGGCCCTGACCCGAGCGAAGGGTAAATCAACCAGCGCCCGTGCACTCGGACGTTGCTCATAGGCTGCAGACGGCGTGCTCCAGTCCTGCACCACCCCGGCCGGGGTATCCTCCAGCCAGCCCAGGCGCTTGCCGGGAAAATAACCGAACACCCGCGTCAGCAACGGCATCAGTACGTGCCATTTGCCGAACAGTTGCCAGCGGCTGTCGGCGGCATAATCGCGCCAGTAGGCAAACTGCGCGCCCACCGTCACCAGCCTGCGCAGCTGATCAGCCGACGGCGCCAGCCCCGCCGCACAACCTCCAAAACTGTGACCGACCACGTCGATCGGCTGGCCGGGAAACAGGCGTTGGGCACGTTGCAGCATGGCTTCGAAATCCAGCGCGCCCCAGTCGGTCCAGGAGGCCTTGAAGTGGCGCATGGACGCCGGGCGCGACTCACCGATGCCGCGATAGTCATAGGTGATGACCTCGAAGCCATGGGCGAACAGGTACTGGGCAAAGCGGGCGTAGTAGCTGCAGCGCACCGAAGTGGCGGCGTTGATGATCACCAGCGGGCGCGTAGCGTCCGGCACCTGGTGGCGCCAACAGAAACCGCCGAGGGAGTATCCGTCGGCGGTTGTTTCGCGAAAGGCCTGGCCGATGTTGCTGGCAACGGGCAAAACCGGGAATGCTTCGAGACTGCTCATCGACCTCTGTTATGCCGAAGCCGCTACCTGCGGTGCAGGGACCTTGCGCAAGCCGCTCAGTCGCGACCCATCGTAGCGGGTTTCGCGAAACAGGCGCCAGCGTCCGAACAATCCGTACACGTGCATAACTCGACCCTGCTCGTGATAGCCCATGCGCAGGTGCAGTTTGAGCGCCGGAATATTATGGGTTTCGCAGACATCCACTACCTTGTCGCAGCCTTTGGCGCGCATGGCCTCCCACAAGCTGATCTGGGCATCCACCGACAGGCGGGTACCGAAGTAGGCGCGGATCATCTCGCCGCCGAATTCAAAGAACTCACCGGGCTTCACCGGAAAGGTGCAGCCGTAATAATGACGGTCGTGATAGTCGCGCATGCTGCCGAAGATGAACGCCACGGCATCGCCCTGCTCATCCAGGTACATGTGCCCGGTGTGGCCTTCGGCGGCCAGCTCGCGCATGGTCTGTACGCGGTCGCCGAAGTGGCGGGCGAAGGCGTCGGCGTTCTCCGGGGTGATTTCCACCAGGCGTACCGCAGGATGGTCGCGCAGGTTGTGAGGCGCAACCGGGCTGATCAGGTCGCGTTCCATCCACAGTAACTCCCAATGGAAGAAGATGTAACGCTCACACAGGGTTTTCAGAGTTTTCTGCAAACCCTTCTGCCTGATCCGCTCTTTTAGTTTTTGCAGTCCACTCATAGCACCTCCTGACCAAACCTTGGCGGTTGAAAAAGGGCATGTAAAGAGTGGTATAGATCAGCGCGGCGGCGGGAATATCAAAAGGCCAGTGGCAGACTTGTTTCAAATTGTGTTTCGAGGATGAAACTGTTGCCGCACCCGGGGAAAACAGGTGCGGCAACAAACGCTTAGCGAGGGCTGATTACAGCTCGATGCAGTCAAACCGTACGTCGGTAGCCACATCGGCGTCATAGTCAACATCCTGACGCTCGAAACCGAACAGGTTGAGGAACTGCTTCTTGTAACCGGCGTAGTCGGTAATTTCGAACAGGTTCTCGGTGGTCACCTGCGGCCACAGGGCCTTGCAGGCATCCTGTACATCGTCACGCAGTTCCCAGTCGTCCAGGCGCAGGCGGCCTTCTTCGTCCAGCGCCGCTGGCGCGCCATCGGCACGGTACAGGCGGTCACGGAACAGACGATCGAGCTGGTCCTGGGTACCTTCGTGAACGTTCTTTTCCTTCATGATCTTGAAGACCATCGACAGGTACAGCGGCATCACCGGGATGGCCGAGCTGGCCTGAGTAACGACGGACTTCAGTACCGCGACATTGGCACCACCACCGACCTTCTTCTCCAGGCGCTTGGCGGTTTGGTCCAGGTCCATCTTGGCCTTGCCCAGGGCGCCGTGCCAGTAGATCGGCCAGGTGATTTCGGTACCAATGTAGCTGAAGGCCACGGTGCGCGCTTGTGGCGCCAGAACGCCGGCGGCGTCCAGGGCGTCGATCCACAGTTGCCAGTCCTGGCCACCCATGACGGTGACGGTGTCGGCAATTTCCTGCTCGCTGGCAGGCTCGATGGACGCCTCGATGATGGTGTCCTTGTTGGTGTCGATGGCGGTCGACTTGTACGGCTGGCCGATTGGCTTGAGCGCCGAGCGCACCAGTTCGCCGGTCTGTGGCAACTTGCGCACTGGCGAAGCCAACGAGTAGACCACCAGGTCGACCTGGCCGCCCATTTCGCTCTTGATCAGCTCGATGACCTTGGCCCGCGCTTCATCGGAGAATGCGTCACCGTTGATCGACTTGCTGTACAGGCCTTCGGCCTTGGCGAACTTGTCGAAAGCGGCAGAGTTGTACCAGCCCGCGGTGCCGGCCTTGGTTTCAGTGCCCGGCTTTTCGAAGAACACGCCCAGGGTATCGGCCTTGAAACCGAAGGCAGCAGTGATGCGCGCTGCCAGGCCGTAACCGCTGGAAGCACCGATCACCAGCACCTTTTTCGGACCATCCTCGCGCACGCCCTGCTTGCGGGTGGCTTCGATCTGATCACGTACGTTCAGCTCGCAACCGGTCGGGTGCGTAGTGGTGCAGATAAAACCGCGGACTTTGGGATGGATGATGGCCAATGTCTGTACCTCGTCAGTGAATTTGCTGAGGGAGCCGAATCGCGTGGACTCGAGGTTCCGTTTGCTGTGAGGGTGAGACTACACCCGCAGCGTTGCCGACACATCCGGCCCCCTGGAATCCTTCAGGGCGCTACTTTGTCACAGCGCGGAAAACTTCAGCAACCGCTGATCTCAGACCCGGAACGCACCGATCAGGCGCTTGAGCTCCAGCACCTGGGTCGACAGCTTGCGGCTGGCGTCTTCGGTCTGGTGCGCGCCCTGGGTGGTGTTTTCCGCCGCCCGGTTGATCTCGACAATGTTCTGGTCGATATCGTGGGCCACCGCCGTCTGCTGCTCCACCGCCGCGGCGATCTGCTGGTTCTGGTCGACGATACTGCCAATGGCGCCAAGGATGTTCTCCAGCGCCTGCTGCACCTGCTGCGATTCGCCAACCGTGCCCGAGGCCATCTGATGGCTGCTGTCCATGGCCTTGACGGCGGCCCCTACACCGCCCTGCAGGCGCGAGATCATCTGCTCGATCTCTTCGGTAGACTGCTGGGTACGCTTGGCCAGGGTGCGCACTTCATCGGCGACCACGGCAAAACCGCGGCCCTGCTCGCCCGCCCGGGCCGCCTCGATGGCGGCGTTGAGGGCCAGCAGGTTGGTCTGTTCGGCGATGCTCTTGATCACCTCCAGCACCCGGCTGATGGCCTGGCTGTCACTGGCCAGCTGGTTGATCACCGCCACCGACTGGTCGATCTCACCGGCCAGGCGGGCGATGTTGCCCTGCTGGGTCTCGACCAGGCCGCGCCCGCTGACGGTTTCCTGGTTGACGCTATGGGCGCTGCTGACCGCCGCCGCAGCGCTGCGCGCCACTTCCTGGGCGGTGGCCGACATCTGGTTCATGGCCGTGGCCACCTGCTCGATCTGCCCGCGCTGGCCGCTGACCGCCTGGTTGCTGCGCGCCGATACCGCATGCACCTGCTCGGCCTGACGCTCGACCTCGGCGACGGTGTGACCGACCTGTTCAATCAGGTCATGGATGCGCCGCACGGTGCCGTTGAACACCTGACCCAACTCGCCCAGTTCATCGTGGCTGCTGGCCTGGAAATTGACCGTCATGTCGCCGGCCGCGACCTTGTCCATTACCGCGCCAAGGCTCTTCAGCGTGTTGCGGGTCGAGGCATAGAAGCCGCTATACAGGTAGACGATCAGCAGGAATACGGCGGCCAGCGCCGACACCAGCAAAATCATGTGCAAACGGTGCTCGGCCAGGCGCTGCTCGAGCTGCTGGCCGAGAAACTCGCCAATGGCGGTATTGAGCGTGTAGGTCTGTTCCATCAAGCCGCTAATCTGCTTGTAGAACCCCGGCCACGGCGCATCGAGGGTGTCGGCCACCACCACCTGTTCTTCGATCAGTTCGCTGGCCTGCTTGAGCGACGCCTGACTGCTGCTGGCCAGGCTGCCGAGCCTGGCTTGCGCGCCAGGCTCGGTGGCCAGCGCCTCATCCAGGCGGATGGCATAGTCAGCGCCGAGCTTTTCCAGCTTCAATAACAGGTCATCAAAGCGGGCGCTGGAAGCCGAATTGACAAAACCCTGGCCTAGCGAATACGAGCCGATGGCCCGCCCTTCGCCGAGGGTCTGGGTCACTTGCGGTGTCACCGTGGTCATCAGCTCGCTGAGCTGGCGGATCGCCGAGTCGCTGTCCTGGCTAAGCCCGGCCTGGCTGGCAATCACCTTGCTCAGTACCTGGGCCTGGCCCAGCAGCTTGTCGAACAGCGCCACCTTGCTCAACAGCGAAGTCTCGCTCTGAGCGGCCTTGAGGGTATCGAGCATCTCGCTGCGCTTGTCGTCGAAGGCCTTGGCCTGGGCCTCGTCACCGGTCATTGCAATCAAGCCGGACAAGCGGCTCTGCACCTGTTGCTCGACGCTGGCGATCTGCGCCTCGACGTCCTCGGCCTTGCCCGACTGGCCGAGCACGGCGTTGATCTGCACCAGGTTGCCGAGGGTTTCCACATCGCCGCGCAAGGCCAGGCTGCCGCCCAGCAGTTCCAGGCTCTGCAGCTCGGTGCGGGTGGCATGGAACTGCGCATAGGAATCGCGGACCAGGTAGTAGTTGGTCACCAGCATGGGCAGGAAAAACAGAATACTGATCAGGCTGAACTTCATCCCGAAGCTCAGGCGGTTCATCAGCGCGATGGCCGGATACAACAGGCTCTTCAAGGGTGGTGCCCTCCGATTCTTATTGTTTTTACGGTTCCTGCCTTTGCACCATCCTCTGTAGGAGCGGGCTTGCCCCGCGATTGCGGCTTGCACCCCCACAGTGGCACAAGGCCACCGAACGTATTCAGCAACACCTGTATAGCGCATATCGGATCGGGGGTTTGTAACTTAAGGTTAACCGCCAGCGGAGCGACCAACGGCCGCTCCGCGATGGGCTTCAGCCGAGCACTGTCCACAGGGCGAAACAGGCGTACCAGAGCACTGCCGAGCGCAGCAGCAACTCCCACAGGTTGTCCAGCCCGAGCAGGCCGTCGGGGCCCGCCGAAGTGCTGGCGGGCAGGTCACCCGCGACGCGGCCGACCGAGCCGATCAGGCCGGCGGCGCTGATGTGCCAGTTCAGTAGCTCGTGCAGCATCACCCGGCTGACCGCAACGAAGTTGCCGACCAGGGCGAAACTTACGCCCAGCACGCGCACGGGTGCCCAGTCAAAGGCGTGGCGCAGTTGCAAGGCATGGTCGCGCAGCGTAGGTGTCCGTGCATGCCCGGCGGTCAGGGCCAGCAGCCGATAAGCCAGGGCTGCGGCCGGACCGAGCAGGAAATACCAGAAAATCACCGCAAAAAAGCTCTGGTAGGCCTGCCACAGCAGGTTGCCCTGCACCCGTTCCAGCAAGGCCTGGGCATTGTCGGCGGTCAAACCCAGGTCGCGTTCGGCGACATGCACCGCTGCTTGCTCGTCGCCGCGCCGCCAGGCGTCGCGAAACGGTCCTTGCGCTGCCTTGATGTCGCCACGGCCGAGGCTGTAGATCAGCACCAGCAGGTGCACCGGCAAGGCCAGCAAGCCATAGGCCACCGGCTCCAGCACGTGCAGGAGCAAGGCCAGCAGCGCCACCGGCAGCAGCACCAGGATGATCAGTACCCACCAGGGATGGCGCCTGCCGTCACGCTCAAGGCGAGCAAGCTCGGTAACGAAAAAACCATCGCGTTGCAGACGCTGGCGCAAGGCCGAGAACTTCTCGAACCACAGCACCAGCAACAGCACCAGAAAACTCATGTTTCACTCTCCTTGTCCTTGAGGCCGGCGCGGTAGCGCGGCCAGTCAAAAGCGCTACCCGGGTCGGTCTTGCGTCCCGGGGCAATATCGCTGTGGCCCTGAATCCGTTCAGTGCCAATGGCCGGCCAGGCATCCTGGATCTGCCGGGTCAATGCTTGCAGCGCCTGATACTGGGCATCGGTGAAAGGCAGCTCGTCGGTGCCTTCAAGCTCGATACCGATGGAAAAATCGTTGCATGCCTCGCGCCCCTCGAAACAGGACACCCCGGCATGCCAGGCGCGGTCCAGACAGGAGACAAACTGAGTGACCTCGCCGTCACGCTCAATAAGAAAATGCGCCGACACACGCAGATGCTTGATACCTTCGAAATACGGGTGTTCGCAGGCATCCAGGCGGTTCTGAAAGAACTCCTGGACCTTGCCGGTCCCAAATTGCGCCGGCGGCAGGCTGATATTGTGGATAACCAGCAGGGAGATGACTTCACCCTCGGCGCGGGCATTGCAGTTGGGCGAAGGACAGTGGCGGACGCCGGCGAACCAGCCAGTAGCGCGGTCCAGTTGCATAGAAAATCCTGAGACACGGGGGCACGGGCTCAGTATGCCCCGTGGTGGCGCTGGATGCATCGTTAAAACGCGTAGGAATCTAGCGTGCTTGCGCCTGGCGCAACTGGCTGAGTACCGAGTCCAGCGCCCGGTCGAACAGCAAGGTGTCGTCCAGCTGGCGCACATGCCCGCGGCGCAAGGCTACGGCAAGGGCCATGCGCGACCATTCACGGACCTTGAGGCCGGTGCGGTTGACGAAGATGAAGCGGTCTGTGCTGTCGATCCGGGCGATCAGCTTGCAGCGCTGCACGTCGTCTTCATCGACCAACTCGACCCAGGCGCCGATACGCAGACGCTCGACCTGCAGCAACGCCGGATCATCGTCGGCCAGGCGCACCTGGGCCGCTTGCGGCTCGCAGGCTTGCGGGGTGGGCAAGACGATTTCATCGAGCACCAGTACCTGCTCGCTGGCGTCATTGTGGATAACACGCCCGCCCACTACCGGTGTATCGAACATCTGCACATGCAGGGTTTCGAGCTGGGCAAAGAATTCGCTGGTGGCAAACGGATCGAACGCGGCACTGGCCAGGCCATCGCGCAATGCCTTGAGCAGTCCCGGCACCAGCTCCAGCAGGCGCAGGCGCGCCTGGTCTTCAGTGTGCGGTTGCACGCTCCAGATCAGCTCATCCATGGTCTCCAGCGCTTCGAGCCACTGGCTGGAGGTGTCGCCATGCTTGAGGCAGGCCAGCAACACCACCTGGCTCCAGGCTTCTTCGAGCAGGCGCACCACCACCCGCGGCAACGAGCGGCCAAGCAGACGCCGGTTGAGTTCCTGCTGCACCCGCTGACGAGCCAGCGCGGTGCGTGCGCGGCCCTCCTCGGCGTCGCGCGTGCGTTGTTCCAGCAGCTCGTTGCGGCGTCGCTCATCACTGCTGAAAGCAAGGAATTCAGCGAGCAGTTCGGAGAAAATCGCCGGGTCGTCGACAAAGTCGCTGAGCAGCCGCTGGACGATTTTTTCGACCCGCAGGTACAGGCTGTCGCGCTGGCAATCATCACTGGCGCCCCAACCCATGGCTGCCGTGGCGATCTCGTTGAGCAGGCGCCGGGCCGGGTGACTGCTGCGGCTGAAGAAGCTCTTGTCGAGTACCGCCACTTTGAGCATCGGGATCTGCATGCGGCCGATCAGGGCGCGCAGCGAGCGCGGCAAGTTGCGGTCGGCGAGAATGAACTCGAAAAGCATGGCGATGAGGTTGATGACATCCTCGTCGACCACTTCGATCTTGCGGTAGGTGCCGCTTTTTACGCTGACCCGGGTCAGCAGTTGTTCAAGCTGCTGGTGCAGGTCGAAGTCGTCGGTCTCGGGTGTTGGCGGCACGTAATGCTGCAGGTGCGAGAGCAGGCGCAACAGGTCACGGGTACTGATCGCCTGCACCTGCTCGCACGCCTCCAGGCGCGGGGCAACACGCCCGCGCACCGGCGAAAGCAGGGCCTGCAACGAGGCAAACACCGCCTGGCCGTTGGCATCCAGCGAATCATTGGGCGATTCGTTGCCGGCTGCGCTGGCCGAAGCCTCGCGTTCAGCCTGCGGGCGGTCCTGGGCGCGGCGCCGCGGCACGGCCTTGAGCTCGGGGAGCACGCCAGTGGCAATCAGCAGTTGATTGGCTTCGCCGTACAACTGGTCGGCGTCGTGCAGCACATAGCGCTCGAACAGCTTGAGAATGATCAGCTTGACCTTGATCCCCACGCCCAGACTGCGCCCGGCACGCAAAAAGTAATCGCAGAGCATCGCCGGGCCCAGCGGGTTGCGCGGATCGTCCAGGGCCTGGCCCACCAGGGCGCTGAATCGCAGGGTCAACTGGTTGAGGGCGATGCCGTCGCGGGCCAGCACCCGCGCGACCATGGCATCCAGCGCCACGGTACGTTCCAGCTCGTCATTGGCCACCAGCGCCAGGCGGTCGTAGCCATGGCTGTGCAGGGCCGGCAGTGAATCGGGCTGACCGATCTGCACGAAGGCTTCATAGAAGTGGTCAAGATAGCCGCGCTCGATGTTCTTGCGCTTTAGGCGCAGGTCGCGCATGGCTTCGAAAAGGATGTTCTGTTCGACGTTGTTGGCGGCCTTGTCGGCCATCTCGAACAGGGTGTCGTCGGCGTTGTCGAACAACGCCTGCAGGCCCTGGCGCAGTTGCAGCGCGGCCTTGTCACGTACCTGCAGAAGCACCACCGGCAGACGAGCGAGGGGCGCATTGTGCGCCTGATCGGTGATGGCCTTGATCGGCACCACCTTCCCGTCGTTGTGCATCCTGGTCTCCTTGCAGGTTCGATTTTGAGCTTTTCTGGTGGTCGTCAAAGCTATGACGCCAAATACAAGGCGCATTATCGAGTAAAAACCCTTCACTCGCCAGTGCGCGCATACCGCTGCTGATAGACCGGTGCCAGCGTGAAACGCTCATTCGGCCTGACCAAAGGTCAAGCTTCGGCCGCCACTGCAGTGTTTGCTGCAAGCGCGGGCTGCCCTGCCCTATAATCGCCGGCACTTAGCTTGTGGAGCCCGCCATGCCGAATTTACGCCTCGCCGACCTGACCGCCGAAATCGAAGCCAACGTGCGCCGTGCGTTGCTCGAAGACATCGGCAGTGGCGACATCACCGCCCAGCTGATCCCGGCCGAGCGCCTGGCCAAGGCCACCATCATTACCCGCGATGACTGCGTGATTGCCGGTACGGCCTGGGTTGATGCGGTATTCCGCCAGCTCGACCCACGGGTAGCGGTGCACTGGCAGGTCAAGGATGGCGACCGCGCCACCGCCAACCAGGTGCTGTTCCACCTTGAAGGCCCGGCCCGTTCCCTGCTCAGCGGCGAGCGCTCGGCGCTGAACTTCCTGCAGATGCTGTCGGGCGTTGCGACTCACGCGCAGTTCCTCGCCGACAAGGTGGCCGACACCCAGGTCAAGCTGCTCGACACCCGCAAGACCCTGCCCGGCCTGCGCCTGGCGCAAAAGTACGCGGTGACCTGCGGCGGTTGCCACAACCACCGCATCGGCCTGTACGACGCCTTCCTGATCAAGGAAAACCACATCGCCGCCAGTGGTGGCATCGCCGAAGCGATCACTGCCGCGCACCGCATTGCCCCGGGCAAGCCGGTGGAGATCGAGGTAGAAAGCCTGGACGAGCTCAAAGAGGCCCTGGATGCGGGCGCCGACATCATCATGCTCGATGAGCTGAGCCTGGACGACATGCGCGAAGCGGTGCGCCTGAACGGCGGCAAGGCCAAGCTTGAAGCCAGTGGCGGCGTGACTGAAAGCACCCTGCGGGTGATTGCTGAAACGGGCGTGGACTACATCTCGATCGGGGCGATGACCAAGGATGTAAAGGCGGTGGATCTGTCGATGCGCCTTAGCCTCTGAGGCGGATTGCAGACACAAAAAAACCGGCCATCAGGCCGGTTTTTTGTTAGCTCACAAGATCAACTGTGGGAGCTGGCCTTGCCAGCGATCGAGCACAGAGCGCTCGCGCAATCCTCAGAGCGCTGCGTTCTGCAGGCCGTCCAGGTAGCGCTCGACATCCAGCGCCGCCATGCAACCGGCACCGGCCGAAGTAATGGCCTGACGGTAAACATGATCAGCCACGTCACCGGCAGCGAACACACCTTCAACGTTGGTCGCAGTAGCGTTGCCGTCACGGCCGCCATTCACCACCAGGTAGCCGTCTTTCAAGGTCAGCTGGCCTTCGAATAGCGAGGTGTTCGGCGTGTGGCCGATGGCGATGAATACGCCGTCAACCTTGATTTCGTCGAAGCTGCCGTCGTTGTTCTTCAGGCGCGCACCGGTGACGCCCATGTTGTCACCCAGCACTTCGTCCAGGGTGGCATTGAGCTTCAGCTCGATCTTGCCTTCGGCCACGCGGGCGTTGAGCTTGTCGACCAGGATCTTCTCGGCGCGGAAGGTCTCGCGGCGGTGAACCAGGGTGACCTTGCTGGCGATGTTGGCCAGGTACAGGGCTTCCTCAACAGCGGTGTTACCACCACCGACCACGGCGACCGGCTTGTTGCGATAGAAGAAACCGTCGCAGGTCGCGCAGGCGGAAACGCCCTTGCCCATGAACGCTTCTTCCGATGGCAGGCCCAGGTAGCGAGCGCTGGCGCCGGTGGCGATGATCAGTGCGTCGCAGGTGTAGGTGGCGCTGTCGCCCTTGAGAGTGAACGGCTTGCTGGCCAGGTCAACGGCGTTGATGTGGTCGAACACCACTTCGGTCTCGAAGCGCTCGGCGTGTTCCTGCATGCGTTGCATCAGCGCCGGGCCGGTCAGGCCGTGGGCGTCGCCCGGCCAGTTGTCGACTTCGGTGGTGGTGGTCAGCTGGCCGCCGGCCTGCATGCCGGTGATCAGCAGCGGCTTGAGGTTGGCACGCGCTGCATACACGGCAGCGCTGTAACCGGCAGGGCCGGAACCGAGGATGATCACTCGCGAATGGCGTACTTCAGACATGTCACACTCCTGTCGAGCTGGCGTTCAATTGCCAGCATCGTATCGCCGGGATCGCCGGCTGGAATAAAAAAGAACCTGCGAAGCACTTGGGGAAGGCTTTTAGCCGCAGGTCCTGAAAAACGTTAGCTCGCCGCCTTACAGGCTGGCGGCGTTCTCGGCCAGGTAGTCGGCAACGCCCTTGGCATCGGCCTTCATGCCTTTCTGGCCTGGGCGCCAGCCGGCCGGGCAGACTTCACCGTGCTGTTCGGTGAACTGCAGGGCCTCGACCAGGCGGATCATCTCGTCGACTTCACGGCCCAGCGGCAGGTTGTTGACCACCTGGTGCTGCACAACGCCTTGCTGGTCGATCAGGAACGAGGCACGCAGGGCCACGCCGTCATCGTGCTCGATGCCATAGGCACGGGTAATCTCGTGCTTGACGTCGGCGACCATGGTGAACTCGACCGCGCCGATACCGCCCTTCTCGACCGGGGTGCTGCGCCAGGCGTGGTGGGTGAACTGCGAGTCGATGGAAACACCGACCACTTCCACACCCAGCTCGCGGAACTTGTCCATGCGGTTGTTGTGGGCAATGATTTCCGACGGGCAGACAAAGGTGAAGTCCAGCGGCCAGAAGAACAGCACGACGTATTTGCCGCGCAGGGAAGAAAGCTTGAAGCTGTCGACGATCGAACCGTCGCCCAACACTGCCGCCGCATCGAAATCAGGGGCTTGCTTGTTGACCAGAATGCTCATGGAAACTCCTTGAAAGTCAGAATTCGAAGGCGTTGAAAAGTTGTGCGCACTTTAGCGAGGTGGCAGAGATTAAGGAAATATCCTTAGACAATCCACCTTATAGGCCGGCTCTATTCATCAATAAAATCGCACGCGGTTTATCTATGAAGCCCAGCCCGGGATGCTGCCGAGGTTTTGTTACAGCCCGTTTCTCGCTCTGCGCCGCGCTTTCGCCCGCCGCACAAACTCGGTAAGGTCAGCGCGTTTGCCTTTACCCGGAGCCTCCCCCTTTATGCAAGCCCCTGTCCTCTCTGGCCCACAGTACCTGCGCGAAGGACTGAAACTGGTCCTGAGCCCGAGCCTGCGCCTGTTCGTGCTGCTGCCGCTGGCGGTCAACCTGCTGCTGTTCGTCGGCCTGGTCTACTTTGCCGGCCATCAGTTCAGCCTCTGGGTCGATTCGTTGATGCCCAGCCTGCCGAACTGGCTGAGCTTTCTCAATTATGTGCTGTGGCCGCTGTTCGTGATTCTGGTGGGGTTGATGGTGTTCTTCACCTTCACCATGCTGGCCAACATCATCGCCGCGCCGTTCAATGGTTTCCTCGCGGAGAAGGTCGAAGTGGTGGTGCGCGGCACCGATGATTTTCCCGCCTTCAGCTGGGCCGAACTCACTGCCATGGTGCCACGCACCCTCGGCCGCGAGGCGCGCAAGCTGGGCTACTTCCTGCCACGGGCCATCGCTCTGTTCATCCTTTCGCTGATCCCGGTGGTGAACATCGTCGCCGCGCCGCTGTGGCTGCTGTTCGGTATCTGGATGATGGCCATCCAGTACATCGACTACCCGGCGGATAACCACAAGATGAGCTGGCAGGACATGCTCGCCTGGCTGCGCGAAAAGCGCTGGCAGAGCCTGGGTTTTGGCGGTTCGGTGTACCTGGTGTTGCTGGTGCCCTTCCTCAACATCCTGATGATGCCGGCGGCGGTGGCGGGCGCCACGCTGTTCTGGGTGCGCGAACGTACCTGAGGCATCGCCGCGTAGCCGCCCGGCTACGCGGCACCTCCATCAGCTCGACAGCTGGTTGGAGAACTGCCCCACCGCATTGACCACCTTCTGCGCACCGTCCTGAATCTCGACGATCACCGTACCGGTTTGCCCGGCCAGTGACAGGCCTTGCTCGGCCTGGCGCTTGCTGCTGTCGATGATATCCACCGCCGCCTTGGCCAGGTGTTCGTTCTGCTGCACCACTCGGGCGATTTCCTCAGTCGCGGTGCTGGTGCGCGAAGCCAGTTGCCGGACCTCGTCGGCGACCACGGCAAAGCCCCGGCCCTGCTCGCCGGCACGTGCGGCCTCGATGGCGGCGTTGAGGGCCAGCAGGTTGGTCTGCCCGGCAATGTCGCTGATGGTCTTGATGATCGAACCGATCACCTGCGACTGCTTGTCCAGCGCCTCGATGCCTTCGGCGGCTTCCTGCATGTAGGTTTCCAGGCCGCGCATGACATCCACGGTCTGGGTCACCACCTCGGTGGCCCTGCGCGCACAGGCGTCGGTTTCCAGCGAGGTGTTGTAGGCGATGTCGGCAGCCTGGGCCACGGCCGTTTCCTGGTTGACCTGGTCGGTGATCACGGTGGCGAACTTGACCACTTTGTAGAGCACGTCATGGGCATCGATGATCGGATTGTAGGACGCCTCCAGCCACACCACGCGGCCATGGGCATCGATGCGCTTGAAGCGTTCGGCGACGAACTCGCCGCGGCGCAGCTTGTCCCAGAACGCGTGATAACCCACCGAGTTGTACTCTTCCGGTTCGCAGAACAGGCGGTGATGTTTGCCCACCACCTGGTCGAGCTTGTAGCCCATGGTCTGCAGGAAGCGCTCGTTGGCCGTCAGCACTTCACCGTTGAGGTTGAACTCGATCACCGCCGTGGAGCGCATCAGCGCCTTGATCAGGCTCTCGTGCTCGCGGGAGGTTTCGATGGTGCGGGTCAGGTCGCTGGAGTGCAGGGTGAAGTATTTGATACGCCCTTCGCTGTTTTTCACCGGCTGCAGGATCGAGCGCAGCCAGGCCTCTTCGCCATTGCCCCGCAGCAGGCGGAAAGCGCCATTGAGATGCTCGCCACGGGCAATGGCGTGCTTCATGCGCTGGTAAAAGTCGAGCTGCTTGACGTGCGCCGGGACGATTTCCTCGATGTTGCGGCCAATCAGTTGATGGCTGCTGTAGCGCATCTCTTTTTCGAAGTTGCTGTTGACCGATTCGATGCGCCCCTGCGGGTCGAGCTGCAGCACCAGCATCTCGCTGTCGAGGCTGCACTTTACTTGCTCCACTGATTGCAGTTCTTCGCGCAGCCGGAGGATTTCTTGCTTGAGTTTGCTGTTGAACATGACGCTCTCCCGGAGCGAAATCAGTCATTCGAATGCTTCTGCATCGGCTGGCGGACCTGCAATCTTGAGTCACTTGCTGGGAAATATTTACGCGCCTGCAATCGCCAGTAATCAGGCGTCATCGATCTGTCATTTGGCGGTCACAGAGCGGCAATCGGCACGGTCGAAACTGGCTTCATGAGCACACTGTCCCTGCATGTCACCCTGATCAGCGAAACCTTCCCACCGGAGATCAACGGCGTGGCCAACACCCTTGGCCGCCTCAGCGATGGCTTGCGATCACGCGGCCATCGGGTCGAGCTGGTACGCCCGCGGCAAGCGGCTGAACAGCCCTCGGCCAGCGACGACAACCTGCTGCTGTGTCGCGGCTGGCCGTTGCCGGGGTACCCGGGTTTGCAATGGGGCCAGGTGTCGATGCACAAACTGCTGCGCCGCTGGCGCCGGCAACGGCCGGATGTGCTTTACATCGCCACCGAAGGCCCGCTGGGTTTGAGTGCCCTGCGCGCGGCGCGGCGCCTGGGCATCGCCGTGGTCAGTGGCTTCCACACCAACTTCCAGCAATACTCCAGCGAGTACGGCCTCGGCCTGCTGGCGCGGCTGCTTACCCACTACCTGCGCTGGTTCCATCACCGAACCCACACCACCCTGGTGCCCAGCCTCAGCCAGCGCCTGGAGCTGGAACGGCGCGGCTTCGACAACCTCAGCCTGATGGCCCGGGGAGTGGACAGCCAGTTGTTTACCCCGGCCAGGCGTAGTCAGACCTTGCGCGAGCAATGGGGCCTGGGCGTCGACGATATCGCCCTGCTGCATGTCGGACGCCTGGCCGCCGAAAAGAACCTGGGTTTGTTGCAGCCGTGCCTGGACGCCCTGCAACAACAGTACCCGCAGCGGTGCATCAAGCTGATCGTGGTC
Organism: Pseudomonas sp. ZL2; assembly: GCF_054788455.1. Lineage (NCBI taxonomy): Bacteria > Pseudomonadati > Pseudomonadota > Gammaproteobacteria > Pseudomonadales > Pseudomonadaceae > Pseudomonas > Pseudomonas sp. ZL2. The sequence continues at coordinate 70,214 of NZ_JBGOGX010000004.1, read as the reverse complement.
GGTGACGGGCCGCAACGCAGCGCACTCGAGCAGCGCCTGCCGGGCGCGATGTTCTGCGGCGCCCAGCGCGGAGAACGCCTGGCCGAACACTACGCTTCAGGGGATATCTTTGTGTTTCCCAGCCTGACCGAAACCTTCGGCAACGTCGTGCTCGAAGCCTTGGCCTCAGGCCTGGGTGTGGTCGCCTACGATCAAGCGGCGGCAGCCCAGCACATCCGCCACGGGCATAGCGGTGCGCTGGCCATGCCAGGGGACGAAGCGGCCTTTATCGATGCCGCCTGCTGGTTCCTGGAAGAGCCGGAAACCCTGCGCCGGGTGCGCCTCAATGCCCGCCAGCATGCCAGCCGTCAGGGCTGGCCGGCGATTGTCGAGCAATTCGAGGCGCATCTGCAGGCAGCCTGCCGCCAGAGTCAGGTCAGCATGGCGCGCCCGACTGCAGCGGCAATTGCGATCAAACCAGGGTCGTCAACGCCTCGCGGCTGAACGGCAGGATGTCCTGCTCGCGACCATCGCGCACCTTGGCCGCCCATTCCGGGTCGACCAGCAAGGCACGACCGACTGCCACCAGGTCGAATTCGTCGTTGTTCAGGCGCTGGAGCAGGTTTTCCAGGCTGGCCGGCTGGGCCACCTTGTCGGTCGCGACCATGAACTGCAGGAACTCGCCATCCAGGCCGACACTGCCGACGGTGATGGTCGGCTTGCCGGTGAGCTGGCGGGTCCAGCCGGCCAGGTTGAGGTCCGAACCTTCGAACTCAGGTTCCCAGAAGCGTCGGGTCGAGCAGTGGAAGATATCCACACCAGCATCCACCAGTGGTTGCAGGAATGCGCCCAGGGCATCGGCGCTCTGCACCAGACGTGCGCTGTAGTCCTGCTGCTTCCACTGCGAGAAGCGGAAAATGATCGGGAAGTCCGGGCCTACCGCGGCGCGCACGGCCTGGATCAACTCGATGGCAAAGCGCGAACGGCCGGCCAAGTCGCCGCCGTATTCGTCCGTGCGCTGGTTGCTGGCTTCCCAGAAAAACTGGTCGATCAGGTAACCATGGGCACCGTGGATCTCGACGCCATCCATGCCAATGGCCTGGGCATCACGAGCGGCCTGGGCGAAAGCCTCGATCACTTCACGAATATCCGCCTGGGTCATGCCATGCACCACGACCTGGCCGTCCTTGAGCTTCTCGCTCGGGCCATGGCCCGGCACGCTGGCATCCGGCTCGGTACCCAGGCGGCGCACGCTACCCACGTGCCAGAGCTGCGGCACGATGCGCCCGCCTTCAGCGTGCACGGCTTCAACGACTTTCTTCCAGCCGGCCAGGGCATCTTCGCCGTAAAAACGCGGCACATTCGGGTAGCCGTTGGCGGCTTTATGACCGACCGTGGTGCCTTCGGTGATGATCAGGCCAACGCCTGCGGCGGCGCGGCGACGATAGTACTCAACCACTTGTGCGTGAGGGACACCACCAGGGCAGAAGGTACGGGTCATCGGTGCCATGACCACGCGGCTCGGCAGCTCGAGGGCGCCCAGTTGGAAGGGAGTGAACAGTGCGGTGGCGGACATGCGGCGCTCCTGGGAATAGGGAATGCGCCTGAGGATAGGGTGAGCCGTTCGGGTGGCCCAGTACTATTGATCTGGGTGATTGAACAGCATCGCGGGGCAAGCCCGTTCCTACTTCTGCAGGAGCGGGCTTGCCCCACGATGGGGCCGATCAGGCCAGAGCCTTCTCGATCGCCTGCACCACCGCCGGATCATCCGGCGCGGTGCGTGGCGAGAAGCGCGCCAGTACCCGGCCGTCCTTGCCGACCAGGAACTTCTCGAAGTTCCAGGTGATATCGCCCGGAAACTCGGCGCCTTCGCCGGCCAGCAAGCGGTACAGCTGATGACGGTCATGACCGTTAACTTCGAGCTTGCTACCCAGTGGGAAGCTCACGCCATAGTTCAGGCTGCAGAACGCCTGAATTTCCTTCTCCGTGCCCGGCTCCTGGCCGGCAAACTGGTTGCACGGCAGGCCCAGCACGCTGAAGCCTTTGCTCTTGTACTGCTGATAAAGGTTTTCCAGCGCCGCGTACTGCGGGGTCAAGCCACACTTGGAGGCGACATTGACCACCAGCACCACCCGGCCCTTGAACGGTGCCAGAGGCAATTCCTGGCCGTCCAGCGCTGTCAACTTCAGGTCGTGAAATGCACTCATGACGTACTCCCCTTTCCAGATCCCGGTTGCCGCTGGGGGCTGCAATCAGTAAACCCAGCCCATTAAAAAGGCGCCCTGCCAAGCCGTCTTCCCCTGCTGGAGCGACGGACTTGCCCGGGCGCCTTCGCGACTCTCTGAGCTTAGCGCAGAAAATCAGTGGTGATGGCCACCTTCGCCATGGACATGGCCATGGGCTACTTCTTCTTCGCTGGCTTCACGCACATTGACGACCTTGACCTTGAAGTTCAGGCGCTGGCCAGCCAGTGGGTGGTTGCCGTCAACGGTGACGTCGTCGCCGTCCAGGTCGCGAATGGTGACGATCTGCATCTGGCCATCCGGCGCCGAAGCGTGGAACTGCATGCCCACTTCCAGCTCGTCGACACCTTCGAACATGCTGCGGTTCAGGGTGCTGACCAGCTCGGCCAGGTATTCGCCGTAGGCGTCTTCCGGCTCGACGGCGACTTCCAGTTCGTCACCGGTGGTTTTGCCTTCCAGGGCTTTTTCCAGACCCGGGATGATGTTGCCTGCGCCATGCAGGTAGACCAGCGGAGCGCCGCCGGCGGAGCTGTCGATGACCTCACCAGCGTCGTTGGTCAGGGTATAGTCGATGGAGACAGCCTTTTTGGCGGCGATCAGCATGGGGCGAGACCTTTTGCATAAGAATGTAGAACGAACAAGTGTAACCAAGGCATCGCCTGAAAGCGAACGCAACCCGGACAAACGGGTTGCCGGATATTTGCGGCGGGTGCGCTCAGGGGGCCGATAGCGATACCCTTGGCAATTGACTCTTTTGCACAGCTCATTTCGAGAAGCTCGCATGCAGACATTTTTTATCGCGCCGACCGACTTTGGCGTCGGCCTGACTTCCATCAGCCTGGGCCTGGTGCGCACCCTGGAGCGCGCCGGGTTGAAGGTCGGCTTCTTCAAGCCGATCGCCCAGCCGCACCCGGGTGATACCGGCCCTGAGCGCTCCACCGAACTGGTTGCCCGTACCCATGGCCTGAAGCCGCCACAGCCGCTGAGCCTGGCCCATGTCGAGCGTATGCTCGGCGATGGTCAACTGGATGAACTGCTCGAAGAAATCATCACCCTGTACCAGCAGGCCTGCGTCGGCAAGGACGTGGTGGTGGTCGAAGGCATGGTCCCGACCCGCCACGCCAGCTACGCCGCGCGGGTCAACCTGCACCTGGCCAAGAGCCTGGATGCCGAGGTGATCCTGGTGTCGGCGCCGGAAAACGAAGTGCTCACCGAGCTGTCCGGGCGCGTCGAGCTGCAGGCCCAGCTGTTCGGCGGCCCGCGCGACCCGAAAGTGCTCGGGGTAATCCTCAACAAGGTGCGCACCGACGAAGACATGAACGCCTTCGCCGCGCGCCTGACCGAGCATTCACCGCTGCTGCGCGGCGGCGACTTCCGCCTGCTCGGCTGCATCCCGTTCCAGGCCGGCCTCAACGATCCGCGTACCCGCGACGTGGCCGAACTGCTCGGCGCCCAGGTGCTCAATGCCGGCGACTACGAAACCCGGCGGATGAACAAGATCATCATCTGTGCCCGCACCGTGGCCAATACCGTGCCGCTGCTCAAGCCCGGTACGCTGGTAGTGACCCCGGGCGACCGCGACGACATCATCCTTGCGGTGAGCCTGGCGGCGATCAACGGCGTGCCGCTGGCCGGCCTGCTGCTGACCAGCGACAGCAAACCCGACCCGCGCATCCTCGAACTGTGCCAGGGCGCGCTGCTGGCCGGCCTGCCGATTCTCTCGGTAAGCACCGGCTCCTATGACACCGCCAACCAGCTCAACGGCCTGAACAAGGAAATCCCGGTGGATGACCGCGAGCGCGCGGAGCTGATCACCGATTTCGTCGCCAGCTACCTGGACGCCGACTGGCTGCACCAGCGCTGCGGCACGCCGCGCGAACTGCGCCTGTCGCCCGCGGTGTTCCGCTACCAGTTGATCCAGCGCGCCCAGCAGGCCAACAAACGCATCGTCTTGCCGGAAGGCGCAGAACCGCTGACCGTGCAGGCCGCGGCCATCTGCCAGGCCCGCGGCATTGCCCGCTGCGTGCTGCTGGCCAAGCCTGACGACGTCCAGGCGGTGGCCCGCGCCCAGGGCATCACCCTGCCCGAGGGCCTGGAGATCCTTGACCCGGACCTGATCCGCGAGCGTTATGTCGAGCCGATGGTCAGCCTGCGCAAGAGCAAAAGCCTTAATGCGCCGATGGCCGAGCAGCAACTGGAAGACCCGGTGGTGATCGGCACCATGATGCTGGCCCTGGACGAGGTCGATGGCCTGGTCTCGGGCCTGGTGCACTCCACCGCCAACACCATCCGCCCAGCCCTGCAACTGATCAAGACCGCGCCGGGCTGCAGCCTGGTGTCGTCGGTGTTCTTCATGCTGTTCCCCGAACAGGTGCTGGTGTACGGCGACTGCGTGATGAACCCGCACCCGACAGCCAACGAGCTGGCGGAAATCGCCCTGCAGAGCGCCGACTCCGCCGAAGCCTTCGGCATTGCCCCGCGGGTGGCGATGATCAGCTATTCCAGCGGTGACTCGGCCAGCGGCGAAGAGGTCGAGAAGGTCCGCGAAGCCACCGTGCTGGCCCAGGAATCCCAACACGGCCTGCTGATCGACGGCCCGTTGCAGTACGATGCCGCGGCCAACCTGGAGATCGCCCGGCAACTGGCGCCCAACAGCCAGGTGGCCGGCCGCGCCACGGTGTTCGTGTTCCCCGACCTGAACACCGGCAACACCACCCACAAGGCCGTGCAACGCAGTGCCGACTGCGTCAGCCTCGGGCCGATGCTGCAAGGCCTGCGCAAGCCGGTCAACGACCTGCCACGCGGCGCCCAGGTCGACGACATCGTCTACACCATCGCCCTGACCGCCATTCAGGCCAACCGCTCACTGGATAGCTGAACATGCTCGGATTGCTACCCGCGCCACTGCGCGGGGTTATCGCCTCGCTGCTACTGGGGCTCAACACCATCGTCTGCTGCACCCCGTTGTTCATCGTCAGCCTGTTCAAGCTGTGCCTGCCGTTCGCGGCCGCGCAACGGCTCACCGATGAACTGATGCGCCACATCCACGAAGCCTGGATCAGCAACAACAATGCCTGGATCAACCTGCTGGGCAAGGCCCGCTGGCAGGTCGAGGGCCTGGCCGGGCTGGACTACCAGCACAGCTACCTGGTCACCAGCAACCACCAGAGCTGGGTCGATATCCTGGTACTGCAGTACGTGCTCAACCGCCGTATCCGCCCGCTGAAGTTCTTCCTCAAGCAGGTGCTGATCTGGGTGCCGGTGATCGGCCTGGCCTGGTGGGCGCTGGGCTTTCCGTTCATGAAGCGCTATTCCAAGGCGTACCTGGCCAAGCACCCGGAAAAGGCCGGCAAGGACCTGGAAACCACCCGCCGCACCTGCGCCAAGTTTCGCGGCAAGCCGACGGCGATCTTCAACTTCGCCGAAGGCACGCGCTTCACCGAAGCCAAGCATCGCCAGCAGCAGTCACCGTTCCAGCACCTGCTCAAGCCCAAGGCCGGCGGCATTGCCTTTGTACTGGATGCCATGGGCGAGCAACTGCAGTCGATCGTCAACGTCACCATTCATTATCCGAACGGTGCACCGGGCTTCTGGGACTTGCTGTGCGGGCGGGTCAGGCACATTGTCGTGCACTTCGAGGAACTGGCGATTCCGGCGGAGTTCCTGGGCAAGAACTACGACCAGGATGAAACCTATCGCCTGGCCTTCCAGCAATGGATCAACCAGCTGTGGCAGGACAAGGACGCCTTGCTCGAACGGCTGCGACAAAACGCCGACGGGTAATTTGCCGGACAGCATCTATGCTCACTTCCTACGATGTTTTTCATTAGCCATCACAAGGAATGTAAGCCTATGAAACCGTTGCGCCGCTTTGCCCATGCTTTTGCTGTTGTTTCACTTCTGTCTGCAGCCAGTTTCACGGTGCAGGCAGAAGAGAAGCTGATCGACGCTGTCGCCACTGAGGATGTGGTGGATACCAAAGTCCTTGCCGTTGACCTCGATAAGCGCGTCGTTACGGTGGCAGGGCCTGAGGACTCTGAGGTGCCGATCCAGGTGAGCGAACAGGCCAAGGACCTGCATAATCTCAAGGTCGGCGACCTGGTCAACATCACAGTCAACCGCTCGGTTGCTACTGTGCTCGAAACCGACCTCACCAAGGCCCCGGGCATCAGCAAGGAGGCCGGTGTCATTCGCGCCACCAAGGACAACCCTAACCCAGGTGGCGAGGCATTTCGGCAGATCAAGGTCACCTCGAAGATCACCAAGATTGATCTGAAAACCCACGAAGTCACGCTGACGCCACCTGAAGGTCCACAAAAGGTAGTGAAGGTCGAAGACCCTGAACTTCAGGAGCGCATGAAGAATCTCAAGGTCGGCCAGTCTGTGGTCATCGTTTATACCGATGTGCTGAAGATCACCACCAGAAGCCCAAGCTGAGTCGCCTGACCGACCGTATCGCCGGCAAAGCCGGCTCCCACAGTTAATCTGGGCACACTCCGGACCTGTGGGAGCTGGCCTTGCCAGCGATCGAGCGCAACGCGCTCGCAACTCAGGCGCCGCCTGGCATCCTGATCAAACGGCTCTCCAGCCCATCGAGCAACGCATCAACCAATGCCTTGGCCATTTCATGGGAATGTAGGGTCGCCTGAAGAAACCCTCGCCCCGGCTCACGGGTATGCTCGACCGCCAGCGGCCCGGTCAGGCTCGCGCACTTCAAATACAGCGACGCATGCACCAGCGCATCTTCGACACGATCTTTTTCATGATGAAGCTCCTGATGTTAAGGGAGCTGCACCATCAATGTCGCCAAACAGAAATGGTGGCAGCTGTACGCAGGTTGGCGAACCGAGACATCAGGACAACCCGGCAGGGCCGAAGCCCTCCCGCGCACAACTGCCATAACGACTGACGTCATGGAAGCAGGATGATGTACTCGGGTCGCCAAACCCGATCGCTGATACATCAGCGACCCAGTGAGCCTAGTGGCGTACTTCCCCCGGAGCAATCATCTGCAGGGCGACAGAATTCGTAGGATAGGTCCTGGGACGCTCAAACTACCAGCCCAAGGCTGTTGCAGGATGCTAACCAGGCCTCTGTGGGAGCTGGCATGCCAGCGATGAGGCCACTGCAGGCACAAAAAAGGGGAGCCAGGCTCCCCTTCTTACATCTTGCTACTTACTGATACTGCTGCCCGGGAATCGGCTTGAGGTTGACCTCTACCCGACGGTTCTGCGCGCGGCCGTTGGCGTCGGCGTTGCTGGCGATCGGCTGGTCCGGGCCCAGGCCACGGGCGCTGACACGGCTGCCATCGACACCCTGGGAGGTCAGGTAAGTGACCACCGATTGTGCACGACGCTGGGACAGGTCCATGTTGTGCTGGCGGCTGCCGGTGCTGTCGGTGTAGCCGACCACTTCAATGGTGTTCTGGTTGAACTGCTTGAAGGAGTTGGCCAGGTTGTTCAGCGGCGAGTAGAAGCTCGGGGCAATGTTGGCCGAGTCGGTGGCAAAGGTGATGTTGCCCGGCATGATCAGTTTGATCTGGTCGCCCTGGCGTTGAACCTCGACACCGGTGTTGGCCATGCTTTCACGCAGCGCGGCCTCCTGCTTGTCGGCGTAGTAACCATAACCTGCGGCGGCAGCACCGACGGCGGCAGCGCCGATCAGCGCACCTTTGCCGCGGTTGTTATGGTCGATGGCAGCACCGGCAATGGCACCGGCCAGCGCGCCCAGGCCGCCGTACTTGGCGGTTTTGCTCATCCCTGTGGAGCCCTGCTGCGCCTGACCCTGGCTGTCATACGGGTTTTGGCTGGCACAACCGGACATCAGCGCGGCAGCGGTAGCGACGATAATCAAACGACGCATGGTGAACATGGACAAGCTCCTACTGTAATTCGAAAGTGCAGCGGATCTGATTCGGATCTATGCCAGCCTTGGATTGCAGCAAAGCGAAAAAATTCCCTTAACGGTCAGGCGCGCACGAACGGGTTCTGGCGCATCTCGTCGCCCAGGCGGGTATCCGGACCATGCCCGGTCACCACCGTGGCCTGTTCATCCAGGCTGTACAGGCGCTGCTTGATCGAACGAACGATAGTCGCCTGATCGCCACCCCACAAATCGGTGCGACCAATCCCACGCCGAAAAAGCGTATCGCCTGCAATCAGCAGCTTGGCGTCAGCGAACCAGAAACTCATCGAGCCCGGCGTATGACCCGGGGTGTGCAAGGCCACGCCACAGCCGCAGGCCAGCTCTTCATCGTCGACCAGCCAGCGGTCCGGTGCCGGCACCGGGGTGTAGGGCACGCCGAACATCTGGCACTGCATTTCCAGGTTGTCCCAGAGGAACTGGTCATCCTTGTGCAGGTGCAAGGTGGCGCCGGTCATCTCCTTCAACTGCCCGGAGGCGAGGAAGTGATCAAGGTGCGCGTGGGTATGGATGATGCTCACCACTTTCAGGCCATGGGCGTCCAGGCGGGCGAGGATCTGCTCAGGGTTGCCACCCGGGTCGACGACGAGGGCCTTTTTGCTGATCGGGTCGCCGATGATGGTGCAGTTGCACTGCAAAGGGCCGACGGGGAAGGTTTCGCGGATCAGGGCGGGTTTTGCCGGGTTCATCGGAGCAATCCTGTGGAGCAAATGACGGAGTGTCGCACAGGCCGGTTGTGCCTGCGACGACGCTCGTCACTTCACTTCAAGAAGTCGCTCGCCACGCTTCATGGCAGATAAAGCCTGAACAGCCCTCCCCCCAAGGCCCCGCCATTGGCAATCTCGATCCGCCCTTTCACCCCGTTGCGTTCATGCAACGCGGCAATCCGTGCCGCGAAGTACAGGCCCAGGCCGGTGCTGCCGCTCTGGCCATCGATACCCTGCACATACTCCTGCTGACGCTCGAGCATGCGCGCCGGGAAGCCCGGGCCGTCATCGTTGATGCTCAGCACCAACTGTTCGCCTTCGTCACTGACGCTGATCAGCAAGGTGTGCCCGGCATAGCGAATGGCGTTGTTGAGGATGTTGGCAACCACCGAACCGACCAGTTCGCGGTCGAAAAAGCCCAGCGGGCTGGCGGTTTCGATGCGCCAGCTGGCGAGGATGTCGCGGTGCTGCAGCAGGTTCTGCTGGGCGGCGAGCTGGGCTTCGATAAAGTCGTCGAGCTCATGATAGTCGGGGCACATCGGCAGTTGGTTGACGCCCAGTTTGTACAGGCCCAGCAACTGCACCAGCATGCCGTTGAGGTGGCTGAATTCGTGCTCCATCACCCCCTGTTCGCTGCCACTGCGCAGGGCCTCCGGCAAGCGCGCCAACCACTGGCTGTGAGCCTGGGTCAGGGCGGCGAGGGAGTTCTTCATGTCGTGTACGGTGGAGGCGATCACCGTGGAAAAATCCAGCCCCTGGTTGTCCTGGTTCATGCGCCAAAGGCCCGAATGTGCAGTTTGCGGTAGCGATCGTAACGGTTGTCGCTTTTCGGGATGCCGGTCACGCTGCTCAGGCAGGCGCGGCACTCGTCCATGATCGCCGGCGGCGGTGTCTCGCCACCGATACGCAGCAGCGCCTGTGCGGTGTTGAGGGCGATGCTGATGTTCTTCGGCTGCAGCGTCAGGGCCCGGCGGAATTGTGCCAGCGCTTCGCTGAGCTGGCCGGCCTGGTAACTGCGTACGCCCTGGCGGTTGAGGTCGACCGCTTCAGTGACTGCGCCGAGTACCGCCGGATCATCGGTCAGCTGTGCCACGCTCTGCATCACCTTGGGGTCGTCACCGTAGGTTTCCACACAACCTTTGAGGATCGAGGTGCCAGCGGATTCCTGGCCCAGTTTCTGCAGTTGCGTGGCCACTACCAGCGCCGCTTCCACCGAGAAAAACTGGTCCATCTTCTCCAGCCGGGCCATGGCCTGTTCGGTCAGTTTGGCGGCGGTTTCGGCGTCGCCGGCCTGCTGCAGGCTGGCGGCTTTCATCAACCGCGCGCGCACCTGCAGGCCCTGGTCTTCGACATTCTCTTTGGCCACTTCGCTGAGCACGGTGTTGATCTCGACCCGGGTGCGCGCATCCAGGCCGTTGCCGGCGTTCTTGTTCATCAGGGCCTGGACCAGCCCGAGGTTGCTCTCCGGGTCCTTGTAACGCGAGCTCTGGCCCTGGTTGACGGCGTGCCGGTAGGCCTTGGACGAGGTGTCGTAGTCGTCGTTGCTCAGGGCCAGCTTGCCCAGCATCATCTGCCGGCGTACGGCCAGCGGCGAGAGACGCACGGCCTCTTCCAGCACGCCCTGGGCGCGCTTGCTTTCGCCCAGGGCTACCAGCACCTCGGCCAGGCCGTCGTACAGGCCGGGCATCATCGGGAAGGCCTTGAGCGCCTGCTCGTAAACGCCCTGGGCCTGGGCCAACTGGTTGCGCTTGTACAGCAGGCTGCCGAGGGCTGCAAAGGCCCAGGGCGTGGCGCGGCTGGCGATGATGGTGGTGAGAAACTTCTCCAGCTCATCGAAGCGGTTGAGGTCGCGCAGGGCATCGGCGCGGTAGCGCAGGCACAGCGGGGCGAAGCGCGGGTCCTTCTTGCACAGCTCGGCGCAGGCCGCCAGCACTTCGGCCGGGCGGCCGCGGTCCAGGGCCTGGAGGATCGGCTTGAGCAGGGTTTTGCGCTGCACCAGTTTTTCCAGGCGCTGGGCCAGGCCGATGCGGTTGAACGGCTTGGTCAGGTAGGCGTCGGGCTCGTGCTCCAGCGCGCTGAGGACGATCGCCTGGCTGCTTTCGGCAGTGACCATGAGGAACACGCACTCATGGCTGATCAGCTTGTCGAGGATCAGGTCCTCGAGCACCTGCTGGCCGTTCTTCTTGCCATCGCCCAGGTGGAAGTCCTGGAGGACAAAGTCGTAGCGCTTCTGCGCGCACATGCGCAGCGCCTGCTCACCGCTGTCGGCCGTGTCGACATCGCGTACGCCCAGCTCGCGCAGCATGGAACGGGCCGAGCTGCGAAAATCAGAGAAATCATCGACGATCAGAAAGCTTTTTTGGCTGTAGACCTGCATCCACGAGACCTGTCATGGCAAATAAAAAAATGGACGCAGAGACACCTTCACGGACAGGCTCGGCTTCGCGGGTAGATTCGCTGCGGCGGTGAATCGGGCCGCACTCGCAGAGTATCGGCCACACAGGGCGATAGCTTGAGGCTTGCAGAGCGCATATTTGGCGGACGTTCGTACCAGTCACGGAGCAAATAATGGCATTGCGCCATCATCGTTTATAGCCATTGGATAGTAAAGCGCCGCAGCCCTGCTTGCCGGTGCCGGGCCGGCACATGGCTAATGCAGCATGCCCAACGCCTTGGCCCGGGCCACCGCCTGGGTACGACGCTCGACGCCGAGTTTGCTGTTGATATGGCTGGCGTGGGTTTTCACCGTGTGCAGGGAGATGAACAGGCGCTCGCTGATCTCCTGGTTCGAACAGCCCTGGGCAATCAGTTCGAGCACGGCCATCTCGCGGGTGCTCAAGGCCTCGCTGGCGCCACTGGCCGGTTCAATTGATTCAAGCGCGGGCAACAAGCCCAGCAAGCCGATTTGCGCCGGGCCCGGAGGCTGCAACAGCAACTGTTCGCGCAACCACTGCGGGTGATCCTGCAACAGGCGCTGGAAGGGTTGCAGCGCCCCGCCGCGAGCCGACTCCAGGGCCAGCACCAACAGGTCGCGCGCCTGGCCTTCGTTGTTGTTGGCCAGCAGCAGCACCATCCACTGGCACAGCGCGGTGACACAGAGCATCTGCCCACCACTGGCCTGGCCACGCTCCACCAGCGCCTGCAAGCGCCGCCCGGCCTGCTCCAGGCGGCCCTGGGTGCGTTCGAGCAAGGCCTGCTGCAACTCGATATGCGGCGGCAACAGCGGGTGGAACTCCGGTGCGGCCGCCGCCTGTTCGCCACCGTAGGTCTGGCCCAGGCGCAGCAGCCAGGATTCGGCCAGGTCGGTGCGGCCCTGCGCAAGCCACAGCTCGCATTTGACCAGGGTGATCATCGCCAGATAGAAAATCGGCGGCACGTCCCAGATGTGCATCAGCCGCTCGGCTTCGGCAAGCTCGGCGAAGGCTTCGGCGAATCGCCCTTCGCGGCCATCCAGCGCAGCGATCACGCAATGGCCGATCAGCACGCTGATGTCACGGCAGGCGCGGGCCTCGATCAGCCCGGCACGCAGGCGGCTACGCCCGGCCTCCGGCTGTAGCCTTGCCGCCAGTAGATAGCCCTCATACAACGTCAGTCGTGCCCGCGCCGCGTACAGCCGTTGCGCCGACAAGCCCTGCAGGCGTTGCAAGCCCTGGCGCACTTCATCCAGGGCGCGCAGCACCTCGCCGCGGGCGTGCAGCACCCGCGCCCGATCGTAATGGGCCAGGGCTTCAAATAACGGATTGCCCACCCGCTGAGCCAGTTCCAGTGCCTCACGGTTCCAGCCGCGGGCGCGCCAGAAATCGGCATCGGCGATGGCCAGGTTGGACAGGGTCGAAAGGCATACAAGGCGCTGCCCGTAACGTTTGAACGGCAAGCTGTGCAGGGCTTCGGAGCAGTATTCGAGGGTGCGCTGGCGGTCGCCACGACCGCGCGCGATCACCCCGCTCAACGCCAGCCACTGGGCCAGCATGGATTTTTGCGCAGTGGCCGAAGGCGCCGGCAGGAAGCGGCTCAGGTGGCTGGCCAGTTCTTCGGCAGCATCCAGCTGCCCGGCCAGGCCCAGGGCCCAGCTGTACAACACGATCAGCCGCGGGGTGCTGATCAGCAGGCTATCGGGCAGGTCCATCTTCCAACGCAGGAGCATGCCGACGTTCTGCTCGGCCAGCAGTTGTTCTTCGGACAGGTTCTGCACCAGATTGGCGGCCACATCCAGGTGCCCGGCGCGCAGGGCCTGCTCGACGGCTTCATCGAGCAGGCCCTGGCCGTGAAACCAGCGGCAGGCACGCAAATGCAGGCTCGACAGCGGCAGGCTGGCCTGGCGGGTGCGCAGCAGGTCGGAAAACAGGTGGTGATAACGGAACCAGCGCCCGTGTTCGTCCAGCGGTACCAGGAACACCTGGTGGGCCTGCAGGTAACGGAGGATCTCGGCGCTGTCATGGCTTTCACGCAGGGCGTCGCAGAGTTCTGCGCAAAAGCGCTCCTGGCAGGCGGTGTCGTAGAGAAAGCCCTGCACTTCGGCCGGCAGTATCTCGATGACTTCTTCGAGCAGGTAATCGCGAATCAGCCCTTCGCCGCCATGCAGCGCCTGAGGCAAGGCGCTGTCGGCGCCCGCCTCGTTGGCGGCCAGCAGCCAGAAGCGCAAACCGGCGACCCAGCCATCGCTGCGCTGGATCAGGTTGTCCAGCGCCTGCCCGCGCAACACCGTGGGTTGCTGGCCAAGCACGGCGAGGGATTCATCGGTGGTCAGGCGCAGGTCCTGCTCGTTGAGCTCAAGCAACTGGCGCGACAGGCGCAGGCGCGCCAGGTGCCAGTCCGGCCGTTGCCGACTGGTCACCAGCAGCACCAGGCCAGGCGGCAGGTGATTGAGGAAGAACTGCAGGCAGCGATCGAGCACCGGCCCCTGAGCCAGGTGGTAGTCGTCCAGCACCAGTAGCAAGGGGTTATCCGGTTGCAGGTGACGAGCGAGTTCATCGAGCAGACCGTCGAGCCACTCTTCGAAAGCAAACGGCTGGTGTCGCTGACGCATCTTCAGCAGGCCCAGGGCCTGGCCGCCGAGCGCCGGGCAGTACTGCTGCAAGCCTTCGAGCAGACGCTCAAGGAAACGCCCGGGGTCGTTGTCGCGCCGACTCAACCCCAGCCACAGGCTGCTCCAGTGGTTGGGCAGGCCCTGGCAGAACTCCACCGCCAGCGAACTTTTACCGAAGCCCGCCGGTGCGTTGACCAGCAGCAAACGCCCACCGAGCCCCGCGTGCAAACGCTGGCACAAGCGCGCCCGCGGCACATGGCCTTCGGGCAGTGGCGGGCGAAAGAAACGGCCCTCCAGGATGCTCATGGCCTGGCTGGCGAACCCTTGCGTACGGGACAGATCAGTCATGGCCGGCTCGTTTTAGTTAGGGAATCTTCGGCAGTACGGATCAGGGCAGACTAGCGGGTTAAACCGCACATTTGAAGATGATTGCCCCGTTTTGCGGAAAAAAGACTACAACAAAAAACGACAAACCCGAGCCGGTCAGGATGCGCAAACAGAAACGCCCCGGCAAGCCGGGGCGTTCTGGGAGATCACACGGAGGTTTGAAGCTTAACGCACGCCTGACTGGCGAAGCGCTGCAGGCTGGAAGTCAGCCTTGGAGGCAGTGAAGCCGAAGTCGTAGGCTTTCTTTTCCTCGTTCTTCATGCCCAGGGCCAGGTAACGCCCCGATTGCAGGTCGTAGATGGCTTCCAGGGTGTACCACGGCACCTGGACGTTGTAGTAGTCCTGGGAGTGGGCCTCGGACACGCGCCACAGCTGGTTGCGACCGTCGTACTGGTCGATCACCGCGGCTTGCCAGGTGTCTTCGTCGATGTAGAAGTCACGCTTGGCGTAGATATGGCGCTGGCCCGGTTTCAGGGTCGCGACCACATGCCATACCCGGCGCAGCTCGTAACGGGTCAGGTCCTGGTTGATGTGCCCGGCCTTGAGGATATCGGCGTACTTGAGCTTCGGATCGTCGAGCTTGTAGCTGTTGGAGGCGATGAACAGCTCTTTCTTGCCTTCCAGCTTCCAGTCGTAACGGTCCGGCGCGCCGTTGTACATGTCCAGGTTGTCAGAAGTTCGCAGGCCGTCAGCAGCGGTACCAGGACCATCATAGGAAACTTGAGGTGCCTGGCGTACGCGGCGCTGGCCAGCGTTGTACACCCACGCCTTGCGTGGTTCCTTCACCTGGTCCAGCGTTTCATGAACTAGCAAGACCGTACCCGCCAGGCGCGCTGGCGCAGTTACCTCTTGTTTGAAGTAAAACAGAATGTTGCCAGGGTTACTTGGGTCGTAGTCTTTCATCCGGTCACGGAAGACGAACTGATCCTTGAAGTACACCAGGCTGTACGAGCCGCTCTGCTGCGGCGTGGCCTGGGTTACCAGGCGGGTCACGCTGCCACCGCGGTAACGGGTGATGTGGTTCCAGATCACTTCGACGCCGCTTTTCGGAATCGGGAACGGCACGGCGGTGTCGAAGTTTTCCAGGCCGTTGCCGCCACCCACCAGGTTGGTACTGGTGGCGTTTTTCTTGATTGCCGCGAACACCGCATCCGGCACGCTCGCGCCCCGGTGGGTCGGGTACACCGGCATCTTGAAGCTGTCCGGGTAGCGCTTGAACATCGCGACCTGGCCTGGGGACAGTTTGTCCTTGTACTGGTCGACGTTCTGCGCGGTGATGGTGAACTTCGGTTGCTCGGTGCCGAACGGGTCGGAAAGGAAGCCCTTGCCGTCGACGTTACCGGCGCTTTTGGAAAGCGGCTTCCAGGCGGTGATCGAGCCGTCGGCGTTGCCGGCCTTTTCCGCGCCCATCGGCGTCAGGCTGGCGCCCAGCTTGGCCGCCTCGTCGGCGGAAACCGCCGCCATGACACTGGTCGCCAACAGGGACAGGCCCAGTACACCGGCTTGCAGCAGAGTCTTGGTTGTTTTCATCTTCATGGTCGTCCTGAATCCGAATTCTTAGAAGTTCACGCCGAAGCTGAGGGCGATGAAATCGCGGTCATCCACGGTGGTGTACTTGCCGTCGAAGAAGTTGGTGTACGACAGGCTGGTGGTGTAGGTGTTCTGGTACTCAGCGTCCAGGCCCAGGCTGATCGCCTTGCGCCCTTCCTCGAAGTTGCTGCCAGGGCCTGGCGAATAACCGGAAACGTCATGCGACCAGGCCACGCTTGGCTTGAGGTTGACCCCGGCGAACACGTCGTTGTAGTCCCAGATCGCCCGGGCACGGTAGCCCCACGCGGTGCTGGTGGTGTAACCGTCGTTTTCGCAGTTGCGGCTACGGTTGGCACCCGAAGCACCAGGGCCTGCACCGTTGATGGTGCCGGTGTTGATGATCGCCGAGCAGGTGTCGAGGTTGCCGGCACCTGGGGTTGCTGGCAGCGGGCCTGGGCCATAGACCGGGTCGCGGCCGTAACGCACATCGTGGGCACTTTCCAGGCCGCCGACATGGGTCACGCCCACTTCACCCACCACGGTCAGACGGCTGGCGCCCATGACCTGGTCGAAGAAGTGCGTCAGGGTGGTCTGGAACTGGGTGATTTCCTTGCGACGGTAGCCGTGCAGGTCCTGGCCCGGTACACCGTTGAGCAGCGAGGCATTGGCCAGGGTACCGCCGATCGGGCGTACGCCGGCGTAGAGGATATCGGTGGTGTTGAGCTGCACCGGCGCGTTTGGCCGGTAGCTGATTTCACCGCTCCACGCCGTACCGGTAGGCAAGGTGGTGGAGAAGCTCAGGCCGTACAGGCGGATGTCTTCCGGGTACTCGACGAAGTAGCTGGAGTTGCCGGCGACGATCAGCGGCGCCAACGGACGCAGTGCTGCCGGCAGCCCGGCCAGACCGGCATAGACGCGCGGATCGGCACCGTGGGCGCTGAAGATCGGCGCACGGCTGTGGTAGTTCATGAAGTAGGCGCCGAATTCGGTACCCAGCGGGTCGTACATGTAGCGGAAGGCCACACCGAACTGGCCGCTGTCACGCGCATCGCGGTCAGGGCCACGGGCGACCTTCACACCTTCGCCGTTGACGTCCACACCCTGGGTAGCGAGGAATCCGCGGGCGGCCGCTGGCAACGCATTGGCGCTGTTGAGCACGCGCAGGTTGTCGGTACAGCCGTCGGCAATGATGTCCGGCTGGGAGAAGAAGGTGCCGCAGTTGTCGACGACGGTCTGGTCCCATTCGATCTGGTAGAAGGCTTCGGCCGAGAGATTGTCGGTCAGGCTCTGGGACACGTAGAACATGTTGACCGGAATCAGGCCTTCCTTCACCTCGGCGCCCGGGCGACGGAATGCGGCGACGTCGATCGGGTTGATCGAGTTGATACCGTTGCCAATGAAGGTACTTTCACCCCAGCTGACCACCTGCTTGCCCAGACGCACCGAGCCCGGCTGATCGGCGATGGAGTAGTTGTGATAGACGAAGGCGTCGAGGATCTGCCCGCCGGACGACTTGGCGCCCTCTTTGCGGTTGGAATCGCTGATGTCCTTGAACTCGCGATGCTCATCCTTGAGTTCGAAGTCGTACCAGTACTTGCCACGGACGAATACCCCGGTATCGCCGTACTTGAGCTCCAGGTCATGGATGCCCTTGAAGATCTTCGAGAAGGTCTCACCGCGCTTGAAGTTCAGGTGGCCGTCATCGGAGGTTTGCGACAGGCCCTTGCCGCCGTTGTTGACGCCGATAAGGTTCTTGTTCGGGCTGGCTGTCGACCAGCTCGCCCCCACCGACAGCGACGAGTCGAACGAGCCTTCGATTTCACCGATGTTGAAACTGACGCCGAATGCAGGACCGGCGAGCGTAGAAGCGAGGCTGACGGCCAGGGGTAGTTTCGCCCGGCGCCAGAACAGATTTGCTGATGTCATCGACGCTACTCCATGTACTTTATTTTTATGGCAGTGAGTCCTTTGCAGAAACGCATCGGTCGAGCGGTGTGAGCGCACCTTTTTGCTCGAGCGAGTGGCTGGGCACATGCATGTGCGATCCCCCCGTTCCTGAAAATCCCCTGAACCGACTATAGCCAGCAGGTTGAACTGCTTGATCCCTCTAAAGTGTGATTTGCATCCCAACCCCTCTGGCGTGGTCTGCATGACCGGCCACTACGCTGGCAGGGGGAAGAATGGCTTAATTTTGTCATTTGACAAGGCGGCCATGCGTCTGGCGTGCGGGTCGCGCCGAATCAGGCGCGACCCGCCAGCTTTTATAGGGTCGAGAGGAAGGTGCTGTTACTGGCTTGCAACTGGCTGATGTCCAGGCGGATGCGCTTCTTGTCGAGCTTGCCGACGCTGGTCTTGGGAATTTCAGTAACAAGGGCAATCTGGCTGGGGATCGCCCACTTGTTGATGTGCCCCAGTTCCACGAACGGCTTGAGGTGTTCCTTGAGCGCCTTGGCGTCGATGCTCTGGCCTTCGTGGATCACCAGCAGGGCAAACGGCCGCTCCCCCCACTGCGGATCGGCGACACCGACCACCGCCACTTCGCGGACCGCCGGGTGGCGGCTGATCAGGTCTTCAAGCTCCAGTGACGAGATCCACTCACCGCCGGTCTTGATCACGTCCTTGATGCGGTCGCGGATATCGATCACGCCCATGCTGTCGAGGGTGGCGACGTCACCGGTGTGCAGCCAGCCGCCCTGCCAGAGTTCGGCGCCTTTCTCGGGCTCGCGGAAGTAACCCATGGTCAGCCAGGGTGCGCGCAGCACCAGCTCGCCCTGGCTCTCACCATCGGCCGGGAGGAAGTTGCCGTTGCCGTCGACAATCGCGGTTTCCACCAGCGGCACCGGTACCCCGGCCTTGATCCGGTAGGTGATGCATTCGTCTTCGCTACCGGCCAGCAGCTCGTCGTTGAGGTGGGCGCAGGCCACCAGCGGGCAGGTCTCGGACATGCCGTAGGCGGCGGTCAGCTGAATCCCGTGAGCCTTGGCCGCCTCGTACAGGGCGCGGTTCAGGGCACTGCCGCCAATGATGATTTTCCAGCCGCCGAAGTCCTGTTGCTGGGCGCCCTTGGCGTTGAGCAGCATCTGCAGGATGGTCGGTACGCAGTGCGAGAAGGTCACCTTCTCGTTGCGCCACAGCTCACAGAGCATCTCCGGCTCGTAACGCCCCGGGTAGACCTGCTTGATGCCGAGCATGGTCGCCACGTAGGGGATGCCCCAGGCGTGGACGTGGAACATCGGGGTGATGGGCATGTACACATCGTTGCTGCCGAGCAGGCGCACGCTGTCGATACTGCCGGTTACCGAAGCTGCCGCCAGGGTGTGCAGCACCAGTTGCCGGTGGGTGAAATACACCCCTTTTGGGTTCCCGGTGGTGCCAGTGGTGTAGAAAGTGGTGGCGATCGAGTTCTCGTCGAAATCAGGGAAGTCGTACACCGGGCTGGCCGCCGCCAGGAGTTGCTCGTACTCACCGACCAGGTTGGGCAGGTCGGCGGTTTTCTGCTCGCCATCGGTCAGCAGCAGGGTTTTCTCGACCGTGGTCAGTTGCCCGGCGATGGCCTGGTAAAGGCCGACAAAGTCGCTGTTGACCAGCACGAAGCGGTCATCGGCGTGATTCATGGTGTAGAGGACCTGCTCCGGTGACAGGCGCACGTTGATGGTGTGCACCACCGCGCCGATCATCGGAATGGCGAACATGCATTCGAGGTAGCGATGGCTGTCCCAGTCCATCACTGCCACGGTGTCACCGGCCTTGACTCCCGCCTCGGTGAGCACATTGGCCAGCCGCGCGATGCGCTCGTTGAGGGTCAGGTAGCTGTAGCGCAGTTGATCGCGGTAGACGATTTCGCGGGTTTTCTCGTAGCGGCTGCCGGACAGCAACAGGCGCTTGATCAACAGCGGAAACTGATAGGCGCCCTCGGCGGGAGGGATGACGCGAGTCTGCAACATAGGAGTCCCTTTTCTAGAGTGCACAGGCTGGGCAAGACATGTCCTACTCTAGAACGCCACAGCAGCGGCCAAATCAGCCAAAGGAATGATTTGGCTGCTGCAGGGACTAGTGGCGCTTAACCATTGCCGCTTAGTGCATCTCGGTAAAGGCGATCTTCACCCCCAGGGCAATCAGCACCGCGCCCATGGTGCGGTCGAACCAGTGGCCCATGCGCGCAAAGGCGGCGCGTACCCGCTGTTGGCTGAACAGCATGGCCACCAGGCAGAACCACAGGCCGGTAGCCACGGCCAGGTACGCACCATAGCCGGCCTGGATCGCCAGCGGCGTGTGCGGGTTGATGACGACGGTGAACAGCGAGAGGAAGAACAGCGTCGCCTTGGGATTCAGGCCGTTGGTCATGAAGCCTGCGACAAAGGCCGCACGTGGCGTGCGCTCGACTGTCGAGGCCTGAACGTTTTCGCTGCCAGACGCACCGGGGCGGGCGCGCAGGGCCTTGAAGCCGATGTACAGCAGGTAGGCTGCCGCCAGCCACTTCAGCGCGTTGAACAGCATGATCGACTGCGACACGATCAGGCCGATACCCAGCAGCGAATAGCCCACATGCAGGAAAATCGCGGTGCCGACGCCCAAAGCGGTCCAGGTACCGGCGCGCCGGCCGTGAGTAACACTCTCGCGTACCACCACGGCAAAGTCCGGGCCGGGGCTGGCCACCGCCAGCAGGTGAATCAACGCGACAGTCAGAAATTCGGCCCAGTACATGGGGGCTCCTTGCGGCAAAGAAGGCAATCGGGGGCGCTACATTACGCTTTCGTCCTTTCCGGCAACAGTCTCTGGTAGGAGCGGGCTTGCCCCGCGATAGCAATCTGTCAGTTGCTTCGTATCGCGTGGCAAGCCCGCTCCCACAGCCAAAGACAGGCTTGACTCTCCTCCTAAGGGCAGACGTTAACCTCAGCGCTTTTGCCCCTGGACCCGCCTTCGATGAGCAAACGAATCCTGGTGATACTCGGCCACCCTTCGCGCAACAGTTTCTGCGCTGCATTAAGCGACAGCTACATCACCAGCGCCCGCGAGCAAGGCCATGACGTCTGCCTGCTGGAGCTTGGCAACCTGGCCTTCGACCCGATCCTGCATGACGGCTATCAACAGGTACAACCCCTGGAACCCGACCTGTTGCACGCCCAGCAATTGATCAGTTGGGCCGAGCATCTGGTGTTCGTCTTCCCGGTCTGGTGGGGCGGTATTCCAGCCCTGCTCAAAGGCTTCTTCGACCGGGTCCTGCTGCCCGGCTTCGCCTTCAAGTACCGCAGCGGCTCGCCTTTCCCTGCGCAACTGCTCAAGGGCCGCAGCGCCGACCTGCTGGTGAGCATGGATACGCCGCCCTGGTACTACCGCTGGATCTATCGCATGCCCGCTCTGCAACAGATGCGCCGCACCACCCTGGGCTTCTGTGGAATCAAGGCGAAAAAGACGTTAACGTTTGGCCCCATCATCAGCTCGACCGACCAGCAACGCGAAACCTGGCTGCAGCAGGCGCGCACGCTGGCTCGTCGGTACTAAAGGGACGTTTGATGTACATCGGCAAAGCCGCGCAACTGTCCGGGGCGACCATCAAGAGCATTCGCCACTATGAGCGCATCGGCCTGTTGCCGGCGCCCAGGCGTCAAGGAAGCTATCGCCTGTATGATCAGCAGAGCATCGCCCTGCTGAGCCTGATCAAATGCGCGCAAAAGCTCGGTTTCAGCCTCAAGGAAATGCAGGCGCTGGTCGGCGATGATCAGGCCGGGCTGCCGATGGAGCGCGTGCGCCAGGCGATTGCCGGCAAGAAAGCCCATCTGCAGGCGCAGATCCAGGCGCTGCAGCTCCAACATCAAGGCCTGCTCGAGCTGCAAAGCAGTCTTGAGCAAAACCATTACGATTGCTTCGACTACACCGCTTGAGCCCTCACTGGAGCCGCCCTATGCCCACATCCCGTCGCGCCGTGTTTCTCGACCATAGCTCCCTGGACCTGGGTGACCTGGCACTGGATCGTCTCAAGGCCTGTTTCGATGAGCTGCAACTCTACCCGGCAACAGCGCCGGCGCAGGTCGCCGAACGCCTGCAGGGCGCAACCGTGGCGATCAGCAACAAGGTCATGATCGACGCCGCCACCCTGGCGGCCTGCCCCGAGCTGAAGCTGATCCTGGTGGCCGCCACCGGTACTAACAATGTCGACCTGCAGGCGGCCCGCGCCCAGGGTGTGGTGGTCAGCAATTGCCAGGGCTACGGCACGCCGTCGGTGGCGCAACACACCCTGACCCTGCTGCTGGCGCTGGCTACGCGCCTGAGCGACTATCAAAAGGCCGTCGCCGACGGCCAGTGGGCAAAGGCCAAACAGTTCTGCCTGCTGGACTTCCCCATCGTCGAACTGGAGGGCAAGACCCTCGGCCTGCTCGGCCATGGCGAACTGGGCGGTGCGGTAGCGCGCCTGGCCGAAGCCTTCGGCATGTGCGTATTGCTTGGCCAGTTGCCCGGCCGCCCGCCCCGCGAAGACCGAATTGCGCTGGACGAGCTGCTGCCGCAGATCGACGCCCTGACCCTGCACTGCCCGCTCAACGAACACACCCGCCACCTGATCGGTGCCCGGCAACTGGCCCTGCTCAAGCCCGGCGCCTTTGTGATCAACACCGCCCGCGGCGGCCTGATCGACGAGCAAGCACTGGCCGACGCCTTGCGTGCCGGCCACCTGGGCGGCGCGGCGACCGATGTGCTCAGTGTCGAGCCGCCGGTCAACGGCAACCCGCTGCTGGCTGCGGACATCCCGCGCCTGATTGTCACCCCGCACAGCGCCTGGGGCGCAGTCGAATCACGGCAGCGTATCGTTGAGCAATTGAGCGAAAACGCCGAGGCGTTTTTCGCCGGCAGCCCGCGCCGCCAGGTCTAAGCCAGGCCAGGCTCTGGTAAACTGCGCCACTTTTTTCAGGAGTCGCCGTCCATGGACCCGCGCAGTGAAGTGTTGCTTCGTCAGGCCGATCTTTTCCAGGGCTCGCTGTTGCTGGCCGGTTTGCCTGCCGACGACCTGCTCGGCAAATTGCCCGCGGCCCATGGCTGGAGCTGGCATGCCGGCGATCAGGCGGCGCTCGATGCACGCTTCGCCGGGCGCAGCCACTTCGGCGTAGAAGCGCCAGCCCAGGCCTTCGACGCCGCCGTCTTGTTTTTGCCCAAGTCCCGCGACCTGGCCAATTACCTGCTCAACGCCCTGGCTTCGCGTTTGGCCGGCCGTGAGCTGTACCTGGTCGGCGAGAAACGCGGCGGCATCGAAGGTGCGGCCAAGCAGCTGCACGCCTTCGGCAAGCCGCGCAAACTCGACAGCGCCCGCCATTGCCAGCTGTGGCAGGTCACGGTGGAACACGCGCCTGAAGCCAAATCACTGGAAAGCCTGGCCGAGCATTTCCAACTGGAGCTGGCCGATGGCCCGCTGCAGATCGTCAGCCTGCCGGGTGTGTTCAGCCACGGTCGCCTGGATCGCGGCAGCGCCCTGCTGCTGGAAAACCTCGATCAATTGCCCACCGGCCACGTGCTGGATTTCGGTTGTGGTGCGGGCGTCCTCGGCGCGGCCATCAAACGTCGCTATCCGCAAAACCGCATCACTTTGCTTGACGTTGATGCCTTCGCCGTCGCCAGCAGCCGCCTGACCCTGGCCGCCAATGGCCTGGAGGGTGAGGTGATCAGCGGCGACGGCATCGATGCTGCACCGCGCGAGCTGGACGTAATCATCAGCAATCCGCCGTTCCATACCGGGGTGCACACCAACTATCAGGCCTCAGAAAACCTGCTGAGAAAATCTGCCGATCATCTGAAAAAAGGCGGCGAAATGCGCCTGGTGGCCAACAGCTTCCTGCGCTATCAGCCGCTGATCGAAGAGGCCCTGGGCAACTGCAGGATCCGCGACGAAGGGCAAGGCTTTCGTATCTACCAGGCAACACGCGGTTAAAAAGAGCGCTTGCCGAAACGGATTCGCCTAGGCAGAATCCGCTCCGTCCTAGGGGAGTAGTCTCCCGCGAGCACCCAGCTCGCCCGGTACGCGTCAACATACTTGGTCCACAGACCATGGCGCATGCGACCCACGGTCCGCACAGACGGACCCAGGGTTTGACAAGACCTATGACACGAACACCTTACCCGGGGCGGGAAGGTTGTACGTGTCATAGCCGTGTCGACCCGCCCCCGTAGGAATCCTGATGCTGGAATCATTGCTCGTCCCCACCGCGATCGTGGCCCTCGCCGAAATTGGCGACAAGACCCAATTGCTCGCGCTGATCCTTGCCGCGCGCTTTCGCAAACCCTGGCCGATCATCGCCGGTATCATCGCTGCAACCCTGGCCAACCATGCGGCTGCAGGCGCTGTCGGTGCCTGGGTCAGTACCTTCTTCAGCGCCGCTACCCTGCACTGGATTCTCGCGGCCAGCTTTGCTGCCACGGCGTTGTGGACGCTGATTCCGGACAAGATGGATGACGACGAATCCAGTACGGCACGGCGCTTCGGCCCGTTCCTGACCACCCTGATCGCGTTCTTCATCGCTGAAATCGGCGACAAGACCCAGGTCGCCACGGTGATGCTGGCGGCGCAGTATCCGCACCTGATCATGGTGATCATCGGTACCACCCTGGGCATGTTGATTGCCAACGTGCCGGTGGTACTGGCGGGTAACTTTGCTGCGGAGAAACTGCCGCTGATCCTGATCCGCCGCCTGGCTTCGGCCGCGTTCTTCGTCCTGGCCGCTGTGGCGGTGTATTCGGCGATGCAGGTCAGTGGCTGGATAGGCTGACCGGTGGTGACTTCATCGCTGGCAAGCCAGCTCCCACAGGCCTTGTATACACAGGACCCTGTGGGAGCCGGTCTTGCCGGCGATGGGCCGCAGCGCGGCCCCGGCTATAACTTACTTGTGGGCCTGCTCGTACAACGGCATCACCTTCGGAATCGCCGCCTGCAACGACGCCTGACGGCTGGCCGACGCCGGGTGAGTACTCGTGAACTCTGGCTGCGAACTGCCCGAAGCCTGGGCCATCTTGTCCCACAGGCTGATCGCCGCATTCGGGTTGTAACCGGCACGGGCGGCCAGTTCCAGGCCGATCAGGTCGGCTTCGTTCTCGTTGCCGCGGCTGTTAGGCAAGGTCAGGCTGTACTGCACCACCGCGTCGGCAAGCGCCATGCTGCTCTCTCCAACACCGAGCAAGATGCTGGCGCCCTGTCGGCCCATTTGCACAGCGTAGGCCTGGGACATGGCTTCACGACCGTGCTCACGCAGGGCGTGGGCAATTTCATGGCCCATCACCGCGGCAAGTTCGTCATCGGTGAGCTTGAGCTGCTCGATCAAGCCGCTGTAGACAAAAATCTTGCCGCCAGGCCCACAGCTGGCGTTGAGCTCGTCGCTCTTGATCAGGTTCACTTCCCAGTTCCACTGCGCCGAATCCGGGCGGAACTGCGGGGCCTGGGCAATCAGGCGGTTGGCAATGGTCTGCACGCGTTTGGCATTGGCGCTGCTCTTGTCAAGTATCCCCTTGCTCGAAGCTTCGCCCAGGGTTTGCTGGTAGGACTGGGCATACATCTGATTGACCTGGGCGGTCGAAAGCAAAGGGAACATGTATTGCGTACGCTCGACACCCACGGCGCCGCCGCTGGTGGTGTTCACCGCCTGGCAGCCAGCGAGCAGGACGCTGGCGCTCAATGCACCGATTACAAATGACTTACGCATGAAAACACTCCCTTCGAACATGCCGCGTATCCTAGGCCGACTCGGTTGAGCCCGCCATATCCCTGATGAAGATTTCTCCAGACGGTGCTCATGCTTTCGCCCCGCCGGGCCGATAACGCAAGGCAGACGCCTTTCCTTGCGCTTGGAGCCCCACATGAAGTTCCGGTCGATCCAGTTTTCCGTCGCCGCCCTGGCTGGCGCCATTGTCCTGAGTATTGTCGCTGCCCTGGTGCTCTACGCCGTGTACTCCGGCGAACGCACCCAGGAGCTGGTGCAAAGCCGCACCCAGCAGCAGTTCGAAGCGGTGATCGAGCAGCGCCTGACCGCCCTGGCGCGGACTCAGGTCAGCGAGATCCAGCGCGGCCTGGAAGCGCCGCTGCTGATTGCCCGCGGCCTTGCCACCAGCAACGCCATGCTCGGCATGCAGGACGCCAGCGGCAATCCGCTGCTGAAGATCGAACGCCAACAACTGATTGCCCTGCTCAAGCAGACGGCGCTGACCAACCCGCTGATCCTCGGCACCTACCTGGGTTGGGAAACCAATGCCCTGGACCACGATGACGCGCGCTTCGCCGGTACCTCGGTCACCGGTATCGACAGCGCCACCGGGCGCTTCCTGCCCTGGTGGTTCCGCAACGAAGACGGCAGCCTGGGCCTGGACAAGCTGGCCGACGTCAATGACCAGACCATCCTTGCCACCGGCGTGCGCGCCAGTGAGTACTACCTGTGCCCGCGGGAATCGAAGAAAGCCTGTGTCATCGACCCGGCGCCTTATAAGGTCGGCGACAAGGTGGTGATGCTCGCCTCGTTCGTCGAGCCGATCATGATCGACGGCAAGTTCCAGGGCATCGCCGGCGCCGACCTCTCGGTTAACTTCATCCAGGAACTGCTCATTACCGCCGACCGCCAGCTGTACGACGGCGCCGGCGAACTGGCGCTGGTGTCCGGCAACGGCCGCCTGGTGGCCTTCACCAAAGACCCGGGCAAGTTTGGCGAGAAAGCCAGCGACGTCCTCGACGCCAATGCCGCCGGCACCCTGGCACAATTGAGCGGCGAAAAACTGCACTACGAAGTCGATCAGGCCGCTGGCCGCATCGAGCTGTACCTGCCGTTCAAGATCGCCAATACCGACGCCCGCTGGACCCTGCTGCTGGAGCTGCCGATCAGCGCAGTGATGGCCGATGTGGAAAAACTGCAAAGCGACCTCAGCGCCCAGCGCCGCACCGACATCACCGGCATGACCGTGGTCGGCCTGGGCATCGCCGCCCTTGGCCTGCTGGTGATCTGGCTGCTGGCCCACGGCATTGCCCGGCCGCTGCGGCAGATGGTGGCGATGCTCGATGACATCGCCCAGGGCGAAGGCGACCTGACCCGCCGCCTGAGCAGCGATCGCGCCGACGAACTGGGCTCGATCGCCAAGGGCTTCAACACTTTCCTGAGCAAGCTGCAGGCGATGATCAGCCAGGTGGTGGCCTCGGTGCAGAAGGTCAGCGACTCCTCGGAGCACACCGCCGACATCGCCATCCGCACCAATCAGGGCGTGCACAAGCAGATGGCCGAGATCGACCTGGTGGCCACCGCCGTACACGAGATGACCGCCACTGCCCAGGACGTGGCGCGCAACGCCACCCATGCGGCCCAGGCCGCCAGCAATGCGGACCATGCGGCCCACCAGGGCCTGGCCATCGTGCGCGATACGTCCCATTCGATCAGCGCCCTGGCCGAGGAAATCGGCCGCGCGGTCGGCGTGGTGCAGAATCTGGCCCGTGACAGCGAAAACATCAACGCCATCCTTATCGCCATCCGCGCGATTGCCGAGCAGACCAACCTGCTGGCGCTCAACGCCGCCATCGAGGCGGCCCGCGCGGGTGAACAGGGCCGTGGTTTTGCCGTGGTGGCCGACGAGGTGCGTAACCTGGCACAGAAAACCCAGCAGGCCACGGAAGAAATCCAGCAGATGATCCAGCAACTGCAGCAGGGTACCCGCGATGTGGTGCGGGTGATGGAAGACAGCCAGGGCAAGACCGACGACAGCGTGCAGCAGGCCGCCCGCGCCGCCGAGGCACTGGAGAGCATCACCCAGGCGGTATCGGTGATCAACGACATGAACACGCAGATTGCCAGCGCTGCCGAAGAGCAGAGCGCGGTGGCCGAAGACATCAACCGCAATGTGATCAATATCGGCCAGGTGGCTAACGAGGTAGCTGGCGGGGCGGATGAGTCGAGTACCGCCAGTGCCGAGCTGACCAAGCTGGCCGAGCAGCAGCGGCGCTTGATCAATCAGTTCAGGGTGTGAGGTCTTGGGGCTGCTTCGCAGCCCATCGCTGGCAAGGCCAGCTCCCACAAGGTCAGTACACACACTCCACTGTGGGAGCCGGCCTTGCCGGCGAAGCCCTTTCAAGCACCCTCAAGCCGGGGTCAAACACTCCGGCCCATTAAGCTTCGGATCGTTGACCATATTGGCCAACACCCGCTCACGCAGCGGTGCCTGGCCGCCCGCCAGCAGCTCGTACAAGCGCGCTGGCGGGGTTTCGGGATCAAGCCAGGCTGCCTGCCCGGCCGCATCGAGAATCAGCGGCCGACGCTGGCTCAGCGCTGCCTGGGTCACCACTGCGGTGCTCAGCCAGACCTGGTCCTGCACCGGATACGCCTCCCAGATCGCGGCAAAAAACAGCGAAGAGCCCTCCCCCGGCGTCAGCCAGTACGGCCGTTTGCGCTGGGTGCCACGCCACTCGTAGAAACCGTTGGCCGGCAGCAGGCAGCGGCGCAGGCGAAAGGCTTCACGAAACATCGGCTGTTCGGCCAGGGTCTCGGCCCGGGCATGAGCCGGGGTGCGCGATAAATCGGTGAGCCAGGCGGGAGTCAGCCCCCAGCGTGCCCGCGCCAGTTCCATCTGACCATCGTCGAGGCGGCGCTGAATCAGCACCGAAGCGCCGGGGGAGATGTTCCATTGCGCCTGCTGGTCACTGGGAAATCCCGGCAAGGCAGCAAAGGCGGGAGACCAGCGAAACAGTGCATAACGTCCACACATGAGGGCAAAAACCTAGCAAATCAGGGTTCCGGGGATGTTCTCCGGTTCGTCGCCCGCAAGTGGCTGGGCGCTATTGTACGCGGCGATCAGCTGGCGTGCGCTGTCGGCCTGCTCATCGGCGACCGCCAGGCCCAGCAGGCCGTGCATCGGCAGGTCGCCCATGGCGCCCATCAGGTCGCGGCCAACCAGGTGCACGGGGATGCCTTCACTGGCGAGCATGCCGATGAGCATTTCGGCTTCCAGCAGGCTTTCGGGATCGTAGATTCGCCGCATCAGTCATTCTCACCATAAACGTCCAGCATCCATTCCTCGCCATGCACCTGCAGCACGAACCTGATCGGCTTGCAGCACACCTGGCAGTCCTCGATGTACTCCTGATCACCGCCCGACAGGTCCACCGTCGTCTCGACTTCTTCACCACAATAAGGACAATCGTAGAACGCTGTCTCCAGCATCGCGGCCTCCCGAGTGACTTGTGCGTATAATTGCCGGTCTATTTACAGGTCCTGAGTGTGTCTGAGCCGTTTTTCAGACCCCGGCCCCTACCTATTACCCTAGCCGTTTCCAACAAGAGAGCATGATGGGCGAATTCGATGCCATCCGACCGTACGACGACGCTGAAGTCCCTGCCGTTCTGGCACGGCTGCTCAGCGACCCGGCATTCCTCGATATCCTCACCCACTTCCGCTTCCCGCGCATGGCCGGGGCCTTCGGCTGGCTGCTCAAGCCGCTGATCGCCCGGCGCCTGCGTAAAGAGTTTGCCGGGGTCAGCTGCGTCTCGACCCTGCAGGACAAGGTCGAATACTACGTCGACCACACCATCGAGCGGGCGACCGACGGCGTGACCTACACCGGCGTCGAGCAGCTCAAGTCGGGTACCGCCTACCTGTTCCTGGCCAACCACCGCGATATCGTCATGGACCCGGCGTTCGTCAACTATGCCGTGTACCACGCCGGCCTGCCGACCCCGCGGATCGCCATCGGCGACAACCTGCTGCAAAAGCCGTTCGTCAGCGACATGATGCGCCTGAACAAGAGCTTTATCGTTCATCGCTCGATCAGTGGCCGCCGGGAAAAGCTTGCTGCTTACCAGTTGCTCTCAGCCTACATCAACCATTCGATCCGCAATGATTGCCAGTCGATCTGGATCGCCCAGGCCGAAGGCCGGGCCAAGGATGGTGATGACCGTACCGATTCGGCAATCCTGAAAATGTTCCACATGAGCCGCAAGGACGAGCCGTTCGGCGCAGTGATCCAGTCGCTGAACCTGAGCCCGGTGTCGATCAGTTACGAGTACGACCCGTGCGACCAGGCCAAGGCCCGCGAGCTGTACATTCGCGCCACCACCGGCACTTACAGCAAGGCCCCCGGTGAAGATGACGTCAGCATTGCCCAGGGCATTACTGGCTACAAAGGCCGTGTGCACATCAACTTTGCCCCGCCGGTGACCGCGTTTGTCGAGGACACCAAGCAACTGGCCGCCGAGATCGATCGGCAGATTCTGGCCGGCTACCGGTTGTTCCCGGTGCATTACCTGGCGTATGCGCAATGGGCTGATGCCGATCCGGCGCTGGACGTGCCGGCAGCGGCCAAGGTGTTCCCGGCCGATGAACTGGCCCGCGCCCAGGCCGAATGGCAACGCCGCCTGGACGCCTGTCCGGCCGAGCAGCGGCCGTACCTGGTGCAGCAGTATGCGACGCCGGTACGCAATCAGTACCGGGTCAAGGCGGGGTTGGCGCTTTAGGTCGCACCGCGTCGCCTGCATCGCTGGCAAGCCAGCTCCCACAGGAACACTCTGGGGGAGCTGGCTTGCCAGCGATGGGCTGCGAAGCAGCCCCGATCACACCCAGGTGCTGAACCAGGACAGCAACAAGGCCAGCGCCAAAAAGGCAAAACCGAGAATGTAGTAGAAACGGTTGATGCGCAGGCTCATGCCATCGACCACCACTTCATCGGCGGCCATGCCCGCCAGGGTTTGCGCCGCGCGGCGGCGGGCGCTGTGCAGCAGCAAGCCGCCCGGGCAGGTCAGCACCAGAGCCAGCAGGTTGATCAGCTTGGCCGGATGGGCGGCAAACAGCCCCCAGATCACTTGCAACGACATCGCAAAACCTCAAAAGAAGTACATCGATACTTTCGACACGGCGGGCATTCTACCCAAGCCCCGTGCCCCTGCCTGCCCTTTGCGACAAACGACGATTAATTCGCACCGTCACACGCTCGTCATCTAGGCACGCCACTCTATCGGCCGTCGTCACCCACCGGAGCTTGTCATGCTGCACGCCGAAAACCAGGACCGCCTCTACCTGATCGCCCAGAGCGACGAGCAGCAGGCGCTGATCGACGGCCT
Organism: Pseudomonas sp. ZL2; assembly: GCF_054788455.1. Classification (NCBI taxonomy): domain Bacteria; kingdom Pseudomonadati; phylum Pseudomonadota; class Gammaproteobacteria; order Pseudomonadales; family Pseudomonadaceae; genus Pseudomonas; species Pseudomonas sp. ZL2. The sequence goes on along the minus strand of NZ_JBGOGX010000004.1, from coordinate 39,365 downwards.
GGCGTTCAACGTCCAGGACCGCCAATGGCTGGTGTACTGCGCCTTGGGCGGGCACGCTCATGATGATCTGCCCGAAGTCGACGTTCCGACCGGCATCAGCATGCTGGACTTCTACGTCGAAGCCGCCTGAGCGCCCAGAAACGCAAAAGCCCGATGCCTGCCACGCAGACATCGGGCTTTTTGCTGTTGGGATTTATTCGCCGAGGATCTGCCCGATGGCCTGGTCCTTGAACAGACGGGTCAGCGCATCGCTGAGCACATCGCCCACCAGCTTGGTGTTGGTCTCCTGGTTGGGTGCCATGCCGAAGCGCTGGTCCAGCGAAGCACCGTAACGGCCGCTGTAGCGACGGTTGGCGTTGGCCACGTCAGCCTTGAAGGTCGCACCGATGGTGGCTTCGGTCACGTACATGCCTTCTTTTGGCGACTGGTACTTGAGTTCGGCCAGGGTCACGGTCAGCTGGGGCGCGTTGTAGGCGTTCGGCGTCGGGGTGAAGCCCAGCAGACGCACCGCCGCTTCGGCCTGGGCCTGCAGTTTTGGCAGGATGTCGTTGCCGGCCACGGTGATGGCGCTGGTTTCCGGGTACAGGCCGCCACGGGTGCCCAGGGTTTGCGAAGCACGGCCATCAACCACCTTGACCACCACCGGCTGACCATGGCCGACCGGCGCCAGCTGGGCGTTGAGTTTCGGTTGCGGGCTGAGTTGTTGCGGGCTGTGGGCACAACCGGCCAGGGTCAGACTGGTCACCGCGATCAAACCGAACAACAAACGTTGCAACATGCTCATCTCTCCAGAATAGGCAGCAAAGGCCGCCAGTATAACCAGCACGGGGCAGCCCAGCTATCGGCGTGCCATTAGTGAATAAGACAGGCGTGCCCAGCCCCGGTTCGCTGTCACAATCGTTTCATCACTGCTCGGTTATCCTTGCCTCAGTTCTTCACAGGGATACCTCGCCATGTCCTCGCTCCTGGCCTTGCTGTTCAAACGCAATCCGCAACGCTGCTTCGCCCGCCTCGACGCCTTGGGCCATTGCCAGGCCTTCAAGCAGTGTGCGCAGGCTCCTTCGACCAGCGGCTGGGTGGAAATCAACGAAATTCGCCTGGCCTGGCTTAACCGCCCGCTGCCCGCCAGCGCCCGTGTTTCAAAGCGTGTCAGCGGAAACTGGCTGCAGCGCAGCCTCGCCGCCTGAGTTTTGCCTCAATAAAAGTCGCTAATAAAGAGCTTTTCTGCCCGCGACATCGCTATAATCTCCCCCCGATTATAAGGACGTCTCCTGATCGGGCCTCGCAGTACCGCCAATGCCCAGCATTGCGCATCCCCCGCACCGCCCACAGAGAGCCTTCCACACAGGTCTTGCACCAGCCAGTGTGCCTGCGTCATTCGGCCCTCTGCTCTGCCTGAACCTGCCGGGTCTGCCATCGCGCAGTCCATTTTGAGGTTCACGTCTCCAAAAGAGCGTGAAAAAACGGGTTTTCACAACTTCACGAGAGTGTGGCGAGCAATGAACAGTCTGGCATGTGCAAAAGCACCTAAAGTGTCCCGAACAGCCCTGAACAGCTGGCAACAGCGCTCATTTGCAATGGGTGCCTGAAACCGGTCCATAACGCACGACGGATACCTTGACCATAAGTCGAATTGCCGCACCGGCTGTAAAATGCGTTCATAGGCAACGCAAAGCCCGGTTGGTGGTGTCCGCTGAAGTTGCAAAAACTGCGAAGAATCGGACATGGCGATCCTGGCAAGCCAGGGATCCTATGCTGTCAATTTGGTGCTGAAGATTTTGGAGACGCGTTAATGGCGCAGAACGAAGCAGTCGATGTAGTACTGGTAGGGGCAGGCATCATGAGTGCCACCCTGGCCGTACTGCTCAAGGAACTCGACCCGGCGATCAAGCTGGAAGTCGTCGAGTTGATGGATTCGGGTGCCGCGGAAAGTTCCAACCCGTGGAACAACGCCGGGACCGGCCATGCCGGGCTGTGTGAACTGAACTACACGCCACAGGCCGCCGACGGCAGCATCGATATCAAGAAAGCGGTGCACATCAACACCCAGTTCGAGGTGTCCCGGCAGTTCTGGGCCTACCTGAGCAAAAAAGGCGCATTCAGCTCGCCACGGGCGTTCATCAACCCTGTGCCGCACCTGAGCTACGTCGAGGGCGAAAAGGGCATCAGCTTCCTCAAGAAGCGCTTCGAGATGCTCAAGCAGCATCATGCCTTCGCCGAGATGGAATACACCGAAGACAAGGCGCTGATGAACGAGTGGATGCCGCTGATGATGCCAGGTCGCCCAGCCGACCAGCAGATCGCTGCCACCCGCGTCATGAAAGGCACCGACGTCAACTTCGGCGCGCTGACCAACAAGCTGCTCAAGCACCTGGCCAACGCTCCCGAAGCACAGGTCAAGTACTGCAAGAAGGTCACCGGCCTGCGCCGTAACGGCAGTGGCTGGACCGTCAGCATCAAGGACGTCAACAGCGGCAGCAGCCGTGAAGTCGACGCCCGCTTCGTGTTCCTCGGCGCCGGTGGCGCGGCCCTGCCGCTGCTGCAACTGTCGGGTATCGAGGAGAGCAAGGGCTTTGGCGGCTTCCCGGTCAGTGGCCAGTGGCTGCGTTGCGACAATCCGGAAGTAGTCAAGCGCCACCAGGCCAAGGTCTACAGCCAGGCTGCGGTAGGCTCGCCACCGATGTCGGTGCCGCACCTGGACACCCGCGTGGTCGACGGCAAGACCTCGCTGCTGTTCGGCCCGTATGCCGGCTTCACCACCAAGTTCCTCAAGCACGGCTCGTTCCTCGACCTGCCGCTGTCGGTACGCATGGGCAACATCGGCCCGATGCTGGCCGTGGCCCGCGACAACATGGACCTGACCAAGTACCTGGTCAGCGAAGTGATGCAGTCGATGGAGCAGCGGCTGGACTCCCTGCGCCGCTTCTACCCCGAGGCCAAAGCCGAGGACTGGCGCCTGGAAGTGGCTGGCCAGCGCGTGCAGATCATCAAGAAAGACCCGAAAAAAGGCGGCATCCTGCAATTCGGTACCGAACTGGTCGCAGCCAAGGACGGCTCCCTGGCCGCCTTGCTCGGTGCTTCGCCGGGTGCTTCGGTGACTGTGTCGATCATGCTGGAACTGATCGAGCGCTGCTTCCCCGAACAGACCAAGGGCGCCTGGGCTGCCAAGCTCAAGGAAATTTTCCCCGCCCGGGAAAAGGTCCTGGCCACCGACGCTGCCCTGTATCACAAGATCAGCGCGCACAACGACGAGGTCCTGGGCCTGGTCGAAAGCAGCCCGGCACAGAGCTACGCGTAACTTGCCGGCATAAAAAAACGCCCTTCGGGGCGTTTTTTTATGGGCGCTGTTTTATCAGCCGCGGGCGTTATCGATGATCTCGATGTACTCGGCGGCGTTGCGCTGGTCCTTGATGATCTCGACGAAGGTCTGGCCGTGCTCGTCCTTGCCGTCCAGGTCATAACCGGCTGCGACGAAGAAGCCGACATAGCGCTCGAAGTCATCGATGCGCAGGCCGCGGTAGCCCTTGATCAGCTTGTGATGCGACGGCGAAGTAACGGCATCAGCCGGCTCGTACTGGAGGAACGACTTGATGTAGTCGTCGCTGATCTCATCACCAATCACTTGCTTCTTGTCTTTACGCATTGCCGACTCCAACTGAACCATCACGGACATTTTCACGGGTCGGCAGTTTACCCCCGGGCAGCGCCGGCACTCAACGCGCGCGTACGCTACCAGTGTGCAGATCCGCCCAGATGTGGCCATTGGGGTAACTGAGGAACTGCACATAGACGGTATCGTTGCGCAGCAGGTCGAGCATCACCCGGTACTGGGCCAGCGGGTAGTTGAGCGTCAGGGTCTTGCTCTTGTCGTCGAACACCGGCTTTTTCAGGCTTTTGCTTTCGGCATCGAAGCTGATCAGCACCTGGCTGATGGTCGCACCCTTGCTCAGCGGCTTGCCCTTGAGGCGCAGGATCAACGGCGAAGTGACGGGGATCGGTTGCTGGTTGGACTGGCGCTGATTGCCCACCACCACCGAGTAGCTGGTGACCTGCAGCAACTGCTGCGAATCTGCCACTTCCTTGCGCACCCCAAGGTCATCGGGCGGCAGGAACTGGCTGTGCAGGGGCGCCGCGGCCAGCGGCAGGCTCAGCAGGAACAACAAGGGGAAAAATGCACGCATGACAGGCTCCTTGGGGGCAGCCTGGCACTCTAGCATGGGACTGCGTCATCGCAATTTCAATCGAACTGCGCGCGCATCCAGGCGTGATACTCGGCAACACCGGGTTCGCCTTCGCGCGGCGCCCAGGTAGAAAAGTCCCCCTGCGCCACCGGCCGGAAAGGTCCAGCCTTGCACTCGAACATCACCGTGTCTGGCTCGAGCACCACCAGGCCATGGAAAACACCAGTCGGCAGGTCAACACCCAGGCATTCCCCGCCCGCCTGCAAAATACGCTTCTCCACCACCTCGCCCTGATCATTGAAGACCAGCAACCCCAGCTTGCCACGCAGCACCAGCAGGCACTCAGCCTTGTCCAATGCTTGATGGCGGTGCGGGGGAATATAGGTAGAAGGCTGCAACCCTACAGCCATGCGATGGCAGGGCTCTTCCATCTCGTGAAAGTTGTAATGTTGGCGACCGCGCGGATTTGCCGCAGCCTTGGCGGCCAGCTCGGCGAACAGCGCTTGATCAAGAAAGCCGGGCTGGCGCATGTGTCAGAGTCCTTTGACGGCGTAAATACCAGCAGCATTGCGCCAGTATCCTTTGTAATCCATTCCATAACCGAACACGTAACGGTCAACGCAGCTCAGGCCACAGAAATCGGCCTTGAGGTCGGCGCTGGCCTTGCGGTCATGGTCCTTGTCGATCAAGACGGCAGTATGCACGGCACGAGCACCGGCATGTTTGCAGAAATCGATAATTGCACTGAGGGTATGACCTTCGTCAAGAATATCGTCGATGATCAGCACATCGCGATCAATGAACGAGACTTCCGGCTTGGCCTTCCAGAACAGGTCACCGCCGCTGGTCTGGTTACGGTAGCGGGTGGCGTGCAGGTAGGACGATTCCAGCGGGAATTGCAGATGGGTCAGCAACTTGCCGGCGAAGATCAAACCGCCGTTCATCACGCAGAAGACTACCGGATTGCTATCGGCCAGCACTTCGGTGATCTGCGCGCCCACGCGGGCAATGGCTGCTTCGACTTCGGCTTCGGTGTGCAGGCAGTCAGCCTCGCGCATGACTTGACGGATGTGCTCGAGATCGGCGGACATGGCGCTCTCCAAGGGGCGGCAATTGAGAAAAGCGGGCAAAGGTACGCATCCCGTCGCATCAGATCAAGCATTTCTGGACTAACGTCCAGTAAGCCTGAGGACATGCATGGCTGAATAGATTAATCTAGCGCGGTTTTTTGCCCGCCCCCCGGAGCTTTTCCCTATGCCTACCCGTGAGATCCGCCATCCGCTGATCCGCCACAAGCTCGGCCTGATGCGCCGCGCCGATATCAGCACCAAGAATTTTCGCGAGCTCGCCCAGGAAGTCGGTACGCTCCTGACCTACGAAGCCACCAAAGACCTGCCCCTGGAAAGCTATGAAATCGATGGCTGGTGCGGCAAGGTCCAGGTCGAGAAGATCGCTGGCAAGAAGATTACTGTAGTACCGATCCTGCGCGCCGGCATCGGCATGCTCGACGGCGTGCTCAGCCTGATTCCGGGCGCCAAGGTCAGCGCCGTGGGCGTGGCCCGCAACGAGGAAACCCTCGAAGCGCACACCTACCTGGAAAAGCTGGCACCGGAAATCAACGAGCGCCTGGCCCTGATCATCGACCCGATGCTGGCCACCGGCGCCTCGATGGTCGCCACCATCGACCTGCTGAAGAAAGCCGGCTGCAAGGACATCCGCGCGATGGTCCTGGTTGCCGCGCCAGAAGGCATCGACACCGTCGAGAAAGCCCACCCGGACGTACAGATCTATACCGCCTCCATCGACAAGTGCCTGAACGAGCACGGCTATATCATCCCTGGCCTGGGCGATGCCGGTGACAAGATCTTCGGTACCAAGCAGAAGGACGCCTGAGCATGCAGGATGAGTTCAACGACCCGCTCTGGCGCCAGGTCGTCTCCGGCGCGCAGATGCTCTTCGTCGCCTTCGGCGCGCTGGTATTGATGCCACTGATTACGGGGCTGGACCCCAACGTCGCGCTGTTCACTGCGGGTCTGGGAACTCTGCTGTTTCAGGTGGTAACTGGCCGTCAGGTTCCGGTATTCCTGGCGTCCAGCTTCGCCTTCATTACCCCGATCATCCTCGCCAAAGGCCAGTTCGGCCTGGCCGAGACCATGGGCGGGGTAATGGCTGCAGGTTTCGTCTACACCTTCCTCGGCCTTGCCGTAAAAATCAAAGGCACCGGCTTTATCGACCGCCTGCTGCCACCGGTAGTGATCGGCCCGGTGATCATCTCGATCGGCCTGGCCATGGCACCGATTGCCGCCAACATGGCCATGGGCAAGGCGGGTGACGGCACCGAACTGCTGCCGTACGGCACCGCCATGATGATCTCCATGCCGGCGCTGCTGACCACCCTGATCGTCGCGGTGTTCGGCAAGGGCATCTTCCGTCTGGTGCCGATCATCGCCGGTGTACTGATGGGCTTTGGCCTGTCGTTCTACTTCGGCGTGGTCGACACCGCCAAGATCGCCGCCGCGCCATGGCTGGCCCTGCCGCACTTCACCGCGCCAGCATTCAACTGGCAGGCGATCCTGTTCATCGTGCCGGTGGCCCTGGCACCTGCGATCGAGCACATCGGCGGCGTGATTGCGGTGGGCAGCGTGACTAGCCGCGATTACCTGAAGAAGCCTGGCCTGCACCGTACCCTGCTCGGTGACGGCATCGCCACCACCACCGCCGGCCTGTTCGGTGGGCCGCCCAACACTACCTACGCCGAAGTGACTGGCGCAGTGATGCTGACCAAGAACTACAACCCGAAGATCATGACCTGGGCGGCAATCTTTGCCATCACCCTGGCTTTCATCGGCAAGTTCGGCGCGCTGCTGCAAAGCATTCCGGTACCGGTAATGGGCGGCATCCTCTGCCTGCTGTTTGGCTCGATCGCCGCAGTGGGCATGAACACCATGATCCGTCACAAGATCGACCTCAGCGAGGCGCGCAACCTGGTGATCGTTTCGGTGACCCTGGTATTCGGTATCGGTGGCGTGCTGATCGGTAGCGGCACTGGCCCGGACGACTGGGGCCTGAAGGGCATCGCCCTGTGTGCCGTGGTGGCTATTGCCTTGAACCTGCTGCTGCCGGGTAACGACAGCTGGAAAAACAAGGCGCTGGACGATCAGTTGCCTTGATCTGATTGCCTGATGGGGCCGCTGCGCGGCCCATCGCTGGCAAAGCCAGCTCCCACAGAGTGCATGCATTGCCATTGTGGGAGCCGGCGTTGCCGGCGATGGGTCGCACAGCGGCCCCTTGCATTCAATCTGCTTGCAGACACATCCCCTTCAACGCCTGCACCCACTGTGGGTGATCATTCAGGCACGGCACCAGCACCAGCTCTTCGCCGCCCGCCTCGACAAACTGCTCGCGCCCACGATCACCGATTTCCTCCAGGGTCTCGATGCAATCGGCGACAAATGCCGGGCACATCACCAGCAGCTTTTTCACCCCTGACTTACCCAGCTCATCCAGGCGCGTTTCGGTATAGGGCTCGATCCACTTCGCCCGCCCCAGCCGTGACTGGAATGACACCGACCATTTGCCGTCGGCAATGCCCATCTTCTTCGCAAACGCCTGGGCGGTGCGCAGGCACTGGCCGCGGTAACAAACTGCAAGCATTTCGGGCGAAGCGTCTCGACAGCAATCGGCATCCTGGAAGCAATGGTTGCCGGTCGGGTCGAGCTTTTTCAGATGCCGCTCGGGCAGGCCATGAAAGCTCAGCAGCAGGTGGTCGTAATCCTGCTGCAGATAAGGCTGCGCACTGGCGGCCAGGGCATCGATGTATTCAGGCTTGTCGTAGAACGGCTGCAGGATCGCCATCTCAATCGGCAGCTTCTGCTCGACAATCACCTGCTTGGCCTGCTCGATGACCGTGGTCACGGTGCTGTCGGCAAACTGTGGATACAGCGGCGCCAGGGTGACCTTCTGCACGCCCTGGCTGGCCAGGCGTGCCAGTACTGTCGGCAACGAAGGCTCGCCATAGCGCATGGCGATTTCCACCGGGCCGTGGCTCCACTGCTCGCGCATGGCCGCCTGCAGGCGACGGGTCAGCACCACCAGTGGCGAGCCCTCGTCCCACCAGATCGAAGCATAGGCATGGGCCGACTGCTCCGGGCGCTTGATCAGAATCAGCGACACCAGCAACCGGCGCACCGGCCACGGCAGGTCGATGACATAGGGGTCCATGAGAAACTGATTGAGGTACCGGCGCACGTCGGCGACAGAGGTGGAAGCCGGTGAACCCAGGTTGACCAGCAGCAAAGCGTGATCGGTCATGCAACGTCCTATTTCAGAGGCGGCTGGACAGTTCATCCAGGGCCGATTGCAGATCATTGAAGCGGAAGGTGAAACCGGCGGCCAGCAAACGTACCGGCCGCGCCCTTTGCCCCCCCAGCAGCAGGGTCGACAGCTCGCCCAGCCCGGCCTTGAGCACCAGCGCCGGCAGCGGCATGAACGCCGGGCGATGCATGGCCCGGCCCAGACGCCTGGCAAACTCGCGGTTGCGCACCGGCTCCGGGGCGCAGGCATTATAAGGACCGCTGGCATCCTTGTGCTGCAAGAGAAAATCAATCAGGGCGATCTGGTCGTGTATATGAATCCACGGCATCCACTGCCGACCATCGCCAATAGGCCCGCCCAGCCCCAGTTTGAACGGCAGGCGCAGGCGCGACAAAAAGCCGCCCTCGCTCGACAGCACCAAGCCGGTACGCACCAGTACCACACGAATACCCAGAGGCTGGGCAGCCATGGCGGTTTCTTCCCAGGCGATGCACAGCTGGCTGGCAAAATCCTCCTTGACCGGCTGCGAGGCTTCGGTGAGCTCACGCTCGCCACCATCGCCATACCAACCTACCGCCGAGCCCGAAATCAGCACTTGAGGGCGCTGCTGGCGCGCCTCCAGCCAGGCCAGCAATTGTTCGGTCAGGGTGATCCGACTGGCCCAGAGCAATGCCCGTCGACTGGAACTCCAGGGCCGATCGGCTATCGGTGCACCGGCCAGATTGATCACCGCATCCACGGTGTCGTCATCGGCCAGCTCGTCAAGCCGGGCAATGCCGCGCACGCCAGCACCACATAACCTGCCCACCTGTTCAGGGCGACGACTCCAGACCGTCAGCCGATGCCCCTGGGCCAGCCAGTGCTGGCACAGGTGTTGGCCGATCAACCCGGTACCGCCGGTCAGCAATATATGCATGGCTGTGTCCTCACATGGCGCGCCAGTGGTCTATTTTTAACAACAAGGCACTTTTTTGACCGATCGCTCTCGGATAAACATAGGCCAACCTGTGGTAACGAGCGGAATCATCTTATACAGGATTCATGCATTGTACAGGTTTACCGGGCAGCGTAGTCTGCAACCATAAGGTTCGAAGAGGCCATCATGACTGTACCTATTGCCATCATCGGGGCCGGTATTGCCGGCCTTTCCGCGGCCCAGGCATTGCAGAAAGCCGGGCAGACCGTTCATTTGTTCGACAAGGGCCACGGCAGCGGGGGACGCATGGCCAGCAAGCGCAGCGATGCCGGCGCCCTCGACCTTGGCGCCCAGTATTTCACTGCCCGTGACCGGCGTTTTGTCGACCAGTTGCAACAATGGGTGGCCGCCGGCTGGGCGGCAGAATGGAAGCCGCAGCTGTATCACTACCAGGATGGTGTACTGAGCCCCTCCCCCGATGAACAGACGCGCTGGGTCGGCGTACCGCGCATGAGCGCCATCACCCGCGGCCTGCTCAAGGATGTCACGGTGAACTTCCGTTGCCGTATTGCCGAGGTCTATCGCGGCCAGAAGTACTGGCACCTGCAGGACACAGACGGCTGCAGCCACGGTCCGTTCAGCCGGGTGGTGGTCGCCGTGCCGGCACCCCAGGCTACCCAGCTGCTGAGCGCCGCCCCCAAGCTCGCCGCCACTGCGGCCGGCGTGCAGATGGACCCGACCTGGGCCATTGCCCTGGCCTTCGACACACCGCTCGACACCCCGATGCAGGGCTGCTTCGTGCAAGACAGCGCCCTCGACTGGCTGGCGCGCAACCGCAGCAAACCCGGGCGCGATGAACATATGGACACCTGGGTACTGCATGCCACCGCAAGCTGGAGCAAACACCATATCGACCTGGCCAAGGAGGCCGTCATCGAGCAGCTGTGGGGCGACTTCGCCGAGCTGGTCGGCTGCGTGGTCCCGGCTCCGAATTTCTCCCTCGCCCATCGCTGGCTTTATGCCCGGCCGGCCAGCAACCACGAATGGGGTGCCCTGGCGGATGCCGACCTGGGCTTGTATGCCTGCGGCGACTGGTGTCTGTCTGGCCGCGTCGAGGGTGCCTGGTTGAGCGGCCAGGAAGCGGCCCGGCGTTTGCTGGAACACCTGGAATAGCTTATCGGGGCTGCTTCTGTTCAGCCCCGCTGCGCGTGTTTCGACATCCTGCACAAAGGTTGTACAAGTAATTTGACTTGCACAGGTTTATCTCTATGATGAGATTTATCTGTACAGCTTTTTATTTTTGTACAATATTTTTCAGGATCTGTTCATGGACGCTCATGACCTGCCACGCAAACCCCGCATCGCTGTCAGTGCCTGCCTGATCGGTCAGGAGGTGCGCTTCAACGGTGGTCACAAGGCTTCGCGACTGTGCAACGAGGTGCTCAGCGAACACTTCGAGTTCGTCCCGGTGTGCCCGGAAGTCGCCATTGGCTTGGGCGTGCCTCGCGCACCTATCCGTCTGATCGGCGATCCAGCCGACCCGCAGGCGGTGTGCAGTCGCGACCCGGGCCTGGATCTGTCCGGTCCGTTGCGCGCCTATGGTCAACAGATGGCCAAGGATCTTGGCGACATCTGCGGCTACATCTTCATGCACAAATCACCGTCCTGCGGCCTGGAACGGGTCAAGGTCTATCAGGCCAATGGCTACCCGGCAGCGGAAGGCGGCCGCGGGCTGTTCGCCGCCGCGTTCTGCGAACAGCATCCTGACCTGCCGGTGGAGGAAGACGGCAGGTTGTGCGATCCGGTACTGCGGGAGAACTTCATCACCCGCGTGTACGCCTACGCCGACTGGCAGCAACTGCTCACCGATGGCGTCAGCCGTGGCGCCCTGATCGCTTTTCATGCCCGCTACAAGTACCAGCTGATGGCCCACAACCCTCAACGGTACAAGACGCTGGGCAAACTGCTGGGCAGCATGACCCGTGACGACGACCCCGAAGTGCTTGCCCCGCACTATTTCAGCCAGCTGATGCAGGCCCTGCGCCGCTGCGCCAGCCGCGGCACCCACAGCAATGTGCTGCTGCACCTGAGCGGTTACCTGCGCGATGCCCTGAGCCGCGACGACAAGCAGGAAATCCAGCAACTGATCGCCCAGTACCATGCCGGCGTAGTACCGCTGGTGGTGCCTCTGACGCTGCTCAAGCATCACTTGCGCAACCACCCCGCCCCCTACCTGGCGCAGCAGGTATACCTGCAACCGCACCCGGAAAACCTGAGCCTGCGCAATGCCATCTGATGCGCTGCTGCCGATCCGCGAGGTGACGCGCCTGACCGGCGTCAACCCGGTCACCCTGCGCGCCTGGGAACGCCGTTATGGCCTGATCGTGCCGCAACGCACCGGCAAGGGGCATCGCCTCTACAGCCAGGAAAACGTCCAGCGCATCCAGCAGATTCTCACCTGGCTCAACCGCGGTGCCGCGGTCAGCCAGGTCAGATCCTTGCTGGACGCCACCCCCAGTGCAGCGCAATCGCCTGCCGGCAGCGACTGGCAAGGCCTGCGTGAGCAACTGAAAGAGGCCATTGCCGCCCTCGCCGAGCGCCGCCTTGAGCAACACCTGAACCAGGCCATGGCCCTGTACCCGGCGGCAACGCTCTGCGAACACCTGTTGATGCCGCTGCTTGCCGATCTGGAACTGCGCTGGCAGGGCCAGTTTGCCGCAGGGCTTGAGCAAGTGTTCTTTCATTCCTGGCTGCGCAGCAAACTGGGCACGCGGATCTACCACAACAACCATCAGCTCGGCGGAGCCCCGTTGCTGCTGGTCAACGGCTCGGACCTGGCCTTCGACCCACGGCTCTGGCTGAGCGCCTGGCTGGCGAGCAATGCCGGGTTTCCGGTGCAGGTCTTCGACTGGCCGCCGCCCGGCAACGAGCTGAGCCTGGCTGTAGGCCATCTGCAGCCCTGGGCGTTGCTGCTGAGCGTCGACAAGTCGGTCGACATATCCCGATTGCAACGAAACCTGGCCAACGTCGAAATTCCGAAACTCCTGTGTGGCCGCGCAGTCAGCATTCATAAGCATGCCCTGCAGGCCTGGACGGACGAGACGCTGTTTGCCCTCGACTCTCCCCAGGCAGCGCTGCACTGCCTGCAACGACTCAGTGGACGCGCGCCATGAACACCACCGCCAATGGCAAAGGAACACCATGCAACTGATCTGGCTGCGCAGCGACCTGCGCGTACTCGACAACACCGCGCTGGCAGCGGCCTGCGAACACGGCCCGACCCTCGCGGTATGGCTGCTCAGCCCCGGGCAATGGCTGGACCATGACGATGCGCCGTGCAAGGTCGACTTCTGGTTGCGCAACCTGCAAAGCCTGCGCACAGCGCTGGCGCAGTTGAACATTCCCCTGCTGATCCGTCACGCCGACACCTGGCAACAGGCACCGCAAGCCTTGCTACGACTGTGCCGTGAACACCAGGTACAGGCTGTGCATTTCAACGAGGAATATGGCGTCAATGAACGCGTCCGCGACCAGGCGGTACAAGCCGCCCTCGGCCAGCAAGGCATTGCCGTACACGGCTATCTCGACCAACTGCTGTTCAAGCCCGGCAGCATCCTTACCCGCAGCGGCGGCTACTTCCAGGTCTTCAGCCAGTTCCGCAAGGTCTGTTACGAGCGCCTGCACCTGGGCTTGCCGCGCCTGGTCAACGAGCTGAAGGCGCAAGCGCCGACAGCTGTCGCCAGCGACCCGGTGCCCAGTGAAGTCGCCGGTTTCCAGCCGCCCCCACAATCCTTGCGCGACCTCTGGCCAGCCGGTGAGGATGAAGCGCAGCGACGCCTGCAACGCTTCATCGACGAACGCGCCGAGGATTACCAGGAGCAGCGCGACTTTCCCGCGGTCGCCGGCACCAGCCAATTGTCGGCCTATCTGGCTGCCGGGGTGATCTCGCCGCGCCAGTGCCTGCACGCCGCGCTAAGCCACAACTTTGGCGAGTTCGACAGTGGCAACCGGGGCCTGGTGACCTGGATCAACGAACTGCTCTGGAGGGAGTTCTACAAGCATATTCTGGTTGGCTACCCGCGGGTCTCGATGCACCGCGCCTTCCGCCCGGAAACCGAGGCCCTGCCCTGGCGCCACGCGCCGGATGAACTCAAGGCCTGGCAGCAAGGGCAGACCGGTATCCCGATCATCGATGCCGCCATGCGCCAATTGCACGCCACCGGCTGGATGCACAACCGCCTGCGCATGATCGTCGCCATGTTCCTGACCAAGAACCTGTTGATCGACTGGCGCGAAGGCGAACGCTTTTTCATGCGCCACCTGATCGACGGAGACCTGGCCGCCAACAACGGCGGCTGGCAGTGGAGCGCCTCGACCGGTACCGATGCCGCGCCGTACTTTCGTATCTTCAATCCGCTCAGCCAGTCGCAACGCTTCGATGCAGGTGGTAGCTTCATTCGGCAATGGCTACCGGAATTGGTGGATGTAGCTGAAAAAAATATCCACCATCCAGTGATTACTGACGATCTTTTTGCTTCTAACCTTTATCCACAGCCTATTGTGGACCTCAGTAGCAGTCGCCAACGTGCGTTGAATGCATTCAAGAATTTACCCACGCGGCAGGAAGAGAGGGCAGTAACGTGAGCGAACCCATCGCGCGTAAAGTGTGGGTCACCGGCGCCAGCAGCGGCCTGGGCCTGGCATTGGTGCAACAGCTGCTTGAGCAGGGCTGGAAGGTCGCGGCCAGCGGCCGGGCATCGCCTGAACTGACGGGCCTGTCGCAGCTCAACCCCGAGCAGCTGTTGTTGCTCGACGGCAGTCTGGATGATGGTGTGCAAGCGGCGCAGGCCGGCCAGCAACTCCAGGCACACTGGGGCGCCCTCGATTGCCTGCTGGTGAATGCCGGCACCTGCGATTACCTGGACGCCAGCCTCTCGCCGACGGCAATTTTCGAAGCCATCGCCAGCAGCAACCTGAGCGCCTCGGTCCACTGCCTGAACGTTGCAGTGCCGCTACTGGAAAAAGGCCAGGCACCACAAGTCCTGGCGGTGCTCAGCCGCTATTCCGCACTGCAACTCTACGAGCCAAGCCAGCCGGCAACACCGAGCAACAACCTGGCAGAAGTGTTTCGTGCCGAGCGGCAGAATCTGCAGAGTAAAGGCATCGACCTGACCCTTGTCGCGCCCCAGGCCTTGAAAGTGCCGCTGGTCGGAGTTCAGGTCATGCCCGAACAGTGGACCCCGGAAAGCGCCGCCGATGTGATCGTCCAGCGGCTCCCCGAACGAGCCCCGGAATTACTGCTCGAAGCCCTCAACCTCAACAGCCTCTGGCCATTGCCCGAGCGACCTTCAAGCCCTGTGTAAACCACAGGGCAGCACTTGAAGTCAGAGCGGCATACGGTAGTGCAATGCGTAACTTTCTACACCATCGTTGGGCGTTTGCAGCCCGGCGTTGGAGTAGTGAATGGCGCGCACACCAACTTCGTGGCCACCGGCAAAGCGCAGGCCGAAGCCGATACGGTCTTCGAACTGGAAGGAGGAGCCAAGTTTGTTGCTCTCAACTTCGGTACTGGAGAATGCGGCGACACCAATACCGGCTTCGATGTAGGGCTTGACTGACTCACCGGCGAACTCATAAACAAACACCGGCGCAAACGACAGGCTGTGGTTACTTGCCGTCTCGTCGCCATCCCAGTAGGTGTAGGCACCATCCCAATAGCCGGTAATACGGCCTACGCTGGTTTGCCACCAGCTGGCATCCCAGTTCGATTGCAGGCCCAGCCGATAGGTCATGGTCGAGTCGCCGGTCTGCCCGATCGAGAACGAAACGTCCGCTGCTTGAGTTGTGAAAGATTGCCCCAGGGTAACGGCTGCAAGAGCAGCCAAGCAAAGCAGTTTCTTCATGAGAAACGTCCTATTTCCTAATGCTGTTGTTGGTTTTCTTGTCTCACCAGACAATAAATAGAAATCGGCAACGTTGCGTTAGTTCAGTCAATGTTGAGTGCTTTTCACACTTTTTTTACATTGCAAAGCTTCGCACACTGTCAGATTTATTCCACAACATTGGAAGGATCTTTCTCATATGTTCGGGGCTGGCGCTGGTCCAGAATTGCGCATCCCGAGCAGGTCCCGTGGCCAGCAGCTCGCGCTCGCCCAGAAGGCGCTGTAATTGCCGGGCAACCGCGGCGCCGGTATCGATGATCGCCACCGAGGCCGGGAGCATTTGCGCCAGCAAAGGCTTGAGGAAGGGGTAATGGGTGCAGCCCAGGATCAGGGTGTCGCAGCCGGCATCGAGCAAGGGTTTCACATAGCCTTGCAGCAGCTCGCGCACCACCGGGCTGTTCAAGTCGCCAGCCTCGATGCACTCCACCAGCCCCGGGCAAGGCTGGGTGACGACGCGAACGTCGTTGGCAAAGCGATCAAGCAAGGCGACGAATTTGGCGCTTTGCAGGGTGCCGGTGGTGGCCAGCACGCCAACGACACCGCTGCGGGTCGCGGCAGCGGCGGGTTTTACCGCCGGCTCCATACCCACTATCGGCCAGTGTGAATACTGTTCGCGCAAATCTGCCACCGCCGCCACTGTCGCGGTATTACAGGCCAGGACCATGGCCTTGGCGCCCTGTGCACGGAAGAACTCGGCAACCACACGGCAACGCTGGCGGATGAATTCCGGCGACTTCTCGCCATAGGGAATGTACCCGCAGTCGCCGACATACAGCAGCGACTCATTAGGCAGCAGGCGCTGGATCTCGGCCAGTACCGACAGGCCGCCGACCCCGGAATCGAAAACGCCGACCGGCGCCGCCGCAGCTTCAGTCATGATGCTCGCCACAGACACTGCAGCCTGGGTCACGCTTGACCCGCAGCTCACGGAATCGGCTACCGAAGGCATCGATCAACAACAGGCGCCCCACCAGCGGCTCACCGAAACCGGCCAGCAGCTTCAAGGCCTCGAGTGCTTGCAGGCTGCCGACCAGGCCGACCAGCGGGCCAAGCACACCGGCTTCGCTGCAGGTCAGCTCGGCTTCGCTGCCATGCCCGTACAGGCAGTGGTAGCAGGGGCTTTCCGGGCGGCGCGGGTCGAACACCGACAACTGCCCTTCCAGACGAATTGCCGCGCCGCTGACCAGCGGCTTGCCCTGGGCTACACAGGCGGCGTTGACCGCTTCGCGGGTGGCGAAGTTGTCCGAGCAATCCAGCACTAGGTCCACGACCTTGACTGCCTCGGCCAGGGAGTCTTCGTCCAGGGCACTGCGATGAGCCTGCAAGGTGATTTCAGGGTTTATCGCAGTGAGGCGTGCAAGCGCCGAGTCGACCTTGCTCAGGCCCACCGAAGCGGTGTCATGCAGTACCTGGCGCTGCAGGTTCGTGACGTCCACCGTGTCGAAGTCAGCCAGGTGCAACTCGCCAACGCCAGCCGCCGCCAGGTACAGCGCCACGGGCGAACCGAGGCCGCCGAGGCCGACGATCAGCACCCGACTGTTTTTCAGCCGCAGCTGACCGTCGATATCTACCTGCGCCAGGAGGATCTGCCGGCTGTAGCGCAACAGTTCCTGATCGGTCAGCACGACAGCCGCCCCAGGGTGATGCGCTCGTGGGCGTTGAGGTCCAGGCGGCTTTCAATCTGTTCGAAGTCATGTTTGGCCAGCAGCTCGCGCACCGCGGCGGCCTGGTCGTAACCGTGCTCGAGCAGCAACCAGCCACCGGGCAGCAGGTGCTCCGGCGCCTGGCTGATGATGCTGCGCAGGTCATCCAGGCCGTCTTCGCCGGAGACCAGCGCGCTGCTTGGCTCAAAGCGCACGTCGCCGGCCACCAGGTGCGGGTCGGCGGCGGCAATGTACGGCGGGTTGCTGATGATCAGGTCGTAGCACTCGCCTGCCAGGGCATCGAACCAGTGACTGCTCCGCACCGTCACGTTGTTCAACTGCAAGCGCTGGCGGTTGCGCTCGGCCAGGGCCACGGCTTCGAGGACGCGGTCAACGGCGGTGACCTGCCACAGCGGACGTTCGCTGGCCAGGGCCAGAGCAATGGCGCCGGTGCCGGTACCAAGATCGAGCAGTTTGACGGCGCTTGCCGGCAACAACTGCAGGGCGGTTTCAACCAGCAGTTCGGTTTCCGGCCGTGGGATCAAGGTATGCGGGGTCACCTCCAGGTCGAGGTTCCAGAACCCCTGCTGACCGAGGATGTAGGCCACCGGCTCGCCGGCACGCCGACGTTGCAGGTAGTCGGCAAAGGTCAGTGCCGCTTCGCTGCTGACAATCCGCTCCGGCCAGGTGTGCAGGTAGCTGCGCGACTTGCCGATGGCCGCAGCCAACAGCAGTTCGATATCCAGACGCGCCGTCGGCGAATCCGGCAGCTCCGCACCGCGGAGCAAGCTGGCAATAATCGTCATTTACTCACCCAGTGCAGCCAGTTGGTCAGCCTGGTATTCGGCCAGCAACGGCTCGATAACCGCGTCGACCCCACCGGCCAGAACGTCATCCAGGGAATACAGGGTCAGGTTGATGCGGTGATCGGTCACCCGCCCCTGTGGATAGTTGTAGGTACGAATTCGTTCGGAACGGTCACCCGAGCCGACCAGCAGCTTGCGCTCGCTGGCCATGGCATTCTGCGCCGCGCTGGTCTGGATGTCGTTGAGCTTGGCCGACAGCCAGGACATCGCCCGGGCACGGTTCTTGTGCTGGGAGCGTTCTTCCTGGCACTCGACGACGATGCCGGTGGGCAAGTGGGTGATACGGATCGCCGAGTCGGTCTTGTTGATGTGCTGACCACCGGCACCGGAGGCGCGGTAGGTGTCGACACGCAAGTCCGCCGGGTTGATCTCGATCGCTACCTGCTCGTCAGGCTCGGGCAGCACCGCCACGGTGCAGGCCGAAGTGTGGATACGGCCCTGGGATTCGGTTTCCGGTACGCGCTGAACTCGATGAGCACCGGACTCGAACTTCAGCTTGCCGTAGACGCTGTCGCCTTCGACCCGGGCGATGATTTCCTTGTAACCGCCATGCTCGCCTTCGTTCTCCGAGAGAATCTCCAGGCGCCAGCCACGCTTTTCGGCGTAGCGCGAATACATGCGGAACAGGTCGCCGGAAAAGATCGCCGCTTCGTCACCGCCGGTCCCGGCACGGATCTCCAGAAACACGTTGCGCCCGTCGTTGGGGTCCTTGGGCAGCAACATGCGCTGCAGCTGGTTTTCCAGCAGCGCCAGTTGCTCCTTGGCATCGCGCACTTCCTCAACGGCCATTTCGCGCAGGTCGGGGTCGCTGTCCTTGAGCAGCGCCTGGGCGCCGGCCAGGTCATCCTGGACCTTGCGCCACTGGGCGTAGGCAACGGCTACCGGCTCGACTTCAGCATATTCACGGGAATAGGCGCGAAAGCGAGTCTGGTCGGAAATGACCTCGGCATCGCCCAGCAGGGCGGTCAGTTCCTCGAAACGGTCCTGGAGCGTGTCCAGTTTATTCAGCAGCGACGCTTTCATTGCGGGGTTTTATCCGTCGAACCCTCGGAGAGGGCAAAGAGTTCCTGGGCCATGGCCAGCGCATCGAGGCGGCCTTCGGCAGAGAGCTTTTTCAGCTGCACGCTGGGCGCATGCAGCAATTTGTTGGTCAGGCCACGGGCCAGTTGCACCAGCACTTCGTCGGCGCTGGTACCGTTGGCCAGCAGGCGCTGGGCCTTTTGCAGCTCTTCGTCGCGCAGGCGTTCGCTCTGCTGACGATAAGCCTTGAGTACATCCACCGCAGCCAGCTCGCGCAGGCGCAGCATGAAATCTTCGGCGCCCACCGAAACCAGCTCTTCGGCGGCCTGGGCAGCGCCCTGGCGGCTCTTGAGGTTCTCGGCGACCACTTCATGCAGGTCGTCGACGGTATACAGGTAGACGTCGTCCAGCTCGCCAACCTGCGGCTCGATATCCCGCGGCACGGCAATGTCGACCATGAAGATCGGCTTGTGCCGGCGCTGCTTCAGCGCGCTTTCCACCGCGCCCTTGCCGAGGATCGGCAACTGGCTGGCGGTGGAGCTGATGACGATATCGCTGTTGACCAGCTCCTGGGGAATGTCGGCCAGCAATACCGCATGCGCACCGAATTGTTCGGCCAGGGTGCTGGCCCGCTCCAGGGTGCGGTTGGCCACGACGATGCGGCGCACCCCCTGCTCGTGCAGGTGGCGGGCGACCAGGGTAATGGTTTCACCGGCGCCGATCAGCAGCGCCTGGCTACGACCCAGGTCACTGAAGATCTGCTTGGCCAGGCTCACCGCGGCAAAGGCTACCGACACCGGGTTTTCGCCGATGGCTGTGTCGGTGCGTACCTGCTTGGCGGCACTGAAGGTGGCCTGGAAAAGCCGCCCGAGCAATGGGCCGATGGTCCCGGCTTCGCGGGCCACGGCATAGGCCGACTTCATCTGCCCGAGGATCTGCGGCTCGCCGAGCACCAGCGAGTCAAGCCCGGAGGCCACCCGCATCATGTGCCGCACGGCATCGTGATCTTCATGGATGTAGGCGCTGGCGCGCAGTTCATCCAGGCTCAGTTGATGATATTCGGCCAGCCAGCGCAGGATACTCTCTGCGCCCAGGTGGTCCTGCTCTATATAAAGCTCGCTGCGGTTGCAGGTCGAAAGGATCGCGGCTTCGCGGCTGGCGGTCAGTCGGCAGAGCTGCTGCAAGGCGTCCACCAACTGCTCAGGGGTAAACGCCACGCGCTCGCGTACGTCTACCGAGGCAGTCTTATGGTTGATACCGAGGGCAAGAAAGGCCATGCAAGGTCGCTGATTGTGACGAGAAGCCGATAATTGTCCTACTTCGCAGGGCGTAGAACAACCACCGCTCGCTATTGTCTCTATAGTCTACCCCTACCGAGACCTTCGCTTATGGGTTTGCCCCGGCGCTTGTGTCATGATGATCCGACCGCTGGTAAGCCGCCCAAATCCCGATTATGAATAGATCCTACGCGTTGCTCCTTGCCCTTGCCTTGCTCCAGGGCTGCCAGACCCTGGCTCCGAGTTCACCGGATGCCAAGGCGCCTGCAGATGCCGCTCCGGTGCAACCGGCCAAGCCCACCGTCTACGGATCGTTCAGCCAGGACACCGTGTACAGCCTGTTGACTGCCGAACTTGCCGGCCAGCGCGACCGTTTCGACATCGCCCTGGACAACTATGTCAGCCAGGCGATCAAGACCCAGGATCCGGGCATTTCCGAGCGCGCCTACCGCATCGCCGAATACCTGGGCGCCGACCAGGCCGCCCTGGACACCTCGCTGATCTGGGCCAAGAACGACCCGAACAACCTCGACGCCCAGCGCGCCGCTGCTATCCAGCTGGCCCGCGGCGGCCGCTATGACGAGTCCATGGTCTACATGGAAAAGGTCCTGCAGGGCCAGGGCGACACGCACTTTGATTTCCTCGCGCTGTCAGCGCTCGAAACCGACCCGGACACCCGCGCCGGCCTGCAAAACAGTTTCGATCGCCTGCTGGTGAAATACCCCGACAACGGTCAGCTGGTGTTCGGCAAGGCCCTGCTGCTGCAACAGGATGGCAAGGCCCAGGCCGCCCTCGACCTGCTCGAAGAACACCCGCCCGAGGCTGGCGAGATTGCCCCGGTACTGCTGCGCGCCCGCCTGTTGCAAGGCCTGGAGCGCGGCAAGGAAGCCCTGCCGCTGCTGCAAAAAACCATTCGCCAGTACCCGGACGACAAACGCCTGCGCCTGACCTATGCGCGCATGCTGGTCGAACAGGATCGCCTGGCTGACGCCAAAGCCGAATTCGTCAGCCTGGTCCAGCAGTACCCGGATGACGACGAACTGCGTTACTCGCTGGCCCTGGTCAGCCTGGAAACCAAGGACTGGGACGAAGGCGCCGGCTACCTCGAAGAGCTGATCGCCCGCGACAGCCATGTCGATTCGGCACACCTGAACCTGGGCCGCATTCATGAAGAGCGCAACGACCCCGAAAGCGCCCTGAACGAATACGCCCTGGTCGGCCCCGGCAACGACTATCTGCCGGCGCAACTGCGCCAGGCCGATATCCTCATCGCCAACGGCCGCAGCGCCGAGGCCTCGCGGCGCCTGGCCGCAGCCCGCGACGCCCAGCCCGACTACGCCATCCAGCTGTACCTGATCGAAGCCGAAGCCTTGGGCAACAACGACAAGGACGCCCAGGCCGGGCAGGTTCTGCAGCAGGCGATCAAGCAGTACCCGGACGACCTCAACCTGCTCTACACCCGGGCCATGCTGGCGGAAAAACGCAACGACCTGACCCAGATGGAAAAGGATCTGCGCAGCATCATCAGCCGCGAGCCGGAAAATGCCATGGCCCTCAACGCCCTTGGCTACACCCTGGCAGACCGCACCAGCCGTTACGCCGAAGCCAAGGCGCTGATCGACAAGGCTCACCAGATCACCCCGGACGATCCGGCGGTGCTCGACAGCCTCGGCTGGGTCAACTACCGCATGGGCAACCTTGACGAAGCCGAGCGCCTGTTGCGCCAGGCCCTTGAGCGTTTCCCCGACCACGAGGTCGCCGCTCACCTGGGTGAAGTACTCTGGGCCAACGGCAAGCGCCGCGAAGCCCGCCAGGTCTGGGCCAAGGCCTTCGAAGCCCAGCCCGACAGCCCCATCCTGCGCAAGACCGTCCTGCGCCTGACCGGATCCGAGACTCTATAAGCCTATGTTTTTGCGCCACTGCATCACCTTTTGCCTGATCGCCCTGCTTGCCGGCTGTGCCGGCTTCGGCTCCCGCGAGGCCCTGCGGGGCGAGGGCAGCCCACAGCTGTGGCGCGAGCACAAGCAACAGCTGAGCACCCTCGATGGCTGGCAGATCAACGGCAAGGTCGGTATCCGCGCGCCGAAAGACTCCGGCAGCGGCACGCTGTTCTGGCTGCAACGCCAGGATTACTACGACATCCGCCTGTCCGGACCGCTGGGCCGCGGCGCCGCACGCCTGACCGGGCGCCCCGGCGGCGTCACCCTCGAAGTCGCCAACCAGGGCCGCTTCGAGGCGCAAAGCCCGGAAGCCCTGCTCGAAGAACAACTGGGCTGGGAGCTGCCGATTTCGCACCTGGTCTGGTGGATTCGCGGCCTGCCCGCCCCCGACAGCAAGAGCCAGCTGACCCTCGACGGCGACAGCCGCCTGGCCAGCCTCAAGCAGGACGGCTGGGACGTGCAGTACCTGAGCTACGCCGAACAGAACGGCTACTGGCTGCCCGAGCGCATCAAGCTGCACGGGCAAAACCTCGACGTGACCCTGGTGGTCAAGGACTGGCAACCACGGCAACTGGGCCACTGATCTATGAACACTGCAACCCTGACCCTGCCGGCACCGGCCAAGCTCAACCTGATGCTGCACATTCTTGGCCGCCGCCCCGACGGTTACCATGAGCTGGAAACCCTGTTCCAGTTTCTCGACCATGCCGACGAGCTTTCCTTTGCCCTGCGCGAAGACGGTGAAATTCGCCTGCACACCGAGATCGACAACGTTCCCCATGACAGCAACCTGATCGTCAAGGCCGCGCGCAAGCTCAAGGCCCTGACCGGTTGCAGCCAGGGCGTGGATATCTGGCTGAAGAAAATCCTGCCCATGGGCGGCGGCATTGGCGGCGGCAGCTCCGACGCCGCCACCACCCTGCTCGGCCTCAACCATTTGTGGCAACTGGGCTTGAGCGAAGACCAACTGGCCGAGCTGGGCCTGACCCTGGGTGCTGACGTACCGGTTTTTGTCCGTGGCCATGCGGCGTTCGCCGAGGGCGTGGGCGAGAAGCTGACCCCGGTCGACCCCGAAGAGCCCTGGTACGTCGTGCTGGTCCCGCAAGTATTTGTTAGCACAGCAGAAATTTTTTCAGATCCGCTGTTGACACGTGATTCCTTGCCCCTTAAGATGCGCCCCGTTCCCAAGGGAAACAGTCGAAATGACTGCCAACCGGTGGTAGAGCAGCGTTACCCAGAGGTACGCAAATCGTTGAATTTGTTAAACGAATTCACTGATGCTCGGCTTACCGGAACTGGAAGTTGTGTGTTTGGGGCCTTCCCAAACAAAGCTGAAGCTGATAAAGTTTTGGCCCTTCTTGCAGAGACCCAAACAGGGTTTGTAGCTAAGGGAAGTAACATTTCGATGTTGCATCGCACGCTGCAGAGTCTGCTCTAGGAATCGAGCACCAGGTGCTCGCAGCAACAGATACAGGGGCGTCGCCAAGCGGTAAGGCAGCAGGTTTTGATCCTGCCATGCGTTGGTTCGAATCCAGCCGCCCCTGCCATTTTCCTTATACTCATCCAGGTATACCCTCAGCCTTCAGGTACTGCGCGTGTCCAAGATGATGGTCTTTACGGGGAACGCTAACCCCGATCTGGCTCGGCGTGTCGTACGTCAGCTGCATATCCCACTGGGTGATGTTTCTGTCGGGAAATTCTCCGACGGCGAAATCAGCACTGAGATTAATGAAAATGTTCGTGGTAAGGACGTTTTCATCATTCAGCCGACTTGCGCGCCAACCAACGATAACCTGATGGAACTGGTAGTGATGGCCGATGCCTTCCGCCGCTCCTCAGCTTCCCGAATCACTGCCGTGATTCCTTACTTCGGATATGCCCGCCAGGATCGCCGTCCGCGTTCGGCGCGTGTAGCTATCAGCGCCAAAGTCGTCGCTGACATGCTCACCGTCGTAGGTATCGACCGTGTTCTCACCGTCGACCTGCACGCTGACCAGATCCAGGGTTTCTTCGATATTCCGGTAGATAACATCTACGGCTCCCCCGTTCTGGTGGATGACATCGAAGACCAGCGTTTCGAAAACCTCATGATCGTGTCCCCGGACATCGGCGGCGTCGTGCGTGCACGTGCTGTTGCCAAGTCCCTGGGCGTTGATCTGGGTATCATCGACAAACGCCGTGAAAAGGCCAATCACTCCGAAGTGATGCATATCATCGGCGACGTCGAAGGACGTACCTGTATTCTCGTCGACGACATGGTCGACACCGCCGGCACCCTGTGCCACGCGGCCAAGGCCCTGAAAGAACACGGCGCTGCCAAGGTTTACGCCTACTGCACGCACCCTGTCCTGTCGGGTCGGGCGATCGAGAATATCGAGAACTCCGTGCTGGACGCACTGGTGGTGACCAACACCATCCCGCTGTCCGCTGCAGCACAAGCCTGTGACCGTATCCGTCAACTGGATATCGCACCGGTTGTTGCCGAAGCGGTTCGCCGCATCAGCAATGAAGAATCGATCAGCGCGATGTTCCGCTGAGGGTTTTACCCTCGCGAACCTCTCGTTGACGAAAAGCGCCCCGCCCCAACACTGGTTGTTGGGGCGGGGCTTTTTTGCCCACCCCGTTTGGCGCTGGTCGCAAACGCCTGCGGGAGATGGCTATTTTGGAGATACAAAATGACTGATTTCACTCTGAACGCCCAAGCGCGTACCGACCTGGGGAAAGGTGCGAGCCGCCGCCTGCGTCGTCTCGCCGCCCAGATCCCTGCCGTTGTTTACGGTGGTGACAAAGAAGCGCAATCCCTGACCATCGTGGCCAAGGAAATCGCCAAACTGTTCGAAAACGAAGCTGCTTACAGCCACGTTATCGAACTGAACATCGACGGCAAGAAAGAAAATGTCGTTGTTAAAGCGATGCAGCGTCACCCAGCCAAGCAGTTCATCCTGCACGCCGACTTCGTCCGCGTTGTTGCTGGCCAGAAACTGACCGCCAAAGTCCCTGTGCACTTCATCAACGAAGAAGCTCCGGTCAAGAAAGGCGGCGAGATCTCCCACGTTATCAACGAGATCGAAGTTTCCTGCGAAGCCAAAGACCTGCCTGAGTTCATCGAAGTCGACCTGGCCAACGCCGCCGTCGGCGCGATCATCCACCTGTCGGACCTCAAAGCTCCGAAAGGCGTTGAATTCGTCGCTCTGGCTCACGGTAACGACCTGGCTGTTGCCAACGTTCACGCTCCGCGTGTTGCGCCTGAAGCTGCAGAAGGCGCTGCTGAGTAATCTACTCGGCACGCCGGTGTTGACCGGGTTACAGCGCCCAGCGCTGTAACCCACAACTCCAAGGAAGAGCCCCTGACGTGACCGCCATCCAACTGATCGTCGGCCTGGGAAACCCCGGCCCCGAATACGAACAGACCCGGCATAACGCAGGGGCTCTTTTCGTAGAACGCATTGCCAGCGCCCAGCGCGTCAACCTGACGGCTGATCGCAAGTATTTCGGCCTGACGGCAAAATTCAGCCATCAGGGCAACGACGTTCGTCTTCTAATTCCGACCACCTACATGAACCGCAGCGGCCAAGCCGTTGCTGCACTGGCGAATTTCTTCCGCATCCCGCCAGATGCCATCCTGGTGGCCCACGACGAACTCGACCTGCCTCCCGGCGTCGCCAAGCTCAAGAAGGGCGGCGGCCATGGCGGGCACAACGGGCTGCGCGACATCATCGCCCAGCTCGGCAACCAGAATGACTTTCACCGTCTGCGGCTTGGCATCGGCCACCCGGGTGACAGCAGCAGGGTCTCCGGTTTCGTCCTCGGCAAGGCGCCACGCGCCGAGCAGGAGAAGCTGGATGCCAGTATCGATTTTGCCCTCGGCGTGCTGCCGGACATCCTCGCCGGCGACTGGACGCGTGCGATGAGAGAGCTGCACAGCCAAAAGGCCTGACTCCACGAAGAGGGATTCACCATGGGTTTCAATTGCGGCATCGTCGGCCTGCCCAACGTCGGCAAGTCCACCCTGTTCAACGCCTTGACCAAATCCGGCATCGCCGCTGAGAACTTCCCGTTCTGCACCATCGAGCCGAACAGCGGCATCGTGCCGATGCCTGATGCGCGCCTGGACGCCCTGGCGGCCATCGTCAAGCCGAACCGCGTGCTGCCGACCACCATGGAATTCGTCGACATCGCCGGCCTGGTCGCCGGTGCCTCGAAGGGTGAAGGCCTGGGCAACAAGTTCCTCGCCAACATCCGCGAGACCGACGCCATCGCCCACGTGGTGCGCTGCTTCGAAGACGAGAACGTGATTCACGTCTCCAACAGCGTCCACCCCAAGCGCGACATCGAGATCATCGACCTGGAACTGATCTTCGCCGACCTCGACAGCTGCGAGAAGCAACTGCAGAAGGTTGCGCGTAACGCCAAGGGCGGTGACAAGGATGCCCTGGCACAGAAAGCCATCCTCGAAAAACTGATCCCGCACTTCACCGAAGGCAAGCCAGCGCGCAGCCTGATGAAGAACATGGCGGACGACGAGAAGGCCCTGATCCGCGGCTTCCACCTGCTGACCAGCAAGCCGGTGATGTACATCGCCAACGTTGCCGAAGACGGTTTCGACAACAACCCGCATCTGGACGCGGTCCGCGCGATCGCCGAAGAAGAAGGCGCGATCGTGGTGCCGGTGTGCAACAAGATCGAAGCTGAAATCGCCGAGCTCGACGACGGTGAAGAGAAGGACATGTTCCTCGAAGCCCTGGGCCTCGAAGAGCCAGGCCTGAACCGCGTGATCCGCGCCGGTTACTCGCTGCTCAACCTGCAGACCTACTTCACTGCCGGCGTGCAGGAAGTCCGCGCCTGGACCGTCCGCGTCGGCGCCACCGCCCCGCAAGCAGCCGGCGTGATCCACACCGACTTCGAGAAAGGCTTCATCCGTGCCGAAGTGGTCGCCTATGACGACTTCATCCAGTACAAGGGTGAAGGCGGCGCGAAGGAAGCCGGCAAATGGCGTCTGGAAGGCAAGGACTACATCGTCAAGGACGGTGATGTGATGCACTTCCGCTTCAACGTCTGATCCGCTCCCTGGGTCCTGCCGGATCCGGATGAGCCCGAAACCCCTTGAGGCTATGCTTCAAGGGGTTTTTCTTTGCCTGCGTTGCGTACAAACGCTGGCCAATACCCAGGTCTATACTCAAAGCCGCATTCAAACGCCTCCCGTCCACAGACCAGGTATTGGCGCATGGCTAAGAAGAAGGAACAGCAAAGCAACAACGAACGCCTCCCGCGCAAGGAGTACGAGCAAGCGCTCAAGGCCCTGCACGTCGAGCTGGTCAAATTGCAGCAGTGGGTGGTGGCCAAGGGTCTGAAAGTCTGCATCGTCTTCGAAGGTCGCGACGGTGCCGGCAAGGGCGGCACCATCAAGGCCATCAGCGAACGCGTCAGCCCGCGGGTGTTTCGCGTGGTGGCGCTGCCAGCGCCGACCGAGCGGGAAAAAAGCCAGATGTACGCCCAGCGCTACATACAGCACATGCCCTCGGCCGGGGAAGTGGTGATCTTCGACCGCAGTTGGTACAACCGCGCCGGCGTGGAGCGGGTGATGGGATTCTGTACCGAGGAGCAGGCCAGCAAGTTCCTTTCGGTGGTGCCATTGTTCGAGAAGATGCTGGTCGATTCCGGTATCGTTCTCATCAAGTACTGGCTGGAAGTAAGCCCCCAAGAGCAGGAACGGCGCCTGAAAGAGCGCATCACCGACGGGCGCAAGATCTGGAAACTGACCCCGATGGACCTCAAGTCCTTCACCCGCTGGGACGACTACACCCGTGCGCGGGATGACATGTTCGCCGCCTCCGATACCTCCTGGGCCCCCTGGTATGTGGCCGTTTCCGAGGACAAGCGGCGGGTGCGCCTGAACATTATCAGCCACTTTCTCAAACAGGTGCCCTACGAGGACATCACCCAAAAGCAGAAGATCGAGTTGCCCAAGCGCGGCAAGATCGGGCGCTACAAAAGCACCCGCTACACCTCGCGCATGGTTCCCGAGCGTTTCTGAAAGGCACCTGGCACGCGAGTTCTACGCCGCGCCCTGATCGGCGCGCTGAGCCCGGAATGCACGACGCCGGGCACTGCGAGCGAACACCACGAACAGCGCCGCCATGGCCGTCAGCGCCATCGGCAGGCCATGGGGCGCAACGTCCATGGCCGCGCCGCTGAGCAATGGCCCGAGCAGGCTGCCGACGCCCCAGAGCAAGCCAACGCTGGCATTGGCGGTGACCAGGTCCTGGCCCTTGAACTGCTGACCGATCAACACCAGCGCCAGGGTATAGACCCCGCCCGCCACCGCGCCGAGCACCACCAATGCCGGCCACAGCAACCATTGCATGCCGATCAGCCACGGTAGCGCCAGGCCAATCAGCATCGCCACCACGCCACATACCAGGTGCACGGTGGTGCGTTCGCAGCGGTCGGCCAGCCAGCCGATCGGCAACTGGAAAAGCATGTCGCCGGTGAGGATCACCGTCACCATCAACGCCGCGACGCCCACTGCGTAGGCATGGTTGGTGGCATACACCGGCAGCAGCGAAAGAATCACCGCGTCGAAGAACGAGAAGAACAGCACGCCCATGCACAAGGCCGGCGCCACGCGGAAAAAGCCTGCCAGGGAAAAGCTCTTGCCGCCCTCCTCGCCATGCTCGACATGATCATTGGGTACCGTCAGCACAATGCACAGCAGCGCCAGGCCGTAGCAGGCAGTCACCACTGTCGTCACCCAGGTACTGTGCGCCCCGAGCAACGCCAGCATCGCCGGGCCGAGCATCTGGAACCCGGTGAATGCGGTAGCGTACAGGGCCATGATCTTGCCACGGTTGTGCTCCGGGCTCAGCTCGTTGACCCACGACTCGCCGAGGATGATCGCGATACCCATGCCGATACCCAGCCCCAGGCGCAACACGCCAAGCAGGTAGATCGAAGAAAAAGCCCATTCGAGCAGGCCGATGCTCAGGGTGCACAGGCCGAAGCACAGCAGGTAGATGGTGCGCCGGGTCAAGTGCCGGCAACAGGCATCGACCATGAACGCTGAAAGCATCATCCCTGCCGCCGGAATCGCCGAGACAACACCAATCTGCAAGGTACTGGCACCGCCGTCGAGCAAGCGCAGCGACACCAGCGGCAAGCTCGCCCCGAGGCTGAAACCGACCACCGAGACAGCAAACAACAAGCCCAGCAACAAACGCGTATTCATCACAACTCCAGACTCACCGGCGCAGGCACGACATCGCACCTGCGCAGGCGCATACATGACCGTAAAAAAGATTCGGATACAGGCGCGCCAGCCACGGCAAAACGCCGGGCATGCAGCCGCCAGGTCAGGAGGTGTGACGGTGAGGCGAGAAGGTAAAGGCGAACAGCACGCTGCGCCGACGCTTGAGCACCGTGTCACACGGCCAGTCGCACACCACGGTCTGGATAACAGCCGGCTGGATTGCGCGAGGACGGGAAAAGCGGTTCATGGGTCGACTACAGGCAAAAAGGAAGGTCGGCACTCTAGGTGAAGCCCGGGCCAGACGTCAATCTCGCCGTGCTACTCTCGCGCCATCATGGAAGAGGATCAGCGCATGTCCGAGCATCATCAGTTCATTTTCCCCCGCTATCGCCACCTGCCCGCAACGGACTGGAAAGCCCTGGAGCGACAGCTGCTGGCGCGCGGCTGGCTCGAGCCCGCTGCGGCCGATGCCCTGGATGAAACCGGCGACAGTGATGACAGCCTCTGGTGCAGCCCGCTGTACCGGCCGAGTGCCGAGCTGTTCCGGCGTCTCGGGATCGAAGCGGACCCCGCGCAGATCGTGCGCCTCTTCGAATTCGAGCCCGGCCAGCCGTTTGTCTGCGCCGGCGAGAACTTCACCTTGCCCGCGCAGTACCAGCAAGCTCAGGTGGCCGAAGAAACCTTCATGCAGTTCATGGGCGACGCCATCGAAGCGCCACACACGACATGGCGCAGCCCTGTGGAGGGTACCGCTTACTACCTGATGGACCTGGATTGGAACTTCAGCTTCGGCGTTGGCGAGCAAGTACTGCGCAGCGACCGCCTGAACCGCGCCGAAGCCGAATGCCTGGCGGCACTGATCGGCGAGCTGGCCGGGCAGCCGATGAGCTGCGCCCACCGGCATCGCTGATGGGGCCTCAGCGCTTGCCGGTGGACGGCAGGAGGATTGCCAGCAGGCCGAACAGCGGCAGGTACGAGCACAGGCTGTAGACGTACTCGATGCCCTTGAAGTCGGCCAGGTACCCCAGCAGGGCTGCACCGATGCCGCCAAAGCCGAACATCAGGCCGAAGAAGATCCCGGCGATCATGCCGACATTGCCCGGCACCAGCTCCTGCGCGTAGACGACGATGGCCGAGAACGCCGAGGCGAGGATGAAGCCGATGATGACGCTGAGCACGCTGGTCCAGAACAGGTCGACATAAGGCAGCAGCAGGGTGAAGGGCGCCACGCCGAGGATCGAGAACCAGATCACCGCCTTGCGCCCGATACGGTCACCGATCGGCCCGCCGAAGAAGGTCCCGGCCGCTACCGCGCCGAGGAACAGGAACAGGTGCAACTGCGAGCTGGCCACCGAGAGGTCGAACTTCTCGATCAGGTAGAACGTGAAGTAGCTGGTGAAGCTGGACATGTAGAAGTACTTGGAGAACACCAGCAACCCCAGCACCACCAGGGCGCCGATCACCCGCTGGCGCGAAAGGCCGTGGGTGGCGCGCTGGCCCTGCTTGGCCTTGAACAGGTTCAGGTGCTCCTTGTACCAGCGGCTCAGGCCATAGGTGACCAGCACGGCACAGACCGCGAACAGGCCGAACCACACCACATTGCCCTGGCCGAAGGGAATGATGATCGCCGCCGCCAGCAACGGGCCGAAGGCGGAGCCGGCGTTGCCACCGACCTGGAAGGTCGATTGCGCCAGGCCAAAACGCCCACCCGAGGCCAGCCGGGCGATACGCGAGGTTTCCGGGTGGAAGGTCGACGAGCCAATACCCACCAGCGCCGCCGCCAGCAGAATCATCGGGAAACTGCCGACATAGGCGAGCATGACAATGCCCATCAGGGTGCACAGGGTGCCCAGCGGCAACAGGTTCGGCATCGGTTTGCGGTCGGTATAGAAACCCACCCAGGGCTGCAGCAACGAGGCGGTGATCTGGAACGTCAGGGTGATCATCCCGACCTGGGCAAAGGTCAAACCATAGTTGGCCTTGAGCAGCGGGTAGATCGACGGCAGTACTGACTGGATCAGATCGTTGATCAAGTGCGCCAGGGCACAGGCGGCGATGATGCGCATCACCAGCGGGCTGCTCTGGGCAGTCGCGGTGCTGGCGGGTGACGTTGACGAGGCAGTGCTCACAGCCATGACAAAAGCTTCCATCCGGTGGGCGGGATCCAATTATCCAGAAATCGTTAGCAAGCGCACTATTCTTTTCGACCAACGTACTTTCGACGCACTTGTTAATAATTCTCAATAACGTTAGCATCGGCTGCGTTTTCACAGACTCCACTGCCTGCCTATCCGAGGCCCGCATACGCCATGTCCGACGACCAGGACAACCGCAGCCTGTCGCTGCTCTATCAGCATCATCGCAGCGAACTGCTGGCCTTTCTGACCCGCCGCGTGCGCTGTCGGGAAACCGCCCGCGACCTTCTGCAAGATGCCTTTGTCCGGCTGATGCACAGTGAGCGCGGCGAGGTTGGCAACCTGCGAGCCTTTTTGTATCGCATCGCCAACAACCTGAGCATCGACCATGCTCGGCGCAGCCAGGTACGTGGGGTCAATGACGAGCAGGCGCTGGAGCAACTGCTCAACGAAACCTCACCCGAGCGCAGTGCCGTGGCCGGAAACACCCTTGACCATCTTGAACGCCTGATCGACGGCCTGCCTTCGCCGACCCGCGAGGTGTTTCTGCTCGCCCGGGTCGAGCAATTAAGCTACAAGGACATCGGCGCACGCCTGGGGCTCGACCCGCGTGCGGTCGAGCGTCATTTGAACAAAGCCCTGAGCCATTGCGCCGCGGCTGCCCTGCATAACCGAAACAAGACTGACCTGCCATGAACCCATCGCCAAATTCCTCCCATCCGACCGAACCTGGCGACCGGGACCAGCAAGCCCTGGACTGGTTTACCCGGCTGCGCGCCGACGACCTCGGCGCCGAGCAGCGCCAGGCCTTCGAACAGTGGCGCCAGGACCCGGAGAACGCCCGCACCTTTGCCGAAGTCGAGCTGTTCTGGCAACAGCTGGAACTGCCGGCACGCCGCCTGCACAAGATCGAACGCCGCGCGGCACCACGCTCCTGGGGCGGTTGGGCAGTGGCCGCCAGCGTCTTGCTGATCAGCGGCCTGGTGATGCTGCAACTGCCGTTGCTGCAGCGCCTGAACAGCGATGTCGCCACCGCCGTTGGCGAACGCCGGCAGATTCAGCTGGCCGATGGCTCGCGGCTGACCCTCGACAGCGCCAGTGCCGTCGATGTCGACCTGCGCGGCCCCGTGCGCAAGCTGCGCCTGGTGCAAGGGCAGATGTTCATTGAAGTGACCCACGATGGCCGGCCCTTCGTGGTCGATATCGATGATGCTCAGGTGCAGGTGCTGGGCACGCGGTTCTCTGTCAGCCGCGGTCGCGATCACGATGAAGTGGTGCTGCTCAAGGGCAAGGTCGAGGTCAGCAGCGCCGGCGACAAACGCATGCTCGCCCCCGGTGAACGGGTGACCCTGAGCGGCAGCCGCCTGGACCAGGTCGAGAAGGTCGACGCCGAACGCCTGCTGGCCTGGCGCGACGGGCAGCTGCGGGTACGCGAGGTACCCTTGCGCAAGGTGCTGGAACAACTTGCCGAGTATCAGGGCAGTCGCCTGCTGTACATCGACGAACAGGTCGGCCGGCGCCCGGTCAGCGGTAGCTTCAACCTCGACCAGGCCGGCAGTGCGATCGATGCCCTGGCGCGCAATCAGAACCTGAGCGTCAGCCACCTGGCCGGCCAATGGATCATCGTGCGCTGAGCCGGTGAATTAATTTTTTTAGTTTTCGGTAATTGCCGTTCCTGCTGCGTCACACCTCCACATAAGAAGCATTATCGTTTGTATTCTCTGGGGGAGGACACATGCAGTACCCACGCGATTTCGTATTCAGCCGTCAACCGCTGGCCCGCGCCATCCTTGCGGCCAGCCTGTTTTGCGTCACCCTGAGCCTGCCGGTACAGGCCGCCGAGCCTGCCCAGGCCCAGGCCCAGTCGCAGGATTTCAACATCCCGGCGCAACCCTTGGCCGATGCCCTGGACCAGTTCAGCGCCCAGAGCGGGCTGCAGGTGATCTACGACGCCAATCAGCTCAACGGACGCTCGTCGCCCGGGGTAAAGGGCCGCATGAGCCCGACCCAGGCGCTGCAGGCACTGACCGCTGGCAGCAGCGCGCGCTTGAGCCAACCCAACGCCAGCAGCTTCGTCATCGACCTGCCGATGGAACTGGGCAGCGCTTTGCAACTGGATGCCCTGAGCATTTCCGGCAAGGCACCGGGGTCGACCACTGAAGGCACCGGGCTCTATACCACTTACTCCTCCAGTAGCTCGACGCGGCTTAACCTCACCCCGCAGGAAACCCCGCAGTCACTGACCGTGATGACTCGCCAACGCTTGGATGATCAGCGTCTGACCAACCTCAGCGACGCGCTGGAAGCCACCCCCGGGGTGATCGTCGTGCGCGATGGCCTGGGTGCCGAGACCGACAGCTATTATTCGCGCGGCTTCGTCATCCAGAACTACGAGATCGACGGCGTCCCTACCGTCACGCGGATGGACAACTACACCCAGAGCATGGCGATGTATGACCGCATCGAGATCGTGCGCGGCGCCAGCGGCCTGATCAGCGGCATGGGTAACCCGTCGGCGACCATCAACCTGATCCGCAAGCGCCCGACCGCCGAGGGCCAGGCCAGCGTTACCGGCTCGGCGGGCACCTGGGACCGCTATGGCACCGGCTTTGACGTCTCCGGGCCGCTGACTGAAAGCGGCAACGTGCGTGGCCGCCTGGTCGCCGACTACAAGACCGAAGGCGCCTGGGTCGACCGCTACAAGATGGAAAGCCAGTTGCTGTATGGCATCAGCGAATTCGACCTGAGCGAAGACACCCTGCTGACCATGGGGTTCAGCTACCAGCGCACCGACGTCGACTCGCCGCTGCGTACCGGCTTGCCAACCCGCTTCAGCACCGGCGAACGCAGCAACCTCAAGCGTTCGATCAACATGGCCCCCGACTGGTCCTACAACGACCACGAACAGACCAGCTATTTCGCCTCGGTGGAGCAGCAATTGGGCAATGGCTGGAGCGGCAAGATCGAGTACAGCCATTCGGAAAACAAGTTTGACGAAGTGTTCGGCTTTCTCATGGGCAACCTGCAGCCCGACGGCAGCGGCCTGACCCAGTTGCCGACGCGCTTTTCCGGCACACCGCGCCAGGACAACCTGGACATGTACCTGACCGGCCCGTTCAGCCTGTTCGGTCGTGAGCATGAACTGATTGGCGGCGTGACCCTGTCCAAGTACAACGAAAACGTGCCGAGCTGGGGCGGCTGGCGCTACGACTACAACGCAACGCCGGGTGCGGCGGTGGATAACATCTTCGACTGGGACGGCAAGCAGCCCAAGCCGGACTGGACCATCAGCGGCAAATCCTCGATGGAGGAGACCCAGTACGCCGCCTACCTCTCCTCGCGCCTGCACCTGACCGACGATCTCAACCTGATTCTCGGCAGCCGGGTGATCGACTGGAAACGCGATACCGAAGATCGTCCATACGGCGGCGAAAAAACCGAAGTCAGCCGCAAGGAAACCGGAGTATTCATCCCCTATGCCGGTGTGGTCTACGACCTTGATGAAACCTGGGCGCTGTACGCCAGCTATACCAAGATCTTCAACCCGCAGGCCTCCTGGGTCACTGACGAAAACAACAAGCCGCTCGACCCGATGCAAGGCATCGGCTACGAGGTCGGCGTCAAGGGCAGCCATTTCGACGGCAAGTTGAACTCGAGCCTGGCGCTGTTCAAGCTCGAACAGGACAACCTGGCGATCTGGCTGCATGACAACGTCTACGATGCCAAGCAGGACACCACCTCCAAGGGCCTGGAGATGGAGCTCAATGGCGAGCTGGCCGAGGGCTGGCAGGCGTCTGCCGGATACACCTACACCCTGACCACCGACAACCAGGATGAGCGCATTGCCACTGTGTATCCGCGCCACAGCCTCAAGACCTTCACCAGCTACCGCCTGCCCGGGATGCTCGACAAAGTCACCGTCGGCGGCGGCGTCAACTGGCAGAGCAAGGTCGGCCTCGACCTGCACAGCTTCGACCAGGGCAGCTACGCGCTGGTCAACCTGATGGCGCGCTACGACATCAGCGAAAACCTCAGCGCCACGGTCAACCTCAACAACGCCTTCGACCGCGAGTACTACTCGATGGCGTCGTCGTACGGCAACTACGGGGCGCCACGCAACCTGATGACCACGTTCAAATATGACTTCTGAGCCCGTTTACGGCTAAGCGGTTGATCGCGCGTTAATTTTTTTGAAAAAGAGTGTTGACACAAATCCGTTTCAGGCGAATAATGCGCGCCACTTGGCTACATAGCTCAGTTGGTTAGAGCATAGCATTCATAATGCTGGGGTCCGGGGTTCAAGTCCCTGTGTAGCCACCAAGTACTAAAAAGGGCTTACCGCAAGGTAAGCCCTTTTTTCTTGCCTGCGATTTTTACCCCTCCCGCTTAGCGCACATTGGCGAACACCACCGCCAGCCCCAGGCCAATCAAGGCCACGCCAATCACCCGGTCAACCAGACGCTGGCGTTCGAGCATGGCCCGACGCAATACCGCGCTGGAGAAAAACACCGCCACCAGGCTGAACCACAGCCAATGGGCGAACGACATGAACGCACCGTAGCCGAAGTTGATCGCCAGCGAGCTGCCCGGCTGCACCACCTGGGTATAGGCGCTGACCACGAACAGCATGGTCTTGGGGTTCAGGGCGTTGGTCAGAAAGCCCGAGCGCAAGGCCGCCAGCACGCCAAGCTGACTGCTGCTGCCGCCCTCCAGGGAAATCCGCGTGGTGTTGGTCAGCGACTTGTAGCCAAGATAAATCAGGTACCCCGCTCCCAGCACCTTCATGGCCAGGAACAGCGCCGGACTCTGGCTGATGATCACCGCGATGCCCAGCACGGTGTACAGCACATGCACCTGTACGCCAAGGGCGATGCCCAGGGCCGCAGCCAGGCCCGCACGGCGGCCAAAGGCGTAGCTGCTGCGGGTCACCATGGCAAAGTCGGCGCCCGGGCTGATCACCGCCAGCACGGTGAACAGGGCAACGGCTATGAGTTCATTCACGTAAAGCTCCTCGATCTGCTAGGCCAATGCACAGATACGTCTGCGCGCTGCCATTATCGAAAGCTTCGGGTAGGGCCAAAAGCGATTTATAGTGAGGCAAATCCGCTAGTTTTTCTCACAGATATGAAACTGCCTGCACTGTCCGCCTTTCGCTATTTCGACGTTGCCGCGCAAACCCAGAGTTTCGTGCGCGCCGCCGAACTGCTCAATGTCACCCACGGCGCCGTGAGCCGGCAGGTGCGCCTGCTGGAGGAGTCGCTGGGGGTGCCGCTGTTCGAGCGGCGCAATCGGGCGATCTTCCTCACCGCCGCCGGCCGCGCCCTGCACGGCACCACCCTGTCGGTGTTCGAGCAACTTGAAGGCGCGGTGTACCGCCTGCAGCAACAGGCGCGAGAGAACGTACTGGTGCTGTCGTGCGAACCGACCATCGCCATGCGCTGGCTGATCCCACGGCTGCCGGCCTTTCATGCCGCCCACCCGGATATTCACCTGCACCTGGTGGCGGCCGGCGGGCCGATCGACTTCGCCCGCAGCGGTGTCGACCTGGCCCTGCGCCGCGATGACTTTCACTGGGACGCCAACCTGCATGCGCTGAAGATCTGCGACGAATGGGTCGGCCCGGTGTGCAGTGGCGGCCATGCGCTACCCGAACAGGGCCTGGCCGGCCAACGCCTGCTGCACAGCGCTTCGCGTCCCAATGCGTGGAACACCTGGCTGCGCCAAAGCGGCGAATCGGCTCAGGGCAGCAGCCGCGCCGATTACGAACACTTTTACCTGTGTATCCAGGCTGCCGCTGCCGGGCTGGGTGTGGCCATGGCCTCGCGCCTGATGGTCCAGGATGAAATCGACAGCGGCCAACTGCGGGCGCCGCGCGGTTTCATCCAGGATCAATCGGCCTATTTCCTGCTCAGCCCCCAGGCGATTCTTGAAAACGACAAAAGCCGCTGCTTCGCCGAATGGGTGATCGAGCAATCGGCAGCCTGCCTGGCTCACCTGGCCTGAGCTTTGCCGGCCACCGCCGGGGCGCAGAAGGATGACCCGGCGCTGAAGTCGCCGCCCCAGGTGCGGTAACCCGCCGTGTCGATGTGAATGCGCCCCGACGGGTAACGCCCCAGGCCCATGTTCCAGTCCTTGCCATGGGCCTGCCAGAAGCTGCACAGCGGCGTCGGATCGGCCCAGTCCGGCAGCAGCAGGTCGACCGCGAACGCACGGGTATGGGCGCTCCCCATGGCGCCCCCCGCACAGCGGTTGAGCACCGGGTTGCGGTAAGCCGAAACCACCTCATAGCGCTTGAGCACGCCCTGGTCACCCAGGGTCTTGAGCAGTAGCAAGGTCGAACGCACCGCCGGCCACTGCGAGGCTGGCGCCACTGCAAACGGCTCGGCCCTGCACAAGCGCCAGTCACTGGCCGAACGCAGCAGCTGATGGATTGGCACTACGCCATACACGCGTGCATCCACCAGCATCTGGCGAAAAGGCCGAGTCTGATGATCACCGGCCCACTGGGCAAACAGGTACAGGTCACGCTCTTCGGCCTGCGCCTGCGCAACGCCGAGCACTGTCAGCAAAAATCCTGCACCGATACCAGCCTTGCACCACGGTTTCATCAGCCTGCTCCCCTTCCCAATCCCCAGGAAATTCCTCCAGTATGGCAAGCCTCCCGACTGCGGGGAGAAACTGACAAGGAGTTTAAGCATGCACAAGACTGCTCCATTGACCTTCGCCCTGGCCACACTGGCCTTCAGCAGCGCCATCCAGGCCGACGCCCGGATCGACCTGGGCAACCAGGAACGCGTGAACCGGCTGTTTGCCTACCCCAACAACTGCAACGTCATCTGCTTTCGCGACTGGACGCTTGAGCAGACCGTGGAACACTACCTGACCCAGAGCGTGCAACGCGACGGATACACAGGCGCGACCGTGAAGGTCAGTCGTGACAACGACAAACTGCATGCTGACATCCAGGGGGTACCGAGCGACTACAGCAAGCCCCTGCAAGCGCTGCTCGACACTGGCGAGCTGGCCTATCAAGGCGCCAGCCAGCTCAACCGCGAAGGCAAATGGGCTTATAGCTGGAACCTCTTCCTGCCCCTGGGCATGGCCCTGGAAAAGCGCCGCAGCATTGAGCTTTTGCACTTCCCGCCGGATTACTCGCTAACCCAGGCCCAGGACTACCTGCGCTCCAACACCACCGACCGCTGGGCCACGCTGCTGACCTTCAACGGCATCCCCGCCGAGCAGACCCCGGCCTACCAGACCATCGTCGACATTGCCCCGATCGCGGCCCCGGCCAGCGCCGGCAAAGATCTGGAAGGGGTGTATGACTACTTCAAGGACTATCAGGTGCAGATGGTCAGGGAGGTGACGCGAACCGGCAATGGCGCATCCTTGCCGATGGTTGCCTTCGGCTCGCCGGTGCGCAGCTG
Organism: Pseudomonas sp. ZL2; assembly: GCF_054788455.1. Lineage (NCBI taxonomy): Bacteria > Pseudomonadati > Pseudomonadota > Gammaproteobacteria > Pseudomonadales > Pseudomonadaceae > Pseudomonas > Pseudomonas sp. ZL2. The sequence continues at coordinate 458 of NZ_JBGOGX010000004.1, read as the reverse complement.
GATCGAACAGCAGTATGGGCCCAAGCTCTATGTACTGGGCCTGGCGACCATCAGCCCGACGCCCGGGCAGAAGGTCCCGGTGCTGGGTGCCAACCACCCGAGTGCGATCTGGTATGCGGCGGACAAAAACAACAATGGCGGCGACCAGGACAAAGCCGACCAGGCCGGGCTGAAGATGATGGGCCAGGATCTGAGCGCCGCCTGCTGGCAGGCAGGCATGGGTCGTAACCCGGGGGCGGATGCCAAGGCTACGCTTGGCGCCTGTACGCAGAAGTGGCAGGTGACGGCGAAGAAGCAGACCTGCGAGCTGTATTTTCGCACGATTCGCAACATGACCCCGGAGCAGGCCAGTGCCAAGTGCAATACCGGGGCGGTGACGCGGACGTTGCGGGACTTGCAGAAGACTTGAGGTGAAGCCTGTCGCGGGGCAAGCCCGCTCCCACTTCTGTAGGAGCGGG